>NZ_JBIPMS010000120.1:0-4918 GCF_044368995.1 Flavobacterium sp. | reverse complement strand
CCTTCTCCACTCATTATTACAGCAATAATTTCTAGAGGGGTGATGTAGTATCTATACCGTTCGTTTTTACCCGTTTTGGTTTTGCTCTTAATATCATACACAAAATTATTTTTTTCTTGATATGATTTTATTTCTAAAATTTCACCGGGAATGTTTTCAAAAAACAAACTGTCAAGCGTTTTATGATTAAACTTTTCATCTTTTTTTGTGATAAAATCCTGAAGCAACATACGTTTTACATTAATATGTCCTCCGTTTCCTAAATCTGGAGATTCTAAATTTTCACCATTTTTTAACACCAAAGGAAACAAAGGCAAAGAAATCATTTCATCTGAAGTGGTATTAATTTCAAAAACGGGTTTTACAAAATAGTCTTCAATCTGTTTTTTTAATTTTTTCCCTTTTTCTGTATATTCAGACAATATTGGTGTAACGGTATATCCTTTTCTTCTTAAAATCTCAATCATTCCGTTTTTACCAGGCAAATGAGCGGCGCCAATAGCAGCAAACAAACTTCCAGTTTTCATGATAGAATCCATGCTTGCGGACATTCCTTCATTTCTATCAAAAAGCATGGCTTTATTGTAAGATTTTGGTGAGGAAAGCATGTTTAGCGTATCCAATAAATCTAAATCTTTTTCACGATATGCATCTCTTAAAACGTCTACATAAGATCGTTTTTTTAATATTTTTAAAATAGCTTGTTTGTTTTCATCTACTTCACTTCTGTCCATTTCCGCCTCAGCTTTTTCGATATTTAAAGTAGTAGATTTAACGTCTTCTAATCCTAATGTCTTTTTACCATATTTTCTTCCAGTTCTGTAAATGAACATATCCAAATAGGTTTCCTCTTGAAATTCTTGATTGGCCTGATTGGTTCGAGATAATAATCCAATTAAATTATAATTTGTTCCTCTAAAAAGAGAATATAAATAGTCTTTTTCTATTGGAGATGTATAAAAATTAGAATAAAAATTTCTTCTTGTTTGTGTAGATTGATAGAATCCATACAAATCGTATAATTCTGTCCAAGTATTTGGTTCACTTTCATTAGCAATAAAATCTGAAGCCATTAATTTTTCGAAAAAAGAATCAGATAAGTGAAAAGAAACCTTGTCGGAAACATGCATGGTGCCATACATGTAGGATTTTTTGGCTAATCCGTTTCCGGAAATTTCCCAAAATAAACTTTGGTATTTTTTTTCTTGTGCAAATGCAGAAATTGATAAAAATGTAAGTAAAAATAAAATCTTTTTCAAAGTGTATTGTAGTTAGGTTAAGTTTTCCCAAATATAATAAATTGATAAGATTATAACACTAATTTAAAAAAAAATATCTATTTCCATTTAATAGATTCTATGATTTTTTTCATGTCATTTTTAATATAATCAGCAGCTGGAAGTATGGAATCAAAATTTGGTTTGGAGTAAAAATACATGCTAGCCGTAACAAAATTTTTGGTACTATCTGTAGCGTAAAATTGCGCGTTAGTAGCAGCATTTCCGCCTACTTGATAAAACATTCCGTATACTTTTCTAGTCGGATTTATGTAGGGCTGTTCAGCAATATCATTGGCTTTTATAGCGTGTTCAAATGTTAATTTCTGTGCGTCTGTAAGTAATTTATCTAAATTATTTTGTACGGGTTTGTACGTTAAATACACCGTTGCTTTCATTTTTGGATAATGAATTTCTAATCCGCAATTTGAGGTTGTTTTTACTTCTGCCAAATCATTTTTATCAAAATCAAAACCACAAGAATTGGAAAATTTCATGTATTTTGCTGGTGGATATTCTAAGCTTAATTGTCCTGTCGGTTTTGGCATTTTTTCATCACCACAAGAAAGTAAAGAAAGACAAAGTAAGCTAAAAATAAGGGGCGTTTTCATTTGTAATTGTTTAATAATAAAGAACTATCTATTCTCTATATTCTATTCTCTATATTCAGAATTAAACTAAGGAATCAAAATCTACATCTTTTGAACTTGGTGGATTTGAAGTTGGCGCTTTAGATAAATCTGAATCTTTTTTAGTGTTTAAGAACGTAAATTCTGTAACTTGAATTTCAGTGGTGTATTTTGTAGTGCCGTCTTCTGCAGTCCATTGACGAGATTTTATTCTACCTTCTATGTATATTTTATCTCCTTTTGAAAGGTATTTTTCGCATAATTCAGCAGCCTTATTTCTTACTACAATATTGTGCCATTCTGTAGAAGTGATTTTTTCACCTGTCGATTTATTAATGTAAACTTCATTTGTTGCCAAAGGAAATCTTCCAATACAACTTTGCGCATCAAAATAATGCATTTTTACCTCGTCTCCTAAGTGACCGATTAGAATAACCTTGTTTAAAGTACCGTTCATGGCTTATATGTTTTTATCAAAAATACTAAATATTATTTATATACCAATTTTTTCTATAAAATTATGCAACACAATAGGAACAGGCAATTGTTTTAATTCTGAAAAAGTATAGCTTTTTTCAATTATTTCTTCCAACTCAATTCTATAAAATTTTATATTTAAATGCTGATGCGATAATTTATGTAACACATCAAAAGCATCAAAATATTGAAATTTTTTAATTTTATATAATTTCTTTAATTGCAATAACATTTCATTTTCATCGAGTTCTTTTTCTGATTCAACACAGGGAAACTCATATAAATTTTTCCAAATTCCGTTTTCAGTTCTTTTGTTCATTATATAATTTCCAAAAGCATCATGAATTAAAACGTAATTTAAAAATCGCTTCGTAACTTTAATTTTTTTAAATTTTACAGGTAATTCCGAGACAATTTTAAGTTTATAAGCTTCACAACTGTCGTTAAAAACACAGTCTGAACAATTTGGTTTTTTAGGCACGCATTGTAACGCTCCAAACTCCATTATAGCTTGATTGTGAAGATTAGGCTCTGTTGTATTAAGTAATTTTTGCGCCAGTTCTATAAAATACGTTTTAGTAGAATTTAAAGAAATATCATAAGTAACATTAAAAACCCGCGACAACACTCTAAACACATTTCCATCTACAACAGCAACTGGTTCATTTGCAGAAAAAGAAGCTATTGCTGCTGCGGTATAGGTTCCAATTCCTTTTAATTTTAGTAATTCAATATATGTATTTGGGAAAATTCCTTGATGATTTTCTACCACAAATTTTGCGGTAAAATGCAAATTTCTGGCACGAGAATAATATCCAAGACCCTGCCAAAGCTTCAAAACTTTTTGTTCATCGGCATTTGCCAAATCTTTTACTGTGGGAAAAGCCGTTACAAAATTTATATAATAAGGTAATCCTTGACCCACTCTTGTTTGTTGCAAAATAATTTCTGAAAGCCATATTTTGTATGCATCATTGGTATTACGCCATGGTAAATCTCTTTTATTTTGTTGGTACCAACTGATTAATTTCTTTGAAAAATTCATAGTAATAATTAAAGCTGTAAAAATAAATCATTTATCTGGTTAAATTTTAGTTCATTATGTTTGAATTTGTATTTTTTTAATTCATATATTTGCACACTCAAAAAAATACACATAAAATTTAACACGCAAGAAAATGACGAAAGCAGATATCGTAGCAAAAATTTCAGAAAAATTAGGTCTTGAAAAAGGTGACGTTCAAGCTACTGTAGAATCATTCATGGAAGAAGTAAAAAATTCATTAGAAACTGGTGATAATGTTTACTTAAGAGGATTTGGTAGTTTTATTGTTAAAACAAGGGCTGAAAAAACGGGAAGAAACATTTCAAAGAATACCACAATTAAAATACCAGCTCACAACATTCCAGCATTTAAACCCGCTAAAATTTTTGTTGAAAGCGTTAAAGAAAAGACAGAAGTAACTGTATAATATTATTTATTAATCATAAAAAACTGCACATTATGCCAAGTGGTAAAAAAAGAAAAAGACATAAGGTAGCTACTCACAAGCGTAAGAAAAGAGCGAGAGCTAACCGTCACAAAAAGAAAAAGTAGTCTAATAACTACTTTTCTTTGTTTAAAAAAAGAAGTTACGTTCCTTGAATTTTAAATTATTTTATTACTTGATTCATTCAATTCATATTATAATTTTATTGGGTATTTTACCTAAATTGTTTAATCCATCCAAGCAATAAGTTGCTAGTTGCTAGTTGTTTTGTACCTTTGGTAACAAACAATCAAAAACCGACAACAAAATGTTCGGATAAAAAAGATACAGTATGAACAAAGAATTAATCATTAGATCTAGTTCAGACGCAGTAGATTTTGCCTTATTAAAAGATGGAAAACTAATTGAATTACACAAAGAAAAAGAGGCTGGCGACAGCATTCAGTTTCAGGTTGGCGATATTTTTATAGCAAAAATAAGAAAACCCGTTGCCGGATTGAACGCCGCATTTGTGCATTTAGGTCATGAAAAAGATGCATTTTTGCATTATCATGATTTAGGCCCAAACCTTGGTTCTTTGATGAAATTTATTAAACTTGTAAGCGCAGGTAAAATAAAAGATTATTCACTCAAAAATTTCCCTTTTGAACCAGAAATCAGCAAAGATGGCACTATAATGGACACATTAAGCGCCAATCAGTCGATTTTAGTTCAAGTAGTTAAAGAACCTATCTCAACAAAAGGACCAAGAATTAGTTCTGAGATTTCTTTAGCTGGAAGATATGTAGTTTTAGTACCTTTTTCAGACCGTGTATCCATTTCACAAAAAATTGGAGACCGAGCAGAAAAAGACCGACTAAAAAAATTACTACAATCTATAAAACCAAAGGGATTTGGTGTTATTGTGAGAACAGTAGCAGAAGGCAGAAAAACAACTGAGATTGAAAAAGATGTAGAAACACTGTTAGACCGTTGGACTACCATGTGTAAAAAACTACAAACCGCACATCATCCCTCAAAAGTATTAGGAGAATTAACAAAATCT
>NZ_JBIPMS010000119.1:0-4942 GCF_044368995.1 Flavobacterium sp. | reverse complement strand
TCACTAATATTTTCTTCCATAATAAATGAAAAATCTATCGAGGAAAGTGAAACTAGAATTTGATTTTTCTTCACAATAAAACAAGATGTTTTAGGCTCTAAATCTAAACCAGTACCCACTTTTGTTCCAGGTAATGTTGGATTTAGAAATGATTTTACAAAAAGTGGAATTTCTTTTTTTTGTAATGGTTGTAAGGTTTTTGGATGAATAACGCTGGCGCCATAAAAAGCCAATTCGATAGCTTCTCTGTAAGAAATTTGATTTAATAAAACGGCATTTTCAAAATACCTCGGATCGGCATTTAAAACACCGGGTACGTCTTTCCAAATTGTTACACTTTCGGCTCCTAAGCAGTAAGCAAAAATGGCTGCGGTATAATCGGATCCTTCACGACCTAATGTAGTGGTAAAGTTATTTTCGTCGGCACCAATAAATCCTTGTGTAATAAATAACGATTTTTTTCTATTTATTTTAGATATCAATTTTTGGGTATGTTCCCAATTTACACTGGCATCTCTGTAATTGGCATCGGTTTTTATGTAATGACGCACATCTAACCACTGATTTTGAATCCCTGCGGCATTTAAATAATGACTTACAATAGTGGTAGAAACCATTTCTCCAATACTAATAATTTGATCGTATACAAAAGGATAATTTGGCGATTTGTTGCTTCTTACAAAATATTCTAAATCATCAAAATGCGTATTCACGTCAAAAAACACTTCATGCTCTTCATCGTCAAATAAATCTAATAAAATTTGATTGTGATATTTTCTTATGTCTTGTAAAGAAGCATATAATTCGTTTGATTTTTCAAAATAATTTTTAATTACTACTTCAAGCGCATTTGTAGTTTTTCCCATAGCGGAAATCACTAACATTACATCTTCGTATCCAACAGTTTGTAATACATTTAATACGTTTTTTATTCCTGCGGCATCTTTTACAGAAGCGCCACCAAATTTAAATATTTTCATAGTGTATCAATTACAACATTAAAATTCTAAACTCCAAATTCCAAAATTCCAAATTCCAAGTTTATAATAATTAATAATTAGTTGTTTTTTTCTATTTTACTTATAAATGTTTCTATTCCTTTTTCATCCATGTGTACCACGCGCCAATCATTTAAAACAGTTGCCCCGCTTTTTTTGTAAAATGCAATAGCTGGTGTGTTCCAATCTAAAACGTTCCATTCTATTCGTTTTACATTATCTTTTTTCCCTTGTTTTATAATTTCAGTATATAATGCAAATCCAGCGCCAGTTCCTCTTTTATTTTCTTTGACAATTAAATCTTCTAAATGAATGGTTTTGCCTTTCCAAGTAGAAAATCTATAATAAAACAAAGCTACACCAATAATTTCATTTTGTACTTCTGCTACAAATGTATAAAATAAAGGATTTTCAGAAAAGCCATCTCGTAGTAAATCTTCTACAGTAACAACAACCGCATTAGGTTCTTTTTCAAAAATAGCTAATTCTTTAATTAAAGCCAAAACTTCTGGCATATCTTTGGGCATTCCTTCTCTTATAATCATTTTTTTTGAAGCTATTTACAATTTTTTCTATGAATTCTCCTGCAAAAATAAACATCCACAAACAACATTCTAAATTAATTTCACATTATCACAAAAATAACGATATTTGTGCAACAATTCAACTCAATCGATTTCGTAATGGAACAAAGCACTAAAACCTTAGGTGAATTTATCATCGAAAACCAGAATTCCTTTCAATATTCGTCTGGCGAATTATCTCGGATTATCAACTCCATCCGTTTGGCAGCAAAAGTAGTCAACTACAAAGTAAACAAAGCTGGATTAGTAGATATTGTAGGTGCTGCTGGAGATCAAAATATTCAAGGTGAAGACCAACAAAAACTGGATGTCTATGCGAATGAAGTTTTTATTCAAACACTAATAAATCGAGAAATTGTTTGTGGAATTGCGTCTGAAGAAAACGACGATTTTATAACTGTAGCGGGTTCAGATAAAAGTCATAATAACAAATATGTGGTATTAATGGATCCACTTGACGGTTCTTCAAATATTGATGTGAACGTATCTGTTGGAACAATTTTTTCAGTTTATAGAAGAATTACTCCAGTTGGAACGCCCGTTACTTTAAAAGATTTTTTACAACCAGGAATCAATCAAGTAGCAGCAGGGTATGTTATTTACGGCACGTCAACCATGTTAGTGTATACAACTGGTTGCGGTGTTAACGGATTTACCTTAAATCCAGCTATCGGAACGTTTTATTTGTCGCATCCCAACATGAAATTTCCAGTTAATGGAAGTATTTATTCTATAAACGAAGGAAATTATGTGCATTTTCCTCAAGGTGTAAAAAATTATATAAAGTATTGCCAATTAGAAGAAAACGACCGACCATACACCTCAAGATACATCGGAAGTTTAGTATCTGATTTTCATAGAAACATGATAAAAGGCGGCATTTATATTTATCCAACAAGTTCTAAATCGCCTAATGGAAAATTACGTTTGTTATACGAATGCAATCCAATGGCTTTTATTGCCGAACAAGCAGGAGGTAAATCTTCCGATGGTTTTGGAAGTACTATGGAAATTATCCCAACTGAATTGCACCAACGCGTACCGTTTTTCTGCGGTGTAAAAAGTATGGTGGAAAAAGCAGAGGAATTCATGGAACAAGCAAAATAAAAACACAAAGCGACAGAAATGTCGCTTTTTTATTTCCTAAAAATTCTGTAAGTTTGAAAAACATTTTAAATGAAATGGTATGCAAGATTTTTTAATATATTTCAATATGGGATTAAAGCATGTGTTAGATATCGCAGCTTATGACCATGTCGTTTTTCTAATAGCGTTACTAATTCCGTACACGTTTAAAGATTGGAAACGCGTATTTTTATTGGTAAGTTTATTTACTTTAGGGCATACTTTTGCTTTAATTTTATCTGTTTTTGGGATAGTTTCTATATCGGTAACTTTGGTGGAATTCCTTATTCCTATTACAATATTAATCACTGCTTTGTATCATCTATTCACCGCGGGGAAATCTGGTAAAAAAGAGAGTATTTCTTTTGTAGTTTTAGTAACCTTGTTTTTCGGGCTAATTCATGGCCTAGGATTTTCTAATTATTTTAATACAATAATGGTGGGTTCGGGAATGTCTAAGTTAGTTCCTTTATTAGAATTTGCTTTAGGAATTGAGTCCGCTCAACTAATAGTGGTACTTTCCGTATTACTTTTTGCTTATATTCTTCAAACTTTTTTCCGTTTTTCCAAAAGAGATTGGGCTTTGGTATTGTCAGGATGTATAATTGGTGTAATTTTACCAATGATTTTACAAAGCGAAATTTTTAAATAGAAGTTATTTCACAGAGCAATACAAAGAGTTCGCAGAGTAACACAAAATTAGTATTAATTCCATATAATATGTTCTAAAAGTATTAAAGAATAAGAACTTTGTGAACCTTAGCGAGGAACTTAGCGTTTCTTTGCGGTAAATTTATTATGAAAGAAAAGAAAAAATTAAAATACGATTTAGCCTATTTACGCATGGCCACTGAATGGGGTAAGTTATCTTATTGCAAACGCAAACAAGTTGGCGCCATTATTGTTAGAGATAAAATGATTATTTCTGACGGCTATAATGGCACACCAAGCGGCTTTGAAAATTGTTGTGAAGATGAAGAAAACCTAACAAAGTGGTATGTGCTTCACGCAGAGGCAAATGCGATTTTAAAAGTAGCCCGTTCTACACAATCTTGTGAAGGCGCTACCTTGTATATTACCCTTTCGCCTTGTAAAGAATGTAGTAAATTGATTCATCAATCTGGCATAAAACGCGTGGTGTATTTAAACGAATATAAAGATACTTCTGGTGTCGATTTTTTAAGAAAAGCTGGTGTGGAAGCAGAACATTTACAAGAAATTGATGCATAAAAAACAAAGTAAATACTATATTTTTATTCCTATTATTATTGCTTTATCTTTTGTGGGCGGATTGCTTTTGGGTAGCAAATTAGATGCTTTAAGTCAAGTAAATATTGGCGCTAAAACAAAAGGAAAATTAAAATTAAATCAGCTTATTGATTTTATTGATACGGACTATGTAGATAAAATTAATACCGATTCTATTGTAGATTTAACAGTTTCCGGAATTTTAGAAAATCTAGATCCACATTCTGTTTACATTCCAAAAGAACAATTGGCTTCGATTAATGAAAATATGGAAGGCAACTTTGTAGGCATTGGCGTAAATTTTTACATGTATAAAGACACGTTAACGGTTATAAAACCCATTCCAAACGGACCTTCAGCAAAAGCTGGTATTCAATCAGGTGACAGAATTTTATTTGCCAATAACAAGCAACTTTTCAATAAAAAATACCAATCAGAAAATTTATTTTCTATTCTAAAAGGAGAAATCGATACGCCTGTTAATTTGGTAGTGTTTAGAAAATCTGAAAACAAAAGATTTAAAGTAACAATTGTTAGAAATTTAATTCCAGTAAAAAGTATAGATGTTGCAACTAAAATTAACGATAAAACAGGTTATATTAAAGTAAATCGATTTGCCGAAACTACATTTAATGAATTTCATAACGCTTTAGTTTCTTTAAAAAAGCAAGGTATTAAAGAGGTAATTATTGATTTAAGAGAAAATAGTGGCGGTTACTTAGAAATAGCAGTGGCTATGGCCGATGAATTTTTAAAAGACAAGCAAGTAATCGTTAAAACTAAAAATAAAAAAGGGAATGTAGAAGTGTCTTACGCTTCCACAAAAGGCGCTTTTGAAACAGGACGTGTCTTTGTGTTAATTGATGAAAATAGTGCTTCGGCTAGTGAGATTTTTGCTGGAGCCATTCAGGATAACGACAGAGGAACTATAATTGGACGTCGCTCTTTCGGAAAAGGATTGGTGCAACGCGAAATGAAAATGAATGA
>NZ_JBIPMS010000118.1:0-5167 GCF_044368995.1 Flavobacterium sp. | reverse complement strand
AGTGGACAACTTTCGTCATCTACATGAGCAAGTAACACTAAATCGGAAGAAGCAGCTAAAAAAGAGGTTGAATTTGCCGTCATTCCAATTAAAGTAGTCCCAAAATTTTTAATTATGGGCGCCAAAACTTTAATTTCAGGGCTGTTTCCACTTTTTGAAATACATAATACTAGGTCGCCTTTTTGAATCATTCCTAAATCTCCATGAATGGCTTCAGCTGCGTGTAAAAATATAGATGGCGTTCCCGTAGAATTTAAGGTAGCTACAATTTTTTGAGCAATAATGGCACTTTTTCCAATACCAGTAACTACTAATCTTCCTTTGGATTCGAAAATGAGTTGTACAGTTTTGGCAAAATCTTCTGAAAGATAATGCGTAAGTTTTGCAATACTTTCGCTTTGAGATAGTATAGATTGCCTTGCGTTTTCTAGGATAGTTTGTGTTGTATTCAAAATTAAATGAATTATGTTTTTGTTTTTAAAGAATAGTTGTATCTTTATAATTGCAAATTTAGACAAAATTCAAATAATAATTGTCTAAAATTATTTGTTTATAAGTACAACCCATTATTTCATGAAAGAACAGAATATAGATTTATACAAAGAATTAAAAAAATACTTTGGATTTTCTCAATTTAAAGGATTACAAGAGAAAGTAGTTACAAGTATTATTTCTGGTAACAACACCTTTGTTATTATGCCAACTGGTGGTGGTAAATCATTATGTTATCAATTACCAGCATTGGTTTTAGAAGGCACAGCTATTGTAGTTTCTCCGCTTATTGCTTTAATGAAAAATCAAGTAGATGCCATTAGAAGTATGGGGTCTGATGTTGGTGTTGCGCATGTATTAAATTCATCTTTAAATAAAACAGAAGTAAATCAGGTCAAAGCAGATATTTTATCTGGCAAAACTAAAATGCTATATGTTGCACCTGAATCATTAACAAAAGAAGATTATATTAAGTTTTTACAAACAGTAAAGATATCATTTGTAGCCATTGATGAAGCGCATTGTATTTCTGAATGGGGACATGATTTTAGACCAGAATACAGAAATTTAAGAAGTATCATTAAGCAATTGGGTGATGTGCCGATAATTGGTCTTACAGCAACAGCTACTCCCAAGGTACAAGAAGATATCTTGAAAAATCTAGATATGCCAAATGCTAATACTTTTAAAGCTTCTTTTAACCGACCAAATTTATATTACGAAATACGTCCTAAAACAAAAAATGTTCAAGGCGATATTATACGATTTATTAAGCAACATAAAGGGAAATCAGGAGTCATTTATTGCTTAAGTAGAAAAAAAGTAGAAGAAATTGCACAAGTTTTACAAGTAAATGGAATTTCGGCAGTGCCTTATCATGCAGGTTTAGATGCTAAAACACGTGCCAAACATCAAGACATGTTTCTTATGGAAGATGTTGATGTTGTTGTGGCAACAATTGCCTTTGGTATGGGTATCGACAAACCAGATGTCCGATTTGTAATTCATCACGACATTCCAAAATCATTAGAAAGTTATTATCAAGAAACAGGTAGAGCAGGAAGAGACGATGGCGAAGGGATTTGCATGGCCTATTATTCTTATAAAGATATTGAAAAGTTAGAAAAATTCATGTCTGGAAAACCAATTGCAGAACAAGAAATTGGTTACGCATTACTTCAAGAAGTAGTTGCATATGCTGAAACGTCAATTTCTAGAAGAAAATATTTATTGCACTATTTCGGAGAAGAATTTGACGAAGTTAATGGAGAAGGAGCAAACATGGATGATAATGTTAGAAATCCTAAAGTAAAAACAGAAGCTCAAAATCAGATAGTTACTTTGTTAAAAGTAATTAACGATACCAAACAGTTGTTTAAATCTAAAGAAGTCATAATGGCTTTAGTTGGTAAAATAAATGCTATAATTAAAGCTCAAAAAATAGATACCTTAAAAACATTTGGAAGTGGCGCTAAACAGGATGAAAAATATTGGATGGCATTAATTCGACAGATTTTAGTAGCTGGATTTATATCAAAAGACATTGAAAGTTACGGCGTTTTAAAAGTAACACAAGCTGGATATGATTTTATTATCAAACCATATTCATTTATGGTGGCAGAAGACCATGAATTTAGCGAAGAGGAAGATGAAAACATAATAGCCGCAGCAAAAGCTACAGGTACAGCTGATGTGATATTAATGTCTATGCTTAAAGATTTACGAAAAAAAGAAGCCAAAAAGCATAATGTTCCTCCATTTGTAGTGTTTCAAGATCCTTCTTTAGAGGATATGGCGCTAAAATTTCCAATTACCATTGACGAATTAAGTAACGTCCATGGTGTAGGAGAAGGAAAGGCAAAGAAATTTGGAAACCCATTTATTGAATTAATTTCAAGATATGTTGACGAAAATGATATTATTCGTCCAGATGATTTAGTTGTGAAATCTACCGGAGCCAACTCCATTAATAAATTATATATCATACAAAATATCGATAGAAAATTAGCTTTAGATGATATTGCCTCGGCTAAAGGAATAAAATTTGACGATTTGCTTAAAGAATTGGAACAAATTGTGTTTTCGGGAACAAAATTGAATATTAAATATTGGATTGATGATATCTTAGACG
This sequence comes from Flavobacterium sp., assembly GCF_044368995.1. GTDB lineage: Bacteria > Bacteroidota > Bacteroidia > Flavobacteriales > Flavobacteriaceae > Flavobacterium. Next base: position 2,544 of record NZ_JBIPMS010000118.1, on the reverse strand, counting down.
AAGATCAGCAAGAAGAAATTTATGACTATTTTATGGATTCCGAATCTGATAGTATTGAAAATGCCCTAAAAGAATTTGATGGTGAATATGATACAGAAGAATTACGATTAATGAGAATCAAATTTATCAGCGAAGTAGCGAATTAAAATTAGGTAAAAGTCTAAAAGTCGAAAGTCTAAAAGTCGAAAGTCATAAAGTAACTTATGGATTTACTTTCGACTTTTAGACTTTTGACTTTCGACTAAATAAACCTCTCCACGATGAGGTAGTAAAGCATCTCTAAAAGTAATCATATCAGCTTCTTCTACAACTAAATAGGCTATAGCGTACATTTCGTTAAAAATTTCAAAACCAGTAATTTTTAGCTTGTAATTTTCTTTTTCTAAAAATTCTTTTAGATGAATTTCATGGTGTTCGGCTGTTTTAGCAGCAAAATGTCCACGAAAATCCCATAATAGTTTTATTTGTCCCATATAGCAAAGTTACAAATCATTTTAACGCTTTTCAAATAGATTTCTATTCCTTAATAAAATTCGTACTTTTACCAAATAATTTAAGCCAGATTTTAATGCCTCGCGAATTACTAATTCAAGTTTCTCCAGAAATGTCGAATAACGAACAAATGTTATACCAACATGTTGCTAAATTGGTAGACACTTCTGTGTCTGATTTGCAAAAAATTGTTGTACTTAAACGTTCTATTGATGCGCGCCAAAAAACTATAAAATTCAATTTAAAGTTAGCTATTTACTTTAAAGAGGAGGTATTTATAGCATCTAAAATTGAATTACCTAATTATCCTAACGTAAGCAACAAACAAGAAGTTATAGTTGTTGGAGCTGGACCTGCCGGATTATTTGCAGCTTTGCAATTAATAGAATTGGGCTTGAAACCAATAGTGTTAGAACGCGGAAAAGATGTTCGAGGTCGTCGTAGAGATTTAAAAGCATTAAATGTTGATGGCATTGTAAATGCCGATTCTAATTACTGTTTTGGCGAAGGCGGCGCAGGTACCTATTCCGATGGAAAATTGTATACACGTTCCAAAAAACGTGGCGATGTGGATAGAATTTTACAATTATTAGTAGCTTTTGGAGCAACTGAAGAAATTTTGGTTGAAGCACATCCACACATTGGAACCAACAAATTACCACAAATTATACAAGATATTCGAGATAAAATTATCGAATGTGGTGGACAAGTTTTGTTTGAAACACGGGTTACGGATATATTGTTAAAAAATAACGAAGTAGACGGAATTGTAACTCAAAATGGAGCAACCATTCATTCCAAAAAAATTATTTTAGCAACAGGACATTCGGCTCGTGATATTTTTGAATTACTTCATAAAAAAGATATTTTTATTGAAGCAAAACCTTTTGCATTAGGTGTTCGTGCAGAACATCCGCAAGGGTTAATTGATAAAATTCAATATTCATGTGATTACCGTGGTGAGTTTTTACCACCTTCACCATATTCCATCGTAAAGCAAGTTAATGGTCGTGGCATGTACTCGTTTTGTATGTGTCCAGGTGGTGTTATAGCACCTTGTGCCACAGCCGATGGCGAAGTAGTTACTAATGGTTGGAGTCCAAGTAAACGTGATCAAGCAACAGCAAATTCTGGAATTGTAATTGAATTACGTTTAGAAGATTTCAAAGCTTATCAAAAATTTGGCCCATTAGCAGGAATGGAATTTCAAAAAGCTATTGAACAAAAAGCATGGCAATTGGCCGGTAAAACACAAAAAGTTCCCGCACAAAGAATGATTGATTTTACACAAACAAAAGTTTCGACAGTTATCCCAAAAACTTCCTATGTTCCCGGAACAACTTCAGTAGAATTAGGAGAAGTTTTTCCAGCATTTTTAACACAAACGCTGCGTGAAGGTTTTTCAGCTTTCGGAAAAGCCATGCAGGGTTATTTAACAAATGATGCCATTTTGCATGCGCCTGAAAGTAGAACTTCCTCACCAGTTCGTATTCCTAGAGATAATTTTACTTTGGAGCATGTTCAAATTAAAGGATTATATCCTTGCGGCGAGGGTGCTGGTTACGCAGGTGGAATTGTTTCTGCTGCCATCGATGGTGAAAAATGTGCTATGAAAATTAAAGAAGCATTGGGTAATTAAAAAAATATTTGCGAACCATGCGAAAACCTTAGCGTCTTTGCGGTAAAAAAAACTCTATGACATTAAAAGGACAAAATATTCATTTACGAGCGCTCGAACCCGAAGATTTAGATTTTCTCTACGAAATAGAAAACAACAAATCTATTTGGGAAGTAAGCAATACGCAAACACCATACAGTAAATGGGTGTTGAAGCAATATTTAGAAAACGCACATCTCGATATTTATGAAGCTAAACAATTGCGATTGGTAATTGTTTTTTCAGAAACCAATGAAAAAGTTGGATTCATAGATTTGTTTGATTTTGATGCCAAAAACAGTCGTGCTGGAATTGGAATTTTAATTTCGGAAAACTTTAGAAATCAAGGTATTGGAAAAGAAACCTTGCAATTACTCTCAAATTATGCTTTCACA
>NZ_JBIPMS010000117.1:0-5169 GCF_044368995.1 Flavobacterium sp. | reverse complement strand
GCGTTTTTTATCATAAAAACTATTTTCGTTATTATGAGCCAAGAGGTTTTTAACAAGAAGCCGTTTATTAATCATAATTTATGGAATTTGTGTTCCAATACTTTCTGTCCAAATGGCAAACCAATCTGCTACTTCCAATTCAAACCCCTGTAATTTTTTCAAGTTTTTGATACGATCAATTTGTGTAGTGCCTATAACCGGTTGAATCTTTGCAGGATGTTTTAAAACCCAAGCCAAAAGCAACAAATCATCAGAAACGCCATATTTTAAGCTTAGTTTTTGAAGCAAGTCTCTTAATCGAATGGTTTGTGGAATAACTTCTTTATATACTGATCCTAAAGGATTCCAAGCCATAGGCTGAATATTATGAAGCGTCATGTAATCCAATTCACCATTTAACATAGGTTGTAAATGCGTAGCGGAAAACGGAATTTGATTACAAGCTACGGAACTATAATTTTTAATTAAATCGGTTTGCGAAGGCGTAAAGTTAGACAAGCCAAAAGCGCGTATTTTACCCGAATTTTTAAGTTCAGAAACAGCTTCAGCAATTACTTCTGTTTCCATAAGCGGACTAGGTCTGTGTAAAAGCAATACATCAATATACTCGGTTTTTAAATTCTTTAATGAATTTTCTACACTCCAAATAATATGTTCTTTTGTATAGTCGTAATGTTTGATGCTATAGTCTCGTTCTTCACAAACTAATTTTATACCACATTTGGTAATAAATTGTACTTGATTTCTGTCAATATTCATTTCTGACCAAGCCGTTCCAAAATCGGCTTCCGTTGTATAGCCGCCATAAATATCAGCATGGTCAAATGTTGTAATTTCTTCCGTTACGCAAGTTGCTATAACTTGTTGAATGGCGTGTAAATTAAAATTTTTTCCCCATTTGCCCCAATTCATAGTGCCGGCAATTATAGATGATGTATAAAAAGACATGTTCGGTATTTTTTATAAAAATAATAAGTATTTCTTAATTATTGATAAAGATATAACTATTTGCCATTAAATTAACGGACAATTAACACCAACGACAATTAAAAAGGGCCTATTTTTTTCAGATATTCTATATATTTGATATCTTTGTAGCATAAAAAATAAAAATGAAAAGCAACTTATCAGGGGCTTTTTTTATTAAATGTATTCAAGATGGAATGGTTTGCTTTATATACAAAACCACGTAATGAAAAAAGGGTAGCCGAAAACCTTGCTGCTCTTGGTATAGAGGCCTATTGTCCATTAGTAATCACTATCAAACAGTGGTCTGATCGGAAAAAAAAGGTAGCATCGCCCCTAATTCCTTCTTATGTATTTGTAAAAATTGAGGAAGCAAATCGAAAAGACGTATTTCAAGTAGCTGGTGTCGTGCAATACGTGTTTTGGTTAGGCAAACCAGCAAAAATTAAACCCCACGAAATAGAAGCATTAAAAACACAATTGGCCGCGCCGGTGGTAAAAGTTGATATAGAAACCTGGATACCAAACACAGCAGTTCAAATTAAAGAAGGGCCTTTTAAAAACCAAATGGCTGAAGTAGATAAAATTTCGGCAAATAAGGTTACTTTGATTATAAAATCGTTAGGAATCCGATTAATTATTGCCCTTTAAAACAATTTTTTTAGTTTTTTTAACCTTATAATGGTGTTATTGCACCAAATATTCCCTTATGTTTTTTATTAATTTTCAATACTAATTAAACAAAAACAGAATTTTATAAAAAAACAAACGAATTAATTTACCACTAAAATTAAATTTCAATTCATAATTATTTGTATTTTAGCGCTCTTAATGAAAAATTTATTATGAGCCTTATTGTATTAACAGGAACCACTGGATATATTGGACAAAACCTTACCAAATATTTTAATTCAAAATCTAAAAAAAACAAGTCTATTTCGCTCCGATTTCAAAACTGGCACAAAATGATGCCATTAGAAACGGAAACTATTATTCATTTGGCGGCGATTAATTTAAATCCGCAAGATAGTGCTTTTGACGAAGAATATTTTAGAGTAAATACAGAGCTTTCGTCTAAATTATTTAGATATTTTTTAAGTTCAAACGCCAAAACGTTTATCTTTTTAAGCACGGCGGAATTAATAGATAAACAAATCTCAGAAATTACTGAAGACGCCAACGCAAATCCTACAAATCCTTTTCTTCAATCTAAATTTGATGCGGAACAGTTCATTTTGAAGCAAGTGTTACCAGAAGGGAAAAGAGCCATTATACTTCGTGTGGCGCCAGTTTATGGCAGAGAAACCAAAAGCTTGCTATACGACACGTTTAGTTTCTGTAAAAAATTCCCTTGGTTTTTTGGTGTTTTTGATACGAAACAATCTTTTTGCTATATCGACAACCTTACGGAAATTATTGCTCAAATTTCAGAAAAAACAGCGGTACCATCAGGAATTTATAATGTTACTGATAACGAGCCAATTGTAACTACACAATTGGTCAATTGGATTGCGGCCGTTTTCGACAAAAAAGCTAAAATTATTAAAGTACCTAAAGGAATATTGAGTCTTTTTGCCAAAATAGGCGATATGTTTAAATGGGAATTTAATTCTAAAAAACTTTTTGAAATTTCTCATTCCAGAATCATAAATGGAAATAAAATTAAAAATGCCCTTGAAATGAATAATATGCCTTTTGATACAGAGACGGCGGCGCAAAAAACAATTGAGTATTATGATTCAATAAAAATATAATATTGCGTTTTCAAGTGTTTCAATTTAATATTTCTAGAATTTACTATACCCAATAGCAATTTTATTCTTTGCTAAAATCTTAAAAGCGCTCCAAAAAAAACAGTTTATTCGAAATTCTTTAAAAAAAATTGGTAAAGCATTCAAAATTAATAGTTTTTTAGTTTTAAATTAAAAAACTATATTTGCAATACCAAATTTATTTTAAAGTGAAAATAAAAAAATTCATACCCGTTGTTTTTATAGTTGTTTTTATCATGAGTTTAACTTCATGTGCTACCAAAAAAGACTTGTTGTATTTGAATGGAGGTGCGCCTTCTTCCTCGTTACCCTTCAAATGGTCTGAAATGTATATTCAACCCAACGATATTATTAGTGTAAAAGTAACCACCGAGGTGCCCGAATTGGCGGTAGCTTACAATATTACAAATCCTCTACTGCAAAATAACGTGCAAGGCGCACAAATGCAGTTGCAAGGCTATTTGGTAAGCAACCAGGGCGACATTAACATTCCTGTTTTGGGGGTACAAAAAATGGCTGGTTTGACCTTAGAACAAGCCGAAAAACAAATACAAGAGTCCTTAGTCAGCAAAGGATTTTTAAAGAACCCTGTGGTGGTTTGTCGCTTGTTAAATGCTAAATTCACGGTTTTGGGCGAAGTAAAATCTCCTGGGACTTATACTTTTTTTGAAAACAATTTGACCTTATTACAGGCTTTGGGCTTGGCGGGGGATTTAACCATTAACGGCATTCGCAAAAAAGTAACCATTATACGTACTGAAAAGGGGGTACAAACCTATGGCAGTATCGATTTGACCAAGAGCGATTGGTTTACCTCTCCTTATTATTTTATTAAGCCTAATGACGTTATAATCATTGACCCGAATTCTGCTAAAGTTAAATCGGCGGGAGTAGTAGGAAATGCCGGTAATATTATTTCCATCATTTCTGTTTTAATGTCCAGTTTCTTAATTATTAAATCACTATAAGCTTTTATGCAGTCATCAGAATTTCAAGAAAATCAGGCTACTTCGATAGATATTAAAGAGCTTATATTTAAATACCTCGCTTTTTTACATTGGATTGTTTTAGGCGCGATATTATCATTTACGATTGCTTTCTTCTACCTGCGCTATTCACAAGAAGTGTACCAAGCTTCCAATGTGGTTAAAATATTAGACAACAACAATTCAGGGTTTAAAATGCCCACGGATGCGTTGTCTTTTTTTTCTAAAGGAAAAATTAATTTAGAAAACGAAACCGAGGTCTTGCAATCTTCCTTGTTGATTGAAAAAGTAGTGGACACCCTAGATCTTCAAAATCTATATTATACCAAAGGGAACATAAAGGAAACCGAAATAGGCGCTACGGCACCGTTTAGCATACATTGGACCGAACTACCAGAAAAGGTGAATGAAATAGGAATTGGCTTCTCCCTTGAATTGACACCAAAAGGATATTATATAGAGGGAAGTAAACAATTAAAAAGCTATGGAACAACGTACACCTATAAAAAACATCCCTTTTACGTACTTTTAAAAGAAGTTGCCGCTAAAAAAATAGAAGGCGATTATATAATTGTCAAAATAAAGAAAGAACGCGCCATACAAATGGTGAAATCACAATTAACGGTAACGCCAGTAGGTAAGCAAAGTGAATTGTTGCGCTTGTCGGTTTCGGCAAACCATCCTAAAAAAGCCGCCGATATTGCCAATATGCTGGCGGCAGTATTTGACCAAGACGGGGTTAATGACCGCCGATTGGTGCACCAAAAAACAGTGAATTTTGTCAACGAACGTTTTGGATTTTTATTCAAAGAATTGGATTCGATAGAAAAAGATAAAGCCAATTACAAGCAAAAAGAAAATTTGGCCAATTTTCAAGCCGATGCCGGAGTGCTTTTGGCCTCAAAATCGGGCACCAAAGGCGAATTGAATGCCGCCAAAACCCAAGCGGTATTGAGCGAAATCTTAATTGAAACCTTGGGCAAAACCAAATCCAATGAACTGCTACCTGCTAATATTGGATTAGAACAAGTGGAAGTAGCTAACATCATCGATCAATACAACGAATTGGTGTTGAAACAACAGAAATTGTTGCAATCGGTAGGAGAAAACCACCCGGCCGTGTTGGAATTGAAAGAGACCCAAAAGGAACTCAAAAAAAACATTAAGGTTTCCTTAGCTACTTACATGAAAGTGTTGCAATCTAAAATTGCGGCCATCAGCCAGATCAGTTTGGGGCAATCGCAACAATATGCCGCCTTACCGTTTCAAGAAAAGGCCATTCGTTCCATCGAGCGCCAACAAGAAATAAAAGAAGCATTGTACATCATTTTATTGCAAAAACGCGAAGAAGCTGCTGTGAACTTGGCGATCATCAATCCATCGATTAAGATGGTGGATTTTGCTAAATCAGTGGATGTGCCCATCAGTCCAAAACACGCCATTAT
>NZ_JBIPMS010000116.1:0-5174 GCF_044368995.1 Flavobacterium sp. | reverse complement strand
TGTGTTTTTTGAGTCGCAATATTCTTACCAGAAACCGATTCAAATACTTCGGCAGCTAAAGTAATAGCATCTTTACCTGATAATCGAATAATAGCAATAGCACCCGCACCAGATGGGGTAGCTAAGGCAACTATGGTTTCTTGTGGAATCATTTTTTAAATTTTATTTCTTGGCAAAGATAAAATTTTAGTAATTAGTAATTAGTAATTAGTGAATAGTTTTTTTAGTATAAATTATTACTTGTTTTTAAAATAAAAAAACCACAAAAGCAAAAAAGCAATTGTGGTTTTAAGTAGTAGTTAGGTTAGTTGTATGTTTTAGTTATTAAGCATTACTGGCATAACTAACATAGTAACGGTTTCTCCTTCGTCTAATCCATCAATAGGAGTAAGAATTCCGGCTCTGTTTGGTAATGACATGTCGAGTTGAATTTCATCACTTGTTAAGTTGTTTAACATTTCTGTTAAAAAACGAGAGTTGAAACCAATTTGTAAATCGTCACCATGATAATCACAAGTTAAACGTTCATCTGCTTTGTTTGAATAATCTATATCTTCTGCAGAAATATTTAATTCAGTTCCTGCAATTTTCAAACGAATTTGGTGCGTAGTTTTATTAGCAAAAATCGCTACACGACGAACCGAGTTTAAGAAAGTAATACGACTTAAAATTAATTTATTTGGATTTTCTTTTGGAATAACCGCTTCGTAATTAGGATATTTCCCATCAATTAAACGACAAGTTAAGATGTAGTTTTCAAATGAATAGGTAGCGTTAGAATCATTATAAGCTACTTTAACTTCTGCATCTGAAGTGGCTAAAATTCCTTTTAAAATAGTTAAAGGTTTTTTTGGCATAATAAATTCTGCACTCTGAGATGCTTTTACATCTGCACGAGCATATTTCACTAATTTATGTGCATCTGTTGCTACGAAAATTAAGCCTTCAGTAGAAAACTGGAAAAACACACCACTCATTACTGGACGTAAATCATCATTACCAGTTGCAAAAATAGTTTTCCCAATTGCTGTGGCTAATACTTCTGCAGGAACTATTGTGGTTGAAGGATCTTCTAGTGCTACAGCTTTTGGAAATTCTTCGCCATCTGCATATGCAATAGCATATTTACCCGAATTAGAACTAATTTCAACTGTATTGTTTTCTTCAACTGTAAAAGTTAAAGGTTGCTCAGGGAATGTTTTTAAAATATCTAATAATAATTTCGCAGGAATAGCTACACTTCCCTTACTGTTTGACTCAATTTCTAGACTTGCTGACATCGTAGTTTCTAAATCGGAAGCTGAAACGTGTAATTGATTGTTGTCTAATTCAAATAAAAAATTGTCAAGAATAGGTAACGTGTTGTTACTATTGATAACACTTCCTAAAACTTGTAATTGTTTTAATAAATACGAACTGGATACTATAAAATTCATCATTTTTAATTTTTTTTGCTTTTACAAATATAATGGGTTACAATTAAATCTAAAAATATACTTATTAACAACTAGTAGCTATATTTTTTCTTTCTTAAATACGTAAATATAAATCCGAAAATCGCCAATAAAACAATTGGTAACGCTACAGTTAGCATTTGTGTTTGATTGTAGTTGTCATGCACACTTTGTTTATCTAGCACGGGTAAGGTTACATCTTTACTTCTAATGTTAATAAGTCCGTTATCATCTAAAAGATAATTTACACTATTTAAGATAAATTCTTTATTTCCGAAAAATTGTCCGGTGTATTTATCAAAACCTAATTCAATTGGCACGCCTTTATCTAATTGATTTTTAATCACGTCTCCATCAGAAATTACAATCATTTTAGTTGGAACACTTTTATTTAAAAATGTAGAATCTTTAAAAGGCAAAACACGATTGTTATACATAGAAGTAAAAGATCCTTCTAATAAAGCCGCTACAGGAATTAAACCACCATTGGTATACTCTTTTGGACTGGTTTCTTCTGCAATCATTTCCAAAGAAACCACGCTTGGCGTTCCAATTGCTTTAGAATAAGGTGAACTTTCAAGTAAAACGGTAGTTTTAATATTCGAATTTAATAACTCTATTGGAGAGCAAAAATTGAATTTTACACCATCCGTATTTTTAACAATTGGGTGTTTTTTGGAAGCTGGGTAAATAAATGGCGCCATTTTCCAGTTATAGGTTTCCATTTGACTTTCACTTCCTTCTTTTCCAGAAGCTAATTTTAATGGTGTTCCGTATTCATCTTTAATCATTTGAGGAGTAATTCGGAATCCATATTTGAAAAACATATCAGTTAAATTCAAATCGTTGTTGCTAACTAAAGTTGAACCAGTTTCATTGTACAGATTTTCCATTTCGGCAGTAGTTCCATCAACCAACCAAAGTGTTTTTCCGCCATTCATGATAAATTGGTCTAACACTTGTTTTTCGGCTTCTGTAAATTTTTCTTTTGGTTTTGCAATAATAGCCAAGTCGTAAACATTTAAAGCTTTTAATGTTTTTATTGGCTGCGATACTACAGAATCTAAAGTTATAGGTCCTATATAATAATTATCACGAATGGTTTTTAAAAAATCGGCAATATAAATATCATCTAACTCGCCATTTCCTTTGATAACCGCTATTTTACGTTGTTTTTCTTTAGATATTTTGTAAATGGCTTCTGCAAAAGCATATTCTAAGTGTTGTACTGAACTTTCTACTTTTTTTTCAGTAGATGCCCCCATTAAATTTTTCAATAATTGCACTTTTGCACCTTTATCGCCATAATTTGCAACTGCCCACGGAAAAACAACTTCCTGAGTTTGTTTTCCTTTTTCTTCAACAGTTACGTTTATTGGCGTTAATCCTTTTTCAAAGAATTTTTTCATGACTTCAACACGCTCGCCTTCTTTTTCAATCGGATTTACGAATTGAAAACTAATGTTTGAATTATAAGCGGTGAATTCTTCTAATAACTGACGTGTTTCTGATTGTAACTTTTTGAAATCTGCTGGAAAATTACCTTCTAAAAATACATCAATTAACATAGGCGAATCTACACCATCAATAATTTTTTTTGTGGTTTCAGAAAGGGTATATCTTTTGTCTTGCGTAACATCAAAACGCTTGTAAATATAATAACTAGCAAAGTTTAATAAAAACAAACCCAGTGCTAAAAATCCTAATTTCTTTAAACTTTTTTTTTGAACGTCTTTCATTACCATTTAAGCGATTTAAGTTGATAAACAGTTCCAGCTAAAAATAAAATGGTGATACTAATAAAATAAATAATATCTCGAGTGTCCAATACGCCGCGACTCATACTTTTAAAGTGAAAATCCATTCCTAGATTTTTAATAAATCCACTGAAATTGCCAAATAAATTGGATAATCCATCAAACCCAAAATAAAAGAAAAAGCATAAAAAAACAGCAATAATAAAAGCTACTATTTGATTTTCTGAAAGGGTAGAGGTAAAAACTCCAATGGAAGTGTAAGCGGCAATTAAGAATAACAATCCAAAATAGGAGCCAATGGTACTGCCATAATCAAAACTATTTTGAGCTGCTGTAAAGTTAGAAACTATAAATACGTAAAAAAATGTAGGTATTATGGCAATTAAAATTAAAACAAATGCACCCAAAAATTTACCATTTACTATTTCCCAGAGGCTTAAAGGTTTAGTAAAAAGTATTTCTAATGTGCCTTGTTTTTTTTCATCTGAAAAACTTTTCATAGTCACTGCTGGAATTAGGAAAATAAATATCCATGGTGCCAATTTAAAAAATGGACTCATATCAGCATATCCTGAATTTAAGATGTTAAAATCTCCATCAAAAACCCATAAAAATAATCCATTTAGCAAAAGAAAAATGGCAATTACTAAATACCCAATTGGCGAACCAAAAAAAGATTTTATTTCACGTAGCAATACTGCTTTCATATTTAAGACTTGTTTTAATGCTTACAAAAGTAATTTATAAACTTGAAATTTGAAACTTTAATTTAGATATGACTATTTGTACAGCAGTTTTTTGCCACGAATTTTCGAATGTTACTTTGATTGTTATAATTTTATTCGAATTAATGATCGACTAAGTCGATACAAATAAATATAATTTTTGAATTTTAAAATTCGTGAATTCGTGGTTTTTAATGCCTTATGCCAAAGTATCTAATTTATCTACGCTCCACGCTACTGGTTTTTCGGCAAAAAGTGTTTTGGTATGACTCCAAACTTCATTAAATAAAGTCGATTTTCTGTATTTTTCTAATGCTTTTTCATCTTTCCAATAACTGTAAGTAAAAAAAACGCGCGCATCTTGTTTATCTTGATATAATTCTAAAAATTCATTGCCTTCAAAACTTCTTATTTGATGTTTAACTTCATTAAAATTGTTTAAAAAAGCTGCTATTTTATCTTCTTGAAAAGTTAATTTCACTATTCGTACCAACATAATTTTTAGATTTTTAAATCGTAAATCCCAAATCGTAAATCCCAAATCGTAAATCCAAAATTATTCACTGAATTCCACAATTACAGCATCTTGCATTTTTAAACCTAATAAAGTGTGTGCCGATCCAGAGCGGTTTGGATTGCTTCTGTAAACGGCAATTTCTAAAAAACCATCTTGATTAAAAAGTGCAATTTCATTTCCCGCCATCGCATTTAAATTGGTTGATTTGTTATTTTTAAAATCGGCATAATTGTTCTTTACTCTATTAATGGTGTAAACAGAAAAACGAACAATATATTGTCTTCCTTTAGCTACTTCTTCAATATAATTTTTCGAAATATTAGTCACACAATTACCAAAATCATCAATGTATATAATATGTCCGCGAATAAATTTTAAATTTTGATCCAAAATAGGAACTAACCTATTCATTTTCTTAATTTCAGTTATTGGAGTACCAATTACTGTCATTTCGCCTCCTTTTGCCAAATGAGTAGCCACCGTTGCAAAAACATCTAAATCGCTTGAACCATCAATTAATCGGTCGTGAATAATAATTTGGACTATTTTTTCAGGATTTTTTTTATTGGTTAAACCTCCAAAAATTCCATTATCAGCACCGATAAAATAATGTCCGTCATACAGCATAGCTATATGAATAGTGTCTCCATTTCTAGTAGCGTCAACAGCTACAACATGCACCGTTCCTTTTGGAAAATGGTAATATGAAGCAGCTAGCAAA
>NZ_JBIPMS010000178.1:0-5189 GCF_044368995.1 Flavobacterium sp. | reverse complement strand
TCAAATGCACGCAAACAAACAAAATCCAATCGAATATATCGAAGCTGGAGATATTGGAGCGGCAGTTGGTTTTAAAGATATCAAAACTGGAGATACATTGTGTGATGAAAAACACCCAATTATTTTAGAGTCAATGAAATTCCCTGCGCCAGTAATTGGTATAGCTATTGAACCAAAAACAAAAGCTGACGTTGACAAAATGGGTATGGCTTTAGCAAAATTAGCTGAAGAAGACCCAACATTTACAGTTAGAACAGATGAAGCTTCAGGTCAAACTATTATTTCAGGAATGGGTGAGTTACACTTAGACATCCTTGTAGATAGAATGAAACGTGAATTCAAAGTTGAAGTAAACCAAGGTGAGCCTCAAGTTGAATACAAAGAAGCATTCACAAAAACTGCAACACACAGAGAAACATACAAAAAACAATCTGGAGGTCGTGGTAAATTCGGTGATATCGTATTTACATTAGAACCAGCTGATTTAGTTGATGGTAAAGCTCCTGTTGGATTACAGTTTATTAATGCGGTAAAAGGTGGTAACGTTCCTAAAGAATATATTCCATCTGTAGAAAAAGGTTTCCGTGAAGCTATGAAAACTGGTCCTTTAGCAGGATACCAAGTAGATAGTTTAAAAGTAACTTTAACTGACGGATCTTTCCATCCTGTCGATTCTGATGCACTTTCTTTTGAATTAGCAGCTAGAATGGGGTATAGAGAAGTAGCAAAAGCTGCAGGAGCTATCGTATTAGAGCCTATTATGAAAATGGAAGTAATTACACCAGAAGAAAACATGGGAGATATCGTAGGTGATATTAACCGTCGTAGAGGTCAGGTGAATGACATGGGTGACAGAAACGGTGCTAAAACTATCAAAGCAGATGTGCCATTATCAGAAATGTTCGGTTATGTAACTACATTAAGAACATTGTCTTCAGGTAGAGCAACTTCAACAATGGAGTTTTCACACTACGCTGAAACACCTGCTAATATTTCAGAAGCGGTAATTAAAAAAGCAAAAGGTAACGCTTAATTCTTAAGAAAATGAGTCAAAAAATCAGAATAAAATTGAAATCTTACGATCACATGTTGGTAGACAAGTCTGCTGAGAAGATTGTAAAAACTGTAAAGAGTACAGGTGCTGTAGTAACGGGTCCAATTCCTTTGCCAACACACAAAAGAATTTTTACAGTATTACGTTCTCCACACGTAAACAAAAAGTCTAGAGAGCAGTTTGAATTAATGTCATATAAAAGACTTTTAGATATTTATAGTTCTTCTTCAAAAACGATTGATGCGTTAATGAAGTTGGAATTACCAAGTGGTGTAGAAGTAGAAATTAAAGTATAACTTTATTTCATAATAATTAAAAAACCGAGTTGAAATACTACTCGGTTTTTTTATATTCTCAAGGGAAAAATACTAGATTTTTATTGTTTTTTAAAATAAGTTAATATTTATTTTTGAGAATAATAAAATATTTATATATTTGCACCCTTGAAAAAATTCAGCAATCGTGCTGAAAAATCAATGTTTAATTAAATAATATGTATTTATGTCTGGGTTAATCGGAAGAAAAATCGGTATGACTAGCATCTTTGACGAGAATGGAAAGAATATTCCATGTACCGTTATTGAAGCTGGACCATGCGTTGTGACCCAAGTCAGAACCAATGCAATTGATGGGTATGAAGCCCTTCAATTAGGTTTCGATGACAAAACTGAAAAGCATACAGTAAAAGCTGAAGAAGGTCACTTCAAGAAAGCTGGAACTGCTGCAAAGAAGAAAGTTGTTGAATTCCAAGGTTTTGATGCGGAGTTTAAGTTGGGAGATTCAATTGATGTAAACTTATTCGCTGAAGGTGAATTTGTTGATGTTCTTGGAACTTCAAAAGGTAAAGGATTTCAAGGTGTTGTAAAACGTCATGGTTTCGGTGGGGTAGGACAAGCCACTCACGGTCAACATAACCGTTTACGTGCGCCAGGATCTGTTGGAGCGTCATCTTATCCTTCTAGAGTATTCAAAGGAATGAGAATGGCAGGAAGAATGGGTGGAGATAATGTAACAGTTCAAAACTTAAAAGTATTGAAAGTTGTTGCAGAGAAAAATCTTTTAGTAATTAAAGGGTGTGTACCAGGGTGCAAAAACTCTTATGTAATCATTCAGAAGTAATGGAAGTAAAAGTTTTAGATACCAACGGAAAAGAAACAGGTCGTAAAGTAAATCTTGACGATACGGTTTTCGCCATAGAACCTAACAAACATGCTGTATATTTAGACGTTAAGCAGTACTTGGCTAACCAAAGACAAGGAACGCATAAAGCTAAAGAAAGAGCTGAAGTTGCAGGTAGTACACGTAAAATTAAAAAACAAAAAGGTACAGGTACTGCTCGTGCAGGATCAAAAAAATCTCCCTTATTTAAAGGTGGGGGTACTGTTTTTGGACCAAGACCAAGAAGTTATTCATTCAAATTGAATAAAAACTTAAAAAGATTAGCACGTAAATCTGCTTTTTCTATAAAGGCTTTGGAATCAAATATTCTTGTTGTTGAAGATTTTACTTTCGACGCACCAAACACTAAACAATTCATTAATGTATTGAGTTCTTTAGGGTTAGAAAACAAAAAATCTCTATTTATATTGGGTGATTCAAATAAAAATGTATATTTGTCGTCGCGTAATTTAAAAACAACTTCTGTTGTAACTAGCTCAGAATTAAGTACTTATGCGATTTTAAACGCAAAATGTTTGGTTCTTTTAGAAGGTTCAATTGAAGCGATAGAAGCTAATTTAAGTAAATAATTCAGATCATGAGTGTTATTATCAAGCCAATTGTAACTGAAAAGTTAACTAAAGATGGTGAAGTTTTTAACCGTTTTGGTTTTATAGTTGAAAAGAAGGCTAACAAAGTACAAATCAAACAAGCTGTTGAAGCTGCATTTGGTATTACTGTAGTTGCTGTAAGAACAATGAACTATAGAGCTGATAGAAGTGTAAAATACACTAAAAGCGGATTAATCAGTGGAAAAACAAATGCTTACAAAAAAGCAGTTGTTCAAGTTAAAGAAGGAGAATCGATAGATTTTTATACTAATATCTAATATACAACAATGTCAGTTAGAAAATTAAAACCTATTACCCCAGGTCAGCGTTTTAGAGTTGTAAATAGCTTTGACACTATTACAACTGATAAGCCGGAGCGTTCATTGATCGCACCGAAAAAAAACTCTGGAGGTAGAAATAGTCAAGGAAAAATGACCATGCGTTATACAGGTGGTGGTCATAAACAAAAGTATCGTTTAGTTGATTTTAAAAGAACAAAAGCTGGAGTTCCTGCTAATGTGAAAACCATCGAATACGATCCAAACCGTTCAGCATTCATTTCATTATTATATTATGCAGATGGAGCAAAAACTTATGTTATTGCACAGAATGGTTTACAGGTTGGGCAAACTATAGTTTCAGGAGAAGATGCTTCGCCAGAAATTGGAAATGCATTACCTTTAAGTAAAATTCCATTAGGAACAGTTATTTCTTGTATCGAATTAAGACCTGGTCAAGGTGCGGTAATCGCTCGTTCGGCAGGTACATTTGCTCAGTTAATGGCTAGAGATGGAAAATATGCAACAATCAAAATGCCTTCAGGAGAAACAAGATTAATCTTGTTAACTTGCTCGGCTACAATTGGAGCAGTATCTAACTCTGACCACCAATTAGTAGTATCTGGTAAAGCAGGTAGATCTAGATGGTTAGGAAGAAGACCTAGAACAAGACCAGTAGCTATGAACCCAGTTGATCACCCTATGGGAGGTGGAGAAGGACGCTCTTCAGGAGGTCACCCACGATCAAGAAAAGGTTTACCAGCTAAAGGTTATAGAACTCGTTCTAAGGTTAACCCGAGTAACAAGTATATTGTAGAACGTAGAAAGAAATAATAAGATATGGCACGTTCATTAAAAAAAGGACCATTTGTACACTTTAAATTAGAGAAAAAAGTACAAGAGAATATAGAAGGTGGTAATAAAAATGTTGTGAAGACTTGGTCTAGAGCATCTATGATTATTCCAGATTTTGTAGGACAAACTATCGCTGTTCACAATGGCCGTCAATTCGTTCCAGTTTATGTAACTGAGAACATGGTGGGTCATAAATTAGGAGAATTCTCACCAACAAGATCTTTTAGAGGTCACGCTGGTGCGAAAAATAAAGGTAAAAAATAAGAAGTCATGGGAGTTCGTAAAAGAGAAGCAGCTGACGCAAGAAAAGAAGCTAATAAGCAAATTGCGTTTGCAAAGTTAAATAACTGCCCTTCTTCACCAAGAAAAATGCGCTTAGTTGCGGATCAAGTAAGAGGTCAGAAGGTAGAAAATGCTCTTAATATATTAAGATTCAGTCCAAAAGAAGCTTCAAAAAAATTAGAGAAATTAGTTTTATCAGCTATCGCCAATTGGTCGGCTAAAAACGAAGGCTCTAGTATGGAAGACGCTGGCTTATTTATTAAAGAGATTCGCGTTGATGGTGGTATGATGTTAAAAAGATTACGTCCTGCACCTCAAGGTAGAGCACACAGAATTAGAAAACGCTCTAATCACGTAACCGTGGTTTTAGGAGCTATCAATAACACACAAAGTAATTAATTAACAGTATGGGACAAAAGACAAATCCAATAGGAAACAGACTTGGTATCATCAGAGGATGGGACTCTAACTGGTATGGTGGAAATGATTACGGGGATAAAATCGCCGAAGATTATAAAATCAGAAAGTATATCCATGCACGTTTAACGAAAGCTAGTGTATCAAAAATAATTATCGAGAGAACTTTAAAACTTGTAACCGTTACTATCACTACTGCTAGACCTGGTATTATTATCGGAAAAGGCGGACAAGAGGTAGACAAGTTAAAAGAAGAACTTAAGAAAATTACCGATAAGGAAATTCAAATTAACATTTTCGAAATCAAAAGACCTGAATTAGATGCTTACTTAGTCGGTAACTCTATTGCTCGTCAAATCGAAAGTCGTATTTCTTACAGAAGAGCTATCAAAATGGCTATCGCAGCAGCAATGAGAATGAATGCAGAAGGAATTAAGGTTCTTATTTCTGGTCGTTTAAATGGTGCAGAGATGGCGCGTTCTGAAGGCTTCAAAGAAGGAAGAATTCCATTATCAACTTTCAGAGCAGACATTG
>NZ_JBIPMS010000032.1:0-16634 GCF_044368995.1 Flavobacterium sp. | reverse complement strand
TTTCAATAAAAATACCGAAAGCTTGCGGCTGTTTGTTGTCGTGTTCATGAATTTTTGGCAACCCGTTTGGAAAAGAATAAGGCGTTTGAAAAATAACATGAGTTTTTGGAATTTCAACCAAAGCTGCTTTTGGAAAAAGTTTTTTGATTTCTTTTCTAATGTATTCATCCATACCGTAATTGTCATCGATGTGTAAAAAACCGCCAGAATTTAAATAGTTTTGAAGATTTTTAACATCATTATTGCTAAATACAACATTTCCGTGACCGGTCATGTGAATAAATGGATATAAAAATATTTCAGCACTACCTACATCAACAGAAGTAACTTTTGTGCTTAATTTTGTATTGATATTTTGATTACAAAATTTCACTAAATTAGGCAAAGAAGTTGGATTGGCATACCAATCGCCACCGCCAGAATACTTTAAAACAGCAATATCTTGAGAAAATCCCAAATTCCAAAATAGTAAAATTCCAAAAGTTAAAAATTTATTCATTTTTAAGAGCAATTGTATGACAAGCTACTAATGCAGCTGTTTCGGTTCTTAATCTAGTATTTCCTAAAGTAACAGGAATGAAATTATTGTTTAATGCTAATTTGATTTCTTTAGTTGAAAAATCGCCTTCTGGACCAATTAAAATGGTTACATGTTTATCTGTTTCAATTTCTTTAGCAAATGATTTTTTATCCGTTTCTTCACAATGCGCGATAAATTTTTGACCAGAATGATTTTTTTTAAGAAATTCAGAAAATGTTATCGCCTCATTTATTTTTGGCAAATAATATTGATTGGATTGTTTTGTAGCAGCTTGAATAATTTTCTCGGCTCGGTCTATCTTAAATATTTTTCGTTCAGAATGTTCACAAATAATCGGCGTAATTTCATGAATACCAATTTCTGTGGCTTTTTCTAAAAACCATTCCATTCTGTCTAGCATTTTGGTAGGAGCAACTGCAATATGTGAGTAAAAATTAGTGGGTTTAAAAAAGTATTCTTCGATTATTTTTACTTCACATTTTTTTTCTAATCCTAAAATAATTTCAGATATAAATAAATACCCTAACCCATTAGTAATATGAATTTTATGACCTTCTTGTTTGCGTAAAACTTTAATAATATGTTTACTTTCTTCTTTATCAAAAGTAAACGTTTTATCACCAGATTTTATTTCGGAATTATAGAATAATTGCATAGTTTTAAAATTCAATTCTTGCTTTAGAAACCACATCAGATGTACTGAAATTCTCTTCTAAAAAATTATAATAACCCACAATTCCAATCATTGCAGCGTTGTCTGTTGTGTATTCAAACTTTGGAATAAACGTTTGCCATCCGTATTTTGTTTCCGCTTCTTTTAATGTATTTCTTATTCCTGAATTAGCAGATACCCCGCCACCAATTGTGATTCTTGTAATTCCGGTTTCGGTTACTGCTAATTTTAGTTTATCCATTAAAATTTCAATAATGGTATATTGTATGGATGCACAAATGTCAGTTAAATTTTCAGTAATAAAATGTTCATTTTCAGCTGTTTTTTTCTGAATGAAATATAAAATTTGGGTTTTGAGTCCACTAAAACTAAAGTTTAAACCCGCAACTTTTGGTTTGGTAAAAGCAAATGCTTTTGGGTTGCCTGATTGGGCATATTTATCAACCAAAGGTCCACCAGGATAGGGAAGACCTAAAATTTTAGCACTTTTGTCAAATGCTTCCCCCACGGCATCATCTGTGGTTTCACCAATAATTTCCATTTCAAAAAAACTAACAACCTTTACTATTTGAGTATGACCACCGGAAATGGTTAAAGCAATAAATGGAAAATTTGGTTTTTCGTAGCCTTCTTCATCAATAAAATGTGCTAAAATATGAGCCTTCATATGGTTTATGGCTATTAAAGGAATGTCTAAACCAAGACTTAACGACTTAGCAAAACTACCACCAACTAAAAGAGAACCCATAAGTCCTGGACCTTGTGTAAATGCAATGCAATTTATGTCTTCTTTTCTAATTCCAGCTTTTTGAATAGCCATTTCTACTACTGGAACAATATTTTGTTGGTGTGCTCTTGAAGCCAGTTCGGGAACCACACCGCCATATTCTTCATGAACTTTTTGTCCCGCCACAATGTTAGACAGCACTTTGTCATTACGCAAAACAGCCGCAGAGGTATCATCGCAAGAGCTTTCAATGGCTAAAGTGTAAATATTTTTAGGATTTGTGATACTGGGCATGAATTTTGGTATAAAAGTATTGTAAATGTCTTACAAAATTGCTTATTTTTGTTGCTATAAGCAAATAAAAATAGGTTTGTTTTGCAAAATTAAATAAATTAAATATTAAATCAATAAAAAAAATAGTGGTTCGTTCCTTAGTTGGGATGTTGCTTTTTGTGCTTTTAGTAGCCATTCTATTGGCCTTGCCTGTTGTGCAAACAAGGTTAGGGAAATACGCTACGGATTGGTTAAAAGCTGAATACAATATTGCTTTAACCATTGAAAAAGTAGCGATTAATCCTTTTGGTGGGGTCAAATTAAAAGGTGTTTTAGCTAAGGATCATCATAATGATACGTTGTTTCATTTTAACCGAATTCATACCTCAATTTTAAGTTATAAAAAATTATACGAAAAGGGACATCCTTATCTAGGCGATTTACAAGCTGATGGTTTGAATCTAAAAATCATTCAATACAAAGGCGAAAAAGAAACTAATTTAGATAAATTTGTAGCTGCTTTTGATGAAAATCCTCCAAAACCTACTACTGGAAAATTCAGATTAAAAATCAACTCAATTTCGCTACAAAATGGCCATTTTAGATATATTGACAAAAATTTAGAAAAACCTAAACTGCTAGATTTTACTAATCTTAATGGGCAATTGGATGACTTTTATGTGAAAGGCGCAAACGTATTTGCCTATGTTTATAAAATGTCATTTAAAGACCATAGAGGTTTGATAATGAAAAATTTAACTTCAGATTTTACCTATACCAAAAACAATATTTTATTAAACGAATTGGTTTTAGAAACGGAAAATTCTTCGTTTAAAGGAAAAACAGAATTACGTTACAACAGAAAAGATTTCAAAGATTTTAATAACAAAGTAATCTTTGATTTAGATATCAAAGAAGGTAAAATATCTAGTAGCGACTTAAATTTCTTCTATCCAGAATTTGGAAAAAATCAAAAATTTTATATCGATTCTCATATTTTAGGAACTTTAAATGATTTGAAATTTAATAACTTAAAGTTTAATGATTTAAATGATAACGAAGTTGTTGGAAATCTTCAGTTGAAAAATCTTTTCGGTAAAGGCGACCAGAAATTTTATCTGAAAGGAAGTTTCGACAGGTTAACAGCTAGTCAGTCTAGTATCAGTAAAGTTTTGCCAAATCTTTTAGGAAAAAACTTGCCAAAGCAATTGCAAAAACTTGGCCGTGTTGCTGTAAAAGGAAAAGTGGAACTTACCGAAAAATGGATTATTGCAAATGTAGATTTGTTTTCAAAATTAGGTCGTGCCATGGGCGATTTAAAAATGGATAAAATAAATACTATTGACCGTGCTACATATATAGGAAAATTCCAGTTAGATAATTTTAATATAGGTGCCTTCTTAGATGAAAAAGATTTGGGATATACCTCTGTAGTATTTGATATTAATGGAACAGGGTTTTCTAAAAAATATTTAAATACAAAACTAAAGGGAAATATTGGTCAATTTAGATACAATGGGTATTCGTATAAAAATATTGATGTAGATGGAACTATGAAAATGCCCTATTTTAAAGGACATTTCCATAGTAAAGATCCAAATTTATTGTTAACTTTTGATGGTTTAGTAGATTTAAGTAAGAGAAAAAAAATATATGATTTTGATATTGAAATTGAATATGCTAATCTTAAAAAAATATATTTATATACTAAAGATGCTACTTCAATCATAGCAGGTTCTATAGTGATGCAGGCACAAGGCAACTCTTTAGATGATTTAGCAGGTACCATAAATTTAGAGAATATTTCCTACATCAACCCGAAAAATAAGTATTTTTTCGATTCGGCTGCTGTTTATTCATCGTTTGATAATCAAAACATCAGAACAGTCTCTTTTCATTCTCATGATATTATTGAAGGTCAAGTAGTAGGTAAATATCAAACCAAGCAAATTAAAAAACTTGTTGAAAATGCTGTGGGTAGTTTGTATGCAAATTATTCACCACATAAATTATCCAAAAATCAATTTTTAGATTTCGATTTTACAGTTTATAATACAGTTTTAGAAGTATTTTATCCAGAAGTTTCAATTGGAGAAAATACCCGATTAAAAGGAAAAATAAATGCAGATGAAGGCTTGTTTCAATTTGACTTTAATTCTCCATTTGTCAAAGCATTTGAGAATAAATTTAACGGTATAAAAATTGATATTAACAACAAAAATCCTTTATATAATGCATATATTGAATTAGATAGTTTAAATACTGAAAACTATAAAGTATCAGATTTTAGTTTAATAAATTTAACAGTAAACGATACATTATTTGCTAGAACTGAATTTAAAGGCGGCGAAAAAGGAGAAGATAAATTTGATTTAAACTTATATCACACTATAGATGAAAATAAGCAATCTATAGTTGGATTTAAAAAGTCAGATATTACATTTAAAAATTTCCAATGGTTTATTAACGAAAAGGAAACAACTGAAAACACTATTGTTTTTGATAAGCAGTTTAAAAACTTTAATTTCAATCAATTAACCTTGTCTCACAATGATCAATATATTGACTTTAATGGGGAAATGAAAGGGGACACCTATAAAGATTTTAATTTTACGTTTAATGATGTTGATATTTCTAAAATTACACCCGATGTTAAGAATTTAAGTCTTGAAGGTAAGTTAAATGGGAATTTAAAATACAAGCAAGATAACCTAATATACGAACCATCAACAAATTTAACTATTGACGGTTTAGCACTAAATGATAGTAAATTAGGAAATTTAAATTTAAAAGTTTTTGGAGATGAAACATTTAAAATATTTAATGTCGATGCTTCTATAATTAATGAAAATGAAGAAACTTTTTTAACAACAGGAACTGTAGATTTTGTTAACAATCAGACCTTTTTAAACTTAGAGACTGTTATTGAAAACTTTAATATTAAACCCTTAGGTGGCTTTTTAACCGGTGTTTTAGATAATGTACGCGGATTGGCTAAAGGTAAAATTAATATTGTTGGAACTTTTGATACTCCGGTAGTAGATGGCGTTTTATATTTAAATGATGCGGGTTTACGTGTACCTTATTTAAATATTGATTATGATTTCGATAAAAATTCAAAAATTGATTTAACTCAAGAAAAAATTATTTTTAGAGATATTGATATTATTGATGTAAATGAAAAAACCAAAGGAGTTTTAAGTGGCACAATTTCTCACGAAAAGTTTGGAAATTGGGAAATGGATTTAAAAATAGCATCTGATAAACTTTTAGTTTTAGATACAAAAGATGCAGATGATGCTTATTATTTTGGAAAAGCTTATTTTGATGGTTTTGTCACTATTGATGGTCCTGTAGAAGCTTTAGTTATAAATGCAGAAGGCGAAAGTGCGAAAGGAACTTCGATTAAAATTCCTGTTAACGATTCGGAAAGCGTTAGCGAGAATGGATTGGTTCATTTTATTACAAAAGAAGAAAAATTTGGAATAAAAAACAGTATAAACAAATCAACCAAAACCTATAGAGGAATCGATTTGAATTTTAATTTTGCCATTACACCAAATGCAGAAATTGAAGTAATTTTAAATCGGGAAACGGGACATTCTATGAAAGGAACGGGAAACGGATCGATGTTTATGAACATCAATACCTTAGGTAAATTTCAAATGACGGGTGACTTCATCGTCAATAAAGGAGAATATTTATTTAGATATGGGAGTTTAATTGATAAGAAATTTAGTGTAAAAAACGGAGGAACAATTAGTTGGGATGGTGATCCATTGGGTGCTAAGTTAAATTTAGAAGCAGTGTACGCTTCACAAGCAAATCCAAATGTATTATTAGAGAATACAGCTTTCAATAAAAAAATTCCTACGGAGGTTAGTATTTTTATTACTGGCGAATTAAATGCACCTCAATCCGATTTTAACATCAATTTCCCAAATGTAAGTTCAGTTTTAAAAAGTGATTTGGATTATAAATTACAAGACAAAGACAGAAGACAACAACAAGCATTTGCATTGTTAGCCACAGGAGGTTTTTTTGCGGATAAGGAAACCAACTATTTTGGTTCTTTATTTGAAAAGGCAAATAGTATTTTTGGAGACGTGTTATCTGATGGTGAGAACAAATTCAAACTTATCTTTGATTATCAAATAGGGAATAGACAACAAGAAATTTCAGACAGAGCGCTAGTAACATTAACTACTCAAATTAATGATAGAATTAGCATTAATGGAAATGTAGGTGTTCCGGTGGGCGGTATCAACCAATCGTATGTTGTAGGAAATGTAGAAGTAGAAATGCGTTTAAATACAGATGGTACATTAACCGCACACGTATTTAATAGAGAAAACGATTTAAATTCTAATACTATTGGTCAGAACATTGGCTACACGCAAGGTATAGGATTATCATATCGGGTAGATTTTGATGATTTTAAAGAGTTGTTACAAAAATTATTTAAATCTCAAAACCAGAAAGATAGTTCAAATAAACCTATAAAAGAATCCGACGATTCGGAAACCGATCCTGAGTTTATTAACTTCATTGAAGAAACAAAAAAACGACAAATAAAAGAAGAAAAAAAGGCAGATCCTAAGAACCGAGTTCCAGATATTAATGATGTAAATTAACTCATGAATTTCTGTTAAATTTTGTAAATTTATTAACGAAAACGTTTGAAAATAACAAAATGATAAAAAATAAGTGGTTTTTTAGGATTATAAGTAATTTCCTTTGTTAATTTTACAAACAATATAACAATTAGTATGTCAACAGCTATTAAGAAAATTGGAGTATTAACTTCAGGAGGAGATTCTCCAGGTATGAATGCAGCTATTAGAGCCGTTGTTCGTGCTTGTGCTTATTATAATATTGAGTGTGTTGGAATTTATCGTGGCTATCAAGGTATGATTGAAGGCGATATTAAACCTATGGGTCCACGTGATGTGAAAAACATCATTAACAAAGGTGGAACTATTTTAAAAACAGCGCGTTCAAAAGATTTTATGACTGTTGAAGGAAGAAAAAAAGCTTATGATAATTTAAAAGCCAATGGTGTAGATTCACTAGTAGTTATTGGTGGTGATGGAACGTTTACAGGTGCAGAAAAGTTTAATGAAGAATTCGGTTTTTCTGTAATTGGAATTCCAGGGACAATTGATAATGATATTTTTGGAACCAGTCATACTTTAGGATATGATACCGCATTGAATACAGTTGTTGATTGTATTGATAAAATTCGTGATACAGCCAATTCACACAACCGATTATTCTTTGTAGAAGTAATGGGTAGAGATGCTGGACATATTGCGTTGAATGCTGGAATTGGAGCAGGAGCAGAAGAAATTTTAATTCCAGAAGAGGCTTTTGGTTTAGACCGATTGGTAGATTCTTTGAAAAAAAGTAAAGAATCAGGAAAAACATCAAGTATAGTTGTAGTTTCTGAAGGCGATAAAATAGGTAAAAATGTATTTGAGCTGAAAGATTTCGTAGAAGAAAACATGCCAGAATATGACGTACGTGTTTCTGTATTAGGTCACATGCAACGTGGTGGTGCACCATCATGTTTTGATAGGGTTTTAGCTTCTCGATTAGGAGTAAAAGCAGTGGAAAGTTTATTAGAAGGTAAATCTAATTATATGGTTGGAATACAATACGACAAAATTTGTCTAACACCATTAGAACAAGCCATTAAAGGACAAAGTGAGATTGATTTAGAACTAGTAAAAGTTTCAGATATCGTTTCATCATAAAGTAATAACGAAAATATATTCCAACGGAATATAAAATTTATAATCATTAACTAACAAAAAGATTCCTTTAGGAATAAAATATTTAAAAGAATATGTCAACAGTAAAATTAGGAATTAACGGATTTGGTAGAATTGGTAGAATTGTTTTTAGAGAAACATACAACAGAGATAATGTAGAGGTTGCAGCTATTAACGATTTATTAGATGTAGATCATTTGGCTTATTTATTAAAATATGACTCAGTACATGGTCGTTTTAATGGAAAAGTAGAAGTAAAAGAAGGAAAATTATACGTTAACGATAAATATATTCGTGTCACTGCAGAAAGAGATCCTGCTCAAATTAAATGGGATGAAGCGGGAATAAACGCAGATGTAGTAGCGGAATGTACAGGATTTTTCACAACTAAGGAAACAGCAAATGCTCATATTGTCGGTGG
The DNA here is from genome assembly GCF_044368995.1 of Flavobacterium sp. Classification (GTDB taxonomy): domain Bacteria; phylum Bacteroidota; class Bacteroidia; order Flavobacteriales; family Flavobacteriaceae; genus Flavobacterium. Next base: position 8,225 of record NZ_JBIPMS010000032.1, on the reverse strand, counting down.
TGCAAAAAAAGTAATTATATCAGCACCTTCCGCAGACGCTCCAATGTTTGTAATGGGTGTAAATCATGAAAAAGCAACTGCTTCGGATACTGTAGTTTCTAATGCGTCATGTACTACCAACTGTTTGGCTCCATTGGCTAAAGTAATTCATGATAATTTCGGAATTGTAGAAGGTTTAATGACAACTGTTCATGCTTCTACTTCAACTCAAATGGTTGCCGATGGTCCTTCAAGAAAAGATTGGAGAGGTGGACGTGCGGCTTCGGTAAATATTATTCCATCTTCAACAGGAGCTGCAAAGGCAGTAGGACAAGTTATTCCAGATTTAAATGGAAAATTAACAGGAATGTCTATGCGTGTGCCAACTGTTGATGTTTCTGTGGTAGATTTAACTGTAAAATTAGCTAAAGAAACTACTTATGAAGAAATTATGAGTGTATTGAAACATGCTTCTGAAACTTCTATGAAAGGTATTTTAGGATACACAGAAGACTTGGTAGTTTCTCAAGATTTCGTCTCAGATACACGTACTTCAATTGTAGATGCTAATGCAGGAATTGGTTTAAACTCAACTTTCTTTAAATTGGTTTCTTGGTACGATAATGAATACGGATATTCATCTAAATTAATCGATTTAGCTGTTCATATCAATGCTATAAAATAAAAATAAAATAAATATTTGAGCATAGAGAATAGCACTCAAAAATCTATTCTCTATACTCTATATTCTATACTCTATATTCTAAAAATCATGAAATTACTCGTAGACAGTGGTTCCACTAAAGCAGATTGGATTGCCATAGACACAAACGGGAAAGTATTATTTACCACTCAATCTTTAGGATTAAATCCTGAAGTCTTAACAAAGGAAGAAATAATTGCTCGTTTGGATGATAAATTTGATATCTCCCATAACAAAGAAAAAGCCGCTCATTTATTCTTTTATGGTGCAGGATGTGGAACAGATAGAATGAAAAACTTTTTAACAGCAGTTTTTCAAGAATATTTTAAAAACGCCTCTGTCGCTGTTTTCGAAGATACCTATGCTGCTGTATTTGCTACGACACCTAAAAACCAAAAAGCAATTGTTTGTATTTTAGGAACAGGATCAAATTGTAGTTATTTTGATGGACTTGTTTTACATCAAAAAGTACAATCATTGGGCTATATTGCTATGGATGATTGTAGTGGAAACCGTTTTGGTCGTCATTTATTACGAGGCTATTATTTTAATAAAATGCCCGCAAATTTGGCTAAAGAATTTGAAAAAGAATTTAATGTAGAACCAGATGCGGTTAAAGAAAATTTATATAAAAAACCAAATCCAAATGCTTATTTGGCCACGTATGCAAAGTTTTTAATTAAACATAAAAATACCGATTTTTGTAAGAAGCATATTAGAGAAGAATTGGTTTCTTTTGTTGAAAATTATATCATGCAGTTTGAAAATTATAAAGAAGTACCTGTTCACTTTGTAGGTTCTATCGCTTTTTACTTAAAAGAAGAATTAGAAACTGTTTTAAACGAATACGGAATCAAAATAGGAAATGTATTAAGACGTCCAATAGATGGATTAATAGAATTTCATGTCGCTAATAGTTAATAAATATTAGCAAAAGTTAATTTGTTTTAAAAGCCCGAGTAGTGAAAGTTACTTGGGCTTTTTGTGTTTTAGTGATATGATTTCGATTATCTACTATTCTATGCGAGTAAAATTGAGTATTTTTGCAGTATAAAAAGCAAAGAATGAAAGTAACACAATTATTTAAAGATTTTTTTGAAAGTGAAAAACTAGGTGGTTTGGTATTATTGGTTTGCACAATAGTTTCCTTAGTACTAGCAAATTCTGTATTTGGCGAAAGTTATCATCATTTTTGGTTAATTGAATTTTCAGGAAAATCTCTAGAATATTGGATAAACGATGGCTTAATGACCATTTTCTTTTTATTAATTGGATTAGAATTAGAACGAGAAATTTATCAAGGCGAATTGTCTAATATAAAAGACGCATTATTGCCCATATTTGCAGCTGTCGGAGGAATGGTAGTTCCTGCTGTTATATTTTTAGCATTTAATTTTGGTACACCTACACAATCTGGATCAGGAATACCAATGGCAACAGATATTGCTTTTGCTATCGGAATTTTATCTTTATTAGGTAATAGAGTACCATTATCATTGAAAATATTTTTAACCGCTTTAGCCGTTATTGACGATTTAGGTGCCATATTAATTATCGCCATTTTTTATACGAAAACCATTTTATGGAGCAATTTAGCCATCGCTTTAGGCATATTTGTATTCCTTTATGTTTTGGGTAAATATTTTAAAGTTAAAAACTTACTTCCTTATTTAATTGGTGGGGTTTTTATGTGGTATTTTATGCTGCATTCTGGTGTACACGCTACAATCACAGGTGTACTATTAGCTTTTGCTATTCCGTTTGGAAATGGGGGTAACAAATCTACATCATACATTTTGCAACATATTTTACATAAACCTGTCGCATTTATAATCTTGCCTATTTTTGCTTTGGCAAATACAGCAATTCTAATGAATGGTAATTTAGCAGAAGTTGTAACAGAAAACTACAGTTTAGGTGTAGCCTTGGGCTTAGTTGTAGGAAAACCATTAGGTATTTTTATACTTACTTTTTTGGTTGTAAAAATAGGTTGGTGCCAACTTCCAAATGATATGAATTGGAAATCTATTTTAGGCGTTGGATTTTTAGGCGGAATTGGCTTTACGATGTCTATATTTATTACACTTTTAGCGTTTGATAACCCGGTAATTATTAATAATGCCAAATTAATAATTGTACTTTCCTCTTTAATTGCAGGAATAATTGGTTTTGTATTCTTAAAAGCGACTTTAAAAGCAACTCAAGAAGCTTAAGTTTACTTGATACCCAAACACTTAATGAAATTGATAAAATAAGAATCTGGATTAGATTTTTCTTTATAAATCTCGGAGTTTAATTCTGGTTTTATTACAAAATCTACATCACCTGTTGCAGCTGCAATTTTAATTAAATACACTTTAGACGTTTTTAAATCTTCAAAATTTTCGGGTGTAAAATAAAAGAAACCAGTTAAAATTCGTAAATTATTTTTATTAACCGCATCATATTGTAAGTCATTACACGTTTCAGTATCTGATGAATTGATAAGTTTTACTTGTTTACCATTAGCCATCTCTAAAAATATTTTAGTGCTTTTGTCAATACAAATTGGGGTTAAGAAGTCTTTGCTTTTTTGTAAATATTGAAAGTTTAATCCTACAAAACCATCTACATTAAAAAGTTTAAAAGTTAAAAATGAAGTGGTATTTCCAAACACATTTTCGTCAATAATTTTTTCTTTTAAAACACGGGTGCTACTGGTGTCAGTCACTACATCAATATCATATTCACATGGTTTTTCCTGAGAAAACGAAAATTGGGTTAAAAAAAGTAAAACAGTTATTTTTAAAGCTAATTTCATATCTAAATTTTTGTGCAAATTAATACAATTTTTTCGTTATTTATGTTGGTGGTAAAAAAAGCATAAACAGTGCCACCATCTTCAATTTTATATTTTTTCCTAATTTCTTCAACAGTTAAAGGGAAATTACGAGTTGTAATATTCATCTTCTTACCTTCAAGATGCTTTTTAAGATGCTCTTTGTTAAACGGAATCACTTCATTAATGATAAATCTTCTTCCTGGAAAATCTATTAATTCTATATGCGTAAATAAATGCGAATGCGGATGTAATTTAGAAATATGCAGCACATCGCACAAATAATCTACCCCACCAGATTTTAGTAAAGGCGCATTAGGTTCATATAAAAATTCTTGTGGTAAACTAAAGCTAGCCGGCGAATGTTCTCCCAGAGTAAATATATTGGTGTCTGTTTTTTCTTTTTGAATATTAACCGCATGTACTTCAATTTCTCCCGAATAGTCTTTTTCTAAAATCCATAAAAGTTCTTTTGCTTCGTTTTCAACGGCTACGATATGAATGGCTTTTATGTTTTCCAATTCCATGCAACCTGCAGTTATGTCTAATATTGGCGCGGTTTTTATTAAAATGTAATTACTTTTAGAAAAGTAGAATTTTAAATTTTCTGAAACATTTGGCAAACAATCTTTAAGTAAAAAAACTTTTCCTTTTACATCACTTCTTCTGCTAGGATCTATATAAATCCAGTCGAATTTTTTGCCAGATTGCAGTAAAACATCAGTGCTGTTTTGCGCCAAACAACTAATGTTTTTTACGTTTAATACATCATAATTATGTTGCACCATTTCTGATAGTACTACGTTTCTTTCACAATGAATGACACGCTCAAATTTTTTCGAAAAAAAATAATCATCCACGCCAAAACCACCGGTTAAGTCAATCAGTGAGGTGCCAGAAATTAATTCAGATTTGTATTTGGCAGTAATCTCAGAAGAGGCTTGCTCTATCGAAATACTTGGCGGATAGTAAATGTTATCTGTGTTAAACCAAGTTGGAAGTTTATGTTGCGATTTGTTTTTAGATACGATTTGATTGATAATTTCTTTCCAATCTACTTCAGGAAAAGGGTTTTTGGATAGCGCTAATTTTGAAATATTGGCTTGTAAAGACGCAGTAATAAATTCTTGAATATCAGAGGCTAGAAGTGAAAGTTGCATTATAAACCTTTGGTTACTATTTGAATAAAAGTACTTTTAGGATAAAACTCTTTAAGTACCACTTTTATTGCAGTATAAATAGGAATAGCAATAATCATACCCAATATCCCTAAAAGTGTACCTGAAATTAGAATTACTAAAAAAATTTCTAAAGGATGCGAATTGGTACTTTTAGAAAAAATAATGGGCTGACTTACATTATTATCAATAAGTTGTACAATAAAATAACCAATGATAACATATAAAGTGGTTGGTAATACTACCAATTGAAAATCTTCGTGAATATGCCCTAACATAGTTAAAAAAGCGGTCATTACTAAGGCTATTATAGGTCCGATATACGGAATGATGTTTAAAATAGCACCTAAAAACGCTATAATAAACGCATTTTCTACACCAAAAATCAATAATACAATTAAGTACATTACAAACACCAGTAAAAGCTGTATTAATAAGCCAATGGTATATTTAGATAACATATTTTTTATACGCAAAAGCGAAGCTAAAATTCGCCATCTGTGGTTAGCGGGTAATACAGCACGTAAATTTGTTGTAATTAGTTTTTGATCTTTTAATAAGAAGAAACAAATAAAAAATATCGAAAAAATAGCCATACCAAAATTTCCTATTGAACCAATTATCGAATTTAATATATCAGTAATAAAATTAAAATTAAACGATTGTGTAATTTTTTGAATGTCTATTAATTTTTTATACTGAATGTCATAGGTTTGCAACCAAACATCTACTTGATTGAGGAATAACGTAGCATTTTTTTCTAAAGCTTCTATATCTAATAATGATAAATTTTTACTCTGACTAACTATTAAAGGTACAAACAATAACAAAATACCAAATGCTAATACAATAAACAGCGTTAAAGACACAATAATGGCTAAAATAGGAGGAAAGCGTAACTTTTTTTGTAAAAAATCAGAAATAGTTTGTGCCAAAAAACTTAATAAAATAGCTACAATAACATAAATTAGTACAGACGAAATTACTCCAATAATATAGCCCAAAAACACAATGCCTGCAAGAATAAACAGCGTCCGAAGTAAAGCATTAGAAATGTTTTTAGATGTCATTTTGTAATTGGTAATTGTGAATTAAAAAACAATTAAATTGATGTCTCTATCCTCTAATTGAAACCAATCTGCTATAGATTTATTGGTTAAAATACCGTGGTAAAAATAAATACCATTTTTCAATCCACTATTGCAACGTATGGCGGCTTCAATTCCGCCGTCTTCAGCAATATTTATTAGTATAGGTGTTAAGATATTACTAATTGAAATACTTGCCGTTTTAGAATACCGTGAAGGAATATTCGGTACACAATAATGAATGACATTGTTTTTTACAAACGTAGGATTTTCATGTGTGGTAATTTCTGAGGTTTCAAAACAACCACCAGAATCTATGCTAACATCTACAACAACGGCACCTTTTTTCATGTGTTCAACCATTGTTTCTGTAACTACAACGGGTGTTCTGTTTTCCCCTTTTAAGGCGCCAATGGCCACATCGCATCTTCGTAATGCCTTTAAAAGGGCTTTATCATGAATGGTAGAAGTAAATATTCTTTGGTTTAAAGTATTTTGTAATCGTCGCAATTTGGTGATAGAATTGTCAAATACTTTTACGTTTGCGCCCAAACTCAATGCGGTTCTAACTGCATATTCGGCAACAGTACCTGCACCTAAAATGACAATTTCTGTAGGAGGAACTCCTGTGATATTTCCTAATAGCAATCCTTTTCCATCGTTGTTATTAATCATTAATTCGGCAGCAATTAAAACCGAAGCAGTTCCTGCAATTTCACTTAATGATTTCACAGCTGGATAAGAACCATCGCTGTCTTTAATAAATTCAAACGCTAATGAGGTAATTTTCTTTTTGGCTAAAGCTTCAAAATAATCCTTTTTCTGCGTTTTTAATTGAATGGCCGAAATCAGAATGGCTTCTAAATTCATCATTTCTATTTCTTCTAAAGTAGGCGGTTCTACTTTTAATATAATTGGGCAAGAAAATACTTTTTTGGTGTCTTTTGTTACTTCTGCGCCAGCATCTGCATATTCTTTATCTGAAAAACTGGCGTTTTTACCCGCATCACTTTCAATCATCACACGGTGTCCATGACTTACTAACGAACTCACAGCATCTGGGGTTAAACAAATACGACGTTCTTGATAAGATGTTTCTTTAGGAATTCCTATAAACAAGTCACTTTTGTGTTTGCCAATTTCTAATTTTTCTTCTTGTGGAAGCAATTGTTTGGCTGAAAATGGAGTATAGATTGACATACTTGTTTTGATTTTGTAGCCAAATTAAGTAATTTTCTATTAAGTTACAAGTGTATAGACATAAAGTCGTAAAGATTTTACAAGAATAATAAAAAAAAAGGTTCATTAAACCTATGAAAATTAATCATTTTTTAACAACAATTCTCTTTTGCCATTGGGTAGCGTTCTCATTACAATAGACGCATGGTCGAATGGTAGTAAGTGCGGTACTTTTTCTGGCCATTCAATAAAACACCAATTTCCAGAATAAAAATACTCGTCAATTCCCATGTCGTAAGCTTCCATTTCAGTGTTTAATCGATAAAAATCGAAATGATAAATGGTTTCACCCGTTTTAGATTGATACTCGTTAACCAATGAAAAAGTGGGGCTGCTTGAATTTCCTGTAACCCCTAATTCTTTTACTATTTCCTTAATTAAAGTAGTCTTACCAACGCCCATAGTGGCATGAAAAGTAATTACTTTTTTTAAACTCGGTGTAGCTAATATGTATTTGGCTACTTTGTTTATGTCTTCTAAGGTAAATGTTGCGATCATTTTTTCTTTTTTAAGAGAATAGAAAATATAAAATGGACTATTACTTTCGAACAAATTCTATACTCTATATTCTCAATTACTTTGGATTCAAAACTATACACGGAATAATCATTTCTTCTAATGAAATACCGCCGTGTTGGTAGGTGTTTCGGTAATAACTAACATAATGGTTGAAATTATTTACGTAAGCTAAAAAATAATCGCTCTTTGCAAAAATATAAGAACTTGTCATATTTATGCTAGGTAAACCAATTTTTTTAGGATCTTTTACGGCATATACCTCTTTGTCCTCGTAAGTTAAGCTTCTACCAGTTTTGTAACGTAAGTTTAAACTGGTGTTTTTATCGCCAATAACTTTCGAAGGATTTTTACAATTAATAGTCCCGTGGTCGGTAGTAATAATTAGTTTAAAACCCATTTGTTGTGCTTGCTGAATCATTTCTAACAATGGCGAATTTTTAAACCAGCTCAGCGTTAAAGACCGATAAGCTTTATCATTAGACGCCAATTCTTTCACCACATCCATTTCGGTTTTTGCGTGCGATAACATATCTACAAAATTGTACACAATAGTAGTTAAATCATTGTTTTTACAAGATTTAAAGTTGTCTACAAGTTTTTTTCCGTCGCGTAAATTAGTAATTTTATAGTATTCGCTTTTAATGTTTAAACCCAAATGTTTCAATTGTTCGTTTAAAAAATCAGCTTCGTGCATATTTTTT
>NZ_JBIPMS010000115.1:0-5225 GCF_044368995.1 Flavobacterium sp. | reverse complement strand
GCTTGTTGGATAGATGTATAACGTGCCGGAATAGAAATTATATTTGCATCATTATGTTGACGCGCTAATTCCGCAATTTCTTTCGTCCAACATAAAGCAGCACGAATATCTTGGTGTTTGTTTGCTGACATCGCAATTCCGTTTCCAGAACCACAAATTACAATTCCAAAATCTGCTTTTTTACTTGCAACATCATTCGCCACAGCATGACCAAAATCTGGATAATCCACACTTTCAAAAGTATCGGTTCCATGGTTAATAACTACATGTCCGTTAGACTCTAAGTAGTCAACTATTGCTGTTTTATAATCTGGACCCGCGTGGTCATTGCCAATTGAGATTGTCATAATTGTGTATTGAGTTGTTAATATCGTTTTACAAAAATAATCAATATGTAGCGTTTCGTAAAGTAAATTTGTATTTATTATTGTTGCTTTATTTATTATAAAAATTGAAGTAAAAACACCAATGTTAATAGAATATTATAATTGCTTGATAATCAGTTAATGTTAAGTTAACATTACGTGTTGATAACTAAAGATAGAAAATAATAAGTTTTTTACTGCTGTTAATTTAAAATTTGTAATGCAAATCTTAAATTTAAAATCAAAATTTAGTTATTACATTTTATTGTTTTTTTATGAATACTTTTTACGTGGTTATTAACAAATTTTATAAATTGAGTTATATACAAAACAAACGCGGATTAAGATTTTAACAAGTGTTAATAAGATTTGATTAAAAAATAAAATTTCCTTGGAAAAGAAGTAAATAGCAAAATTTTTGAGTGTTTATTAATTTGTATAACTTACAATAAGTTTTTAAAACAACATTTTAAAATAAATTTATACCACATATTAACACGCTATAATAACCATCATTAATTTAAATTTAATTAAAATATTTTTTTGTTGTTTTTAATATATGTTTAAAACTTTTAAGTTTTAGAAAATTAAAATTTTATTAAATCTTACTACTTAATTCCGTTTTCTGATTTCTTCTTTGTACTTTTAATGCATATTAAGAATGATATATGAAAAAGAATTTTAGAAAAATGACAAAAAAAGCCAAAGATTTTTCGGCTCACGTATATAAAATACTATCCGCATCACCTACTAAAGACTTTAATTACAAACAAATTGCTGCGATAATTGAAGTGAATGATACACAAAGTAGAAATGAAATTATTAAGGAATTAAAAATTTTAGAAAAAGCAGGTAAAATTGAAGAAACCGAACGCGGTAAATTTAAAATAATATCAAAAGCGGAATATTACGAAGGAACTGTAGATATGACAACGCGTAAATCTGGATATTTTATTTGTTCGGAATTAGAAGATGATGTATATATTCCTTTTATAAATTTAAATCATGCTTTAGATGGTGATAAAGTAAAGTGTTATATTTATAACAGGAGAAGCTCTAGAAAACCAGAAGCAGAAGTTTTAGAAATTTTAGAAAGAGCTAAAACAGAATTTGTTGGGGTTATTGATATTCAGAAAAATTTTGGTTTTGTAACCACAACCAATGCTAAAATGTATACGGATATTTTTATTCCTAAAAACGAAATTTTTGATGCAGAACATGGTGATGTAGTTTTGGTTTCAATGGTAGATTGGCCTAAAAAAGCCGATTCACCTTTTGGAAAAGTAATTAAAGTTTTAGGAAAACCTGGAGAACATAATACAGAAATTCATGCTATTTTAGCTGAATATGGTTTACCATACGATTTTCCTATTGAAGTAGAAGCTTATGCAAACCAAATAGATACTTCAATAACTGAAGAAGAAATTGCAAAACGTAGAGATATGCGAAATATCTTAACATTTACAATTGATCCAAAAGATGCAAAAGATTTTGATGATGCCTTATCTTTTCAAGTATTACCTAATGGAAATTATGAAATTGGTGTACATATTGCCGATGTTTCACATTATTTACAAGAAGGTACAATTTTAGATAATGAAGCTTATGATAGAGCAACTTCAGTATATTTAGTAGATCGAGTTGTTCCAATGTTACCAGAAGTATTGTCAAATTTTGCATGTTCACTTCGACCAAATGAAGAAAAATATACATTTTCCGCTATTTTTCAATTAAATGATAAAGCAGAAGTTATTGATTCTTGGTTTGGAAGAACTATAATATATTCAGATCAACGATTTTCTTATGAAGAAGCTCAAGAAATTATAGAAAGTAAATCAGATATAATTCCAGCGCATATTTCATTGACTGGAAAAGAATACCACGCACCAAAACCAATTGTAGCAGCTATTTTACAAATGCAAGAATTAGCAAAAATTCTTCGTAGAAAAAGAATGAATGCTGGTGCTATTTCTTTTGATAAAGTAGAAGTTAAATTTAATTTAAATGAACACGCAGAACCTGTTGGTGTGTATTTCAAACAAAGCAAAGATGCTAATCATTTAATTGAAGAATTTATGTTATTAGCCAATAGAAAAGTAGCTGAATTTATCGGAAAACAAAAGAAAACTTTTATTTACAGAATACATGATGAACCAAATGAAGATAAATTATTTGGGTTACAAAATGTAATTTCTAAGTTCGGATACAGTTTAAATTTAAAATCGAAACAAGATATTTCCACTTCGTTGAATAAATTATTAGAGGAAGTTCAAGGAAAAAAAGAGCAAAATATGGTAGACACACTTACCATTCGTTGTATGAGTAAAGCAGTTTATTCTACAGATAATATTGGTCATTACGGCTTAGCTTTTGATTATTATTCGCATTTTACCTCACCAATTCGTCGTTACCCAGATGTGATGGCACACCGTTTACTACAATTTTATCTAGATGGTGGAAAAAGCGTAAGCGAAGAAATATTTGAAGAAAAGTGTATGCATTCGTCCGACAGAGAAATTTTAGCTGCAAAAGCGGAAAGAGATTCTGTAAAATACATGCAAGTAAAATATATGCAAGACCATAAAGATCAAGAATTTTTAGGTGTAGTTTCTGGAGTTACTGAATGGGGAATTTATGTAGAAATTATCGAAAATAAATGTGAAGGAATGGTGCGTATTAGAGAAATAAAAGACGATTATTATACTTTTGATGATAAACAATATGCACTTGTTGGTGAAGTTTCTAAAAATTTAATACAATTAGGAGACGAAGTGTACGTTAAAGTAAAAAACGCCGATTTAGTAAAAAAACAATTGGATTTTCATTTTGTAAGAGAAAATAAATAAGAGCGTTCAGTAATCAGTTTTTAGTGTTCAGTTAAAATAACAATTCAAAATTGTTATTCTGAACTTGTTTCAATATCTAAAAAATATGAAGTTATGAAAAAAAATATTTATTTCTTATTATTAATCAGTTCAATAACTTTAGCACAAACCGAAAGATTTGTTGGTGATTTTACCAAAGTAACCTCTTTTGATAAAATAGATGTAGTGTTGATTTTAGGTACTGAAAATAAAGTAATTTTAAAAGGTGCTAATTCTGAAGAACTAGAATTAATAAATAACAATGGTGAGTTAAAACTACGTTTACCTGTCGAGAAAATGTTCGCGGGTAATGCTATTTCAGCAACCGTTTATTACAAAAAATTAGCTGCTTTAGAAGCTAATGAAGGCAGTAGAATTTCTTGTGAAACAGAAATTAAAGCGATTGGTTTTGAAATTATTACCAAAGAAGGCGCAGAAATTGTTTTAAATAATATTGTAGCAGAAAAATTAAAAGTTCGTTGTGGCGCAGGAAGCATTGTTACCTTGAAAGGAATGGTAAAAAATCAAGATATTTTAGCCAATTCTGGTGCTAAATATGACGGACAGGATTGTATTACGAAACAAACTTCAGTTACTGTAAACGCTGGCGGAATAGCAAATGTAAACGCTACAGATATAGTTGATGCTAAAACTCGTGCAGGCGGAACAATTACTATTTACGGTAATCCAAAACAAATGAATCAAAAATCTGTTGCGGGTGGAAAAATTATTCAAGCAAATTAAAATTAAGTGAATAGTAATTAGTGAATAGTAAATAGATTTTATTATTTTTGTTTATGTAGTATCACTATTTACTTTTTACTATTCACCAATTACCTAAAAAAAATGATTCACGATATATTATTAGCCATTCCTTGGGCATTTTTATTAGCTATTTCAATTGGTCCGGGTTTTTTTATGATACTAGAAACCAGTATTACAAAAGGATTTAAAGCCGCTTTTACTTTAGATTTAGGAATAGTTTTTAGTGATATTATTTTTATACTAATTGCTTATTTTGCTACCAATCAAATACTATCGCAACTAAAAGACAACCCAATTTTATACGTTGCTGGCGGAATTATAATGTCGGTTTACGGCTTAATTTCTTATATACAATTAAAGAAAAAATTTAACGAAAAAATAGAGGATGATGACGAAGAAGACATTCAAAGAAATAATTATTTAGGCTTGTTTTTAAAAGGTGTTTTTTTAAATATTATCAATATTGGTGTTTTAGGTTTTTGGATGATGATAATCATTACTCATGGTCCAAAATTAGAAATGAATCCGTTACGTATTTTTGTTTTTTTTACCTCTGTTTTAGTATTTTATTTATTAATCGATATTTATAAAATACTATTAGCCAAGCAATTAAAAAACAAACTAACCCCAAATAACATCTACAAAATTAAAAGAATTATCAGTATAGTAATATTGATTTTCGGAGTATTTTTTATACTACAAGGACTTTTTCCAAAAAGCAAAAATATTGTAAATAAAAAATTAGGAATTGAACAAGTAGTGAAGTAAATGCACCAAAACTCCATAAAACTACTTTTTCAAGTAACCTTTTTTGAATTATCTTCCGGATTCGAACTAAAACTTTAATTAATTTTTTCTAAAAATTCACACAAAAAAAAGAGCCACTTTTTTAAGTAACTCTTTTTGAATTATCTTCCGGATTCGAACTAAAACTTTAATTAATTTTTCTAAAAATTCACACAAAAAAAAGAGCCACTTTTTTAAGTAACTCTTTTTGAATTCTCGCCGGATTCGAACTATAACTTTAATTAATTTTTTCTAAAAATTTACAAAAAAAAGAGCTACTATTTCTAGTAACTCTTTCAGAGGCATCGTCCGGATTCGAACCGGAGTAGACGGTTTTGCAGACCGGTGCCTAGCCGCTCGGCCACGACGCCATTAATGGATTGCAAATATAGATATAAAAACTTCAATATTCAAATTCCAAATTCCAAATATTTGCTTTTTTCTT
>NZ_JBIPMS010000031.1:0-16780 GCF_044368995.1 Flavobacterium sp. | reverse complement strand
CGGTTACGCCAAGTTGAATAGAAGGCAAATCATCTGTATAGGCCCAAGAGCTTTTACCGGTAATCATTTCCCACCAAACGCCAACATATTTTACAGGTTTAATCCAAGTGGTGTTTTCAATTTTACATGGTTCGTTTAAGTTTAACGTCATTCTTGAGGCTAACACTTCTCTGGCATCATTACTAACGATAATGGTTCGCCAAGGCGAAACACTTGGTGCTTGAATATGTCCTTTGTTCCCTTTAGCATCTGGCGTTAAGTGCGATTGAAATACGAAATTTTTATCGTCTAAGTTCAAATGCATACACGAATAATTAATCAAAGCCGCTTCGTGGATGTTGATATATATTCCGTCAGCTGTTTTCATCATTAAAGACGTTTGCACGCCTGTATCTGAAAATTGTTTTTGTGATGCGTTTTCAGAAACCGCGCTTTTAAATAAACTTCTAATTTCAGATAATTTACTTTCAGTGTAGTCGTATTCTTGCGTGTCATAATCTCCTGGAATCCAAAATGCGGTGTGATTTCCAGTCATGGCAAATTCGGTTCTTTCTTCTTTAATCACAAAATAAATTAAGTTTTTTTGCTGAGGAAATTCGTATCTGAAACCTAAACCTTCATTGAACAAACGAAAACGGATGATGATTTCTCTATCTGTTTCATTTTGTTTTAATTTAACGGCTAATTCGTTGTAGTGATTTTGAATTTGAGTTTCTTCACCCCAAACCGTTTTCCAAGTTTCGTTGAATGTGCTTTCTTTTGTATCTATCACTTTAAAATCATTTACCAATGACTTTTTGTCTTTTTGTAATTCTAAACCTAATTTACTTTTTTTAATTACTTCTTTGTTTTTAAAGAAAAGCTGGTATGAAGGAGTGCCATCATTTTCAAGTGAAAACGACATTTTAAAATTACCGTTTGGCGATTGAAATTCTTGGCCAAAAGCACTAAAAATAGCTGTTAAAACAAGGATTATAGATACAATTTTTTTCATTTTATTAATTTTTTACTAATTGCGATGCGCCATTAATGATTACTTCTACTTCTTGATTTCCTTCAACAGCAACTTTGGCTTCTTGATGGGTGACTTCAACTTTTACGATTGCATTTCTGAAATTTACTTTAAACGAATAGCCTTTCCATTGTTCTGGAATTCTTGGTTCAAAGTGCAATTGGTTATTATTTACTCGCATACCTCCAAAACCTTCTACAATACTCATCCAAGTTCCTGCCATGGATGTAATGTGTAATCCTTCGTGTACTTCTTTATTATAATCGTCTAAATCTAATCGAGACGTTCTTAAATAAAACTGATAGGCCTGATCCATTCTTCCTAAAGCAGCTGCTTGAATAGCGTGTACACAAGGAGAAAGTGAACTTTCATGAACCGTAAAAGGTTCGTAAAAATCGAAATGTCTTTCTAATTGTTCTTTGGTAAAATCATCTTCAAAGAAGTAAAATCCTTGAAGCGTATCTGCTTGTTTGATATATGGCGAACGTAAAATTCTGTCCCAACTCCATTTTTGATTAATTGGTCGTTGAGATTTATCTAAATCTGAAACTTTTACCAGTTCTTTATCTAAAAAACCATCTTGTTGCAAAAACACTCCATGTTCTTCCGAGAATGGAAAATACATGTTATCTGCGGTGTTTTTCCAAGATTGTAATTCGGCCTCATTTAAGTTTACTTTGCTCATAATTCGGGAATAATCTGAATCATATTCTGATTTTACTTTTTCAATTTGAGCTAAAGTATAATTTAAACACCATTTGGCGATATAATTAGTATACCAATTATTATTTACGTTATTTTCGTATTCATTTGGCCCTGTTACCCCTAAAATCATAAATTGATTTTTGGCTGTTGAAAAAGTGGCTCTTTGATGCCAAAAACGAGCAATTCCAATTAAAACTTCTAATCCTTTTTCTGGGATGTAACTGTAATCGCCAGTGAAACGGTAATAATTATAAATAGCAAAAGCGATGGCGCCATTTCGGTGAATTTCTTCAAAAGTAATTTCCCATTCGTTATGACATTCTTCGCCATTCATGGTTACCATCGGATATAATGCAGCTCCATTTTTGAAGCCTAAGTTTTTTTCGGCATTTTCGATGGCTTTATCTAATTGATTGTATCGGTATTCTAACAAACTTCTGGCTACATTTTGATCTTTCGTTGCCATGTAAAACGGGATGCAATACGCTTCAGTATCCCAATAGGTAGAACCACCATATTTTTCACCTGTAAATCCTTTTGGGCCAATATTTAAACGAGAATCTTTTCCTAAATAGGTTTGGTTTAATTGAAAAATATTGAAACGAATACCTTGTTGTGCTTTGGTATCACCTTCGATAGTGATGTCGCTCATTTCCCAAATTTTAGCCCACGCTACTTTTTGATTTTCCAATAAGGCATTAAATCCTAAAGTAGTAGCTTGAACTAATATTTTTTTTGCTGAAGAAATAAGGTATTCTTCTTTATGATTTGTTGAAATCGTGTAGCCGCCAAATTTTTGAATACTAACAGTTTGCCCTTGTGTGGCGGCAACTTCATAAGAAAACATAATTTTTGTCGCTTCTTTTGTTACTTCAACAGGTTTTACATCGGTAATTTCATTATTTACAATAATTTGATTTTGCATAAAGGTTGCTACTGTAAACTTTGTTTTTAAAGTTCGAGTTACAATAAATGCGCTATTTTCTTCATTTTTAATTTCTAAGGTTTCCCAAAATTTATCTTCCCAATTGGTGTCTTCATTTTCAATTCCGGCATCTAAATAGGGTTTAAAAACTACTTTTGCATCGGTATTTATGGGCGTAACATTATATTTTATTGCGCCTAATTCATCAATATCTAATGATAAAAATCGAGTTACGTGTACTTTAATTTCTACATCATTTTGCAAAATAGCTTGAAAAGAACGTTGGTACCAACCTTCCTGCATGTTCAATTCTCGACGGAAGTTTGTAACTGATTTACAAGTTGCTAAATCTAATTTTGCGCCATTAACTTCTAGATTAATTCCAATCCAATTTGGCGCATTTAGGACTTTGGCAAAATATTCAGGATAGCCATTTTTCCACCAACCTACTTTAGTTTTGTCTGGATAATACACCCCAGCAATGTAACTACCTTGAAACGTATCACCTGAGTAATGCTCTTCAAAATTGGCACGTTGCCCCATGGCGCCATTTCCAATACTAAATAAACTTTCGGAAGATTTTACTCTATTCGCTTCAAATCCTTCTTCTATAATTGACCAATTATTTGGTATGATATAATCCTGATTCATTTTCTTTCTAATTTGTCAATTCTCAATTAGTCAATTTGACAATTACTATTTGTTAATTAATTGTATAATAAAATCGTTATTCATTTCTGTAAAATCTCTGAAACAAAAATCCGATTCATGTAAAATTTCTTTTTGGCCAATACCGATGCTTGTCATTCCAGCCAAATTTGCCGCTTGGATACCTGCTACTGAATCTTCAAAAACAATGGCGTCTTTGTAAGCCGCATGCACTTGGTTTGCCCCTTGCAGAAAAACTTCTGGATCGGGTTTGGCATTAGTTACATCATTTCCGTCAACAAGTGCATCAAAATAATGCAATATGTTTACTTTTTCTAATATTGGCCGGGCGTTTTTACTTGCCGAACCTAATACTACATATTGATTATTCGCTTTTAAAAATTGAAGCACTTCTTCTACTCGAGGTAAAATTTCAGATTTGTCCATTTTATGTACAAAGGCTAAATAGTCTTCATTTTTTTGTTCCAACCAATTGTTTTTATCTTCTTGGGAAGCTTGTACATTTCCTTGAGATAAAATAATTTCCAAAGAACGAACGCGGCTTACGCCTTTTAGTTGTTCGTTGATTTCGTGTGTAAAATTAATATTCAAGCTGTCGGCTAATTTTTTCCATGCCAAAAAATGAAATTTGGCTGTATCAACAATTACGCCGTCTAAATCGAATATAAATGCTTTTTTATTCATTCTGTTTGTTTAACCTGAAATTGCATTTTTGTCTGTAATAAAGAAATTACATAATCCAGCAATAATTAATAATAATCCAGCTAAAAGCATGGCATTAATGTGCGCTTCACCAATTAGTTTATACAAATAATTGATTCCACCCAGCGCTGCAATAATTTGAGGAATTACAATAAACATATTGAATAATCCCATCATCATTCCCATTTTATTTGGATTGACCGAACTAGACAACATAGCATAAGGCATCGATAAGATACTCCCCCAAGAAAAACCAATTAATATAAAGGAATACATTAAGGTTTCTGGTGTAGCATAAAACATGTAAATAAATCCAAATCCACCAAGTATCAAAGATGCCATGTGAATGTATTTTCTATTTATTTTGTTTTTCAGGGTATAAAATGTTAAGAATAATGCAAAAACCATTGAAGACAATCCATAGACACCTGTTGCAGAACCAACTAAATCGGCTGCATTATTATATACTTTATCTTTTGCTTGATATTCTTGCTCTTTCAAAGAGTTAATAAAAACAACTTCTTCTTTGTTGTTTTTTAGAACGGTGCCTTTTTTATCCAATTTTGCAAATTCTTTTACATCTGGTTTTGGAGAATGAAAAACATGTTCTGTTAGTGCTGGTGTGGATAAACTCCACATGGTAAAAAATGCAAACCAACTAAAAAACTGAATTAATCCCAGTTTTTTCATGGTAACAGGCATTTCTTTCAAGCTAATTACTAAATCTGGAATAAAGCGAGATTTGGTTTTTTCGGTAAGAAATTGATTTAAATCTTCTGGCGGATTTTCTTTTGTTGTAAATATGGTATATAAAATACTCCCAAAAAACACAAATGCGCCAACAGAAAACGCCACAATAACTGATTGTGGAATTACGCCGGCTGCTGCTTCATTTGTTACGCCTAATTTATTCACCAACCAAGGCAAATTACTGGCAATCCAAGTTCCAATTCCGATGATTAATGTTTGAATAACAAATCCGTTTGAACGCTGAGATTCTGGAAGTTTATCTGCCACTAAAGCACGAAAAGGTTCCATGCTAATATTAATGGAAGAATCTAAAACCCATAGTAAACCTGCTGCAATCCATAATGCAGGAGAATGTGGCATGAAAAACAGTGTTATAGAAGCTAAAATAGCTCCGATAAGGAAAAATGGTTTTCTTCTACCAAATTTAGGACTCCAAGTATTGTCAGATAGGTATCCAACAATTGGTTGCACCAACAAACCAGTTAAAGGCGCAGCTACCCAAAGACCTGGAATATCATCTACTTCGGCGCCAAGTGTTTGAAAAATTCTAGACATAAAGCCGCCTTGTAAGGCAAAACCAAACTGTATTCCTAAGAATCCGAAACTCATGTTCCAAATTTCCCAGAAATGTAACTTACGCTTTTCCATTTATCGTAATTAATTGTTAATACTACGATAAGCGTTTATAATGTGCTTATCAAAACTATACTTAATTTTTGAAGTGAAATATAAGCTTTGATTGACACAAATTAAAGTAAATTATTTTAAATAATCTAAATTTTGTGCATCAAAAAAATGTGAAAAGTTTTATTAATAAATTTTAAATACTTGATTTTCAATTTATTAATAAAACTATTACGTTGTCGTAGATTCTCTAAAAATTAATTCGGTTTCAATAATTTCTGTAGTGTATTGTTCGTCATCTTCGTCTTTTTCAAGTCGTTCAATTAGCATTTTTGCAGCTTTTTGACCCATTTTAATTCCGTTTTGACTTACAGTAGTAATTGTTGGCGTTGAAAATTGAGAAATAATTCCGTCTGTGAAACCTATAACTGCAATATCATCTGGCACTTTTTTGCCTAATTTATTAATTGCTTTAATGGCTGTTACGGCAAATAATTCGTTCACTGCAAAAACAGCATCAATTGTGTTATTTGTAATTAAATCGATAATTTGATCCTGACAATGGTCTATGTCTTCTACTTTTATTATTAAATTTTCATCAAGTTTAATGTTGTAATCCGTTAAGGCCTTTAAATAGCCTTCTGTACGAAGTTTTCCAACACTTACATAATCTACAGTTGTTATTAAGGCAATATTTTTATATTTATTTGTGATAAAAAATTCAGTTGCATTATAAGCCGCCAATTGATCATCAATAATAACTTTGTCACAAAAAACATCATTTGTTACGCGGTCAAAAAGCACCACAGGCATCCCCTGATTAATTACTTCTTCTAAATGGTGAAAATCTTTTTTTAGTTGCGTTTCTTTGGAAAGCGACATAATAAAGCCGTCTGTACTTCCATTGGCAAGCATTTCAAGATTTATCACTTCTTTATCAAAAGATTCGTCCGAAAGCGTCACAATAACATTATAGCCAAATTGATTAGCAACTTGCTCAATCCCACTAATAACTGTAGCAAAGAAATGATGTACAATTTCTGGAATAATAATTCCAATTGTTTTTGTTTTCTTGTTTTTTAAACTTAACGCAATATTATTAGGCTTATAATTGTATAATTTGGCAAAAGCTTTCACTTTAAGTCTTGTTTCTTCACTAATTTCATGACTATCTCTTAATGATTTTGAAACGGTAGAAATGGAAATATCAAGCTCTTTTGCAATTTGCTTTAAAGTTACTTTTCTTCTCATTATAATTTTGAATTAAAGTTGATTTTCGGCTACAAGATACATTTTTTATTTTTAGTAGAAAAGTGGCGTTTTTTTTCGAAATTATGAAAATGGAATTTTTATGATAATAAAATTATTTATCCTATTCATTTTCAGCAAAAAAAACGCATAAATAATAAAGTTTTCAACACGAAAACGTTTTCGTAGCGTAATATATTTTAATTGATTTTGATTAATGAAAAATTTACATAAATTTAACCTTTGAAGTGAATATATAAGCAAAAAACTGACTATTAATTTAAACAAAATGTATGAAAACAATGCTAAAAAAATTACTGTTTTTTATGCTCGTTTTACCTTTAAGTGTTTTGGCTCAAAACAGCTTATCAGGTAAAGTAACAGACGCATCTAGCAATCAAGCTATGTCTGGCGTTTCAGTAGCAATTACTGGAACATCTAATGGAACATTCACTAATTCAGATGGAACATTTACTTTAAAAAATGTTAAATCAGGAGACAATGTTTCTTTCTCATTTTTGGGATTTAAAACAGAAACTATTGCTTACTCTAATCAACAAAACATTTCGGTTTCTTTACAACAAGACGGACAAGGAATTGAAGAGGTTTTAGTGGTAGGATACGGTAAAGTTAAGAAAAAAGACGCTACTGGTTCAGTAACACAAATTTCTGCTAAAGATTTTAACAAAGGTGCTACACCAACTGTTGAAAATTTATTAAATGGTAGAGTAGCTGGTTTACAAATTAACACAGGTGGAGGACCAGCAAGTGGTTCTGCTATTAGAATTAGAGGTGGTGCTTCAATAACAGCAACCAATGACCCTTTAATTGTAGTGGATGGTTTGCCAATTTCTAATGAGTCGCCTGCAGGTTCAAGAAACTTTTTGGCAACTTTAGATCCAAACACTGTTGAGTCTATCTCTGTATTGAAAGATGCTTCTGCAACTGCTATTTATGGATCTAGAGCTTCTAATGGTGTAATTATCATTACGACCAAAAAAGGAGGTAAAAAATTGAAAGTAGATTATAATTTCCAATATGGAAGCGGTAAACACTACAGAAAAATTGATGTTTTAAGTTCAGATGAATTTGTAGCTAAAGCACAACAATTATATCCTGCTCAAGTTGGAACTCTTGGAGTGCCTTCTGGAATTGCAGATAATCCTGCTACGCCAAATATCAACGAAAGTAGAACTATCTACAATACAGATTGGCAAGAGGAAATATTTAAACAAACTGATTATGTTACTAATAACTTAAACCTAAGCGGAAGTTTGTTTGATAAAGTGCCTGCAAGATTAAGTGTCGGAAACACTTATCAAGAAGGATTAATCATGACAGACAAATTCAATAGAAGTACGGCTGGATTAAATTTAAGTCCGAGTTTATTTAAAGACCATTTAAAATTAACTTTAAACGCTAATATTTCTAACGAAAAAAATAATTTTGCTAGAACCCCTATTGGAAGTGCTATAAGATTTGACCCAACTAAACCTGTTTATGATGCCAATTCACAATGGGGTGGTTTTTATGAATATACTGGATCTAATGGAAATTTAACAGCTTTAGCACCTAGAAACCCAGTTGCAGAAATTATGCAAAGTACAAATGCTAGTAAAGTAAACCGTATATTAGGTAACTTACAGATGGACTATAAATTTCATTTTTTACCTGAGTTAAGAGCTGTTGTAAACTTTGGTTACGACCAATCTAAAGGTGAAGGAAATCCAACTGTAGCTAGAAATTCTGCGGTATCTGATGGAAATGGTGGTAATGCATTATCTGATAAATATGGAGAGCGCTCTAACTATTCTTCTTCTTTCACGAATAAATTATTAGATGGGTATTTTGTTTATGCCAAAAAATTCGGGAAATTAGATTTTGAAGGTACAACCGGTTATTCGTACCAAAAATTTTCAGAAGAAAGATTTAATTCTGGAAACCTTTTAAATCCTACTGCTGATTTTTCAGATATTGACAGATCAACAGACAGAGTTTTAATTGGTTACTTCGCTAGAACTAACTTAACGTATAAAGACAAGTACTTATTAACGTTAACGTATAGAAGAGACGGAACATCTGTATTTTCAAAAGAAAATCAATTTGGTAACTTCCCAGCAGCGTCGTTTGCATGGAAATTAAACAATGAGTTTTTTGCAAACAGCAAAACAATTTCTGACTTAAAACTTAGAGCGGGTTGGGGTATTACAGGACAACAAGATTTAGGAAGAAGAGATTACTTTCAGCCACAATATACTACAGGTACTCCTGGATCACAGTATGTGTTTGGAACTTCACCAATTACAGTAGGTTTGCCTAAAGATTACAATCCAAATTTAAAATGGGAAGAAACCACTACATATAATGTAGGTTTAGATTATGGTTTATTTAACAACAGAATTTCAGGATCGGTTGAAGGGTACTACAAATTATCAGAAGATTTATTATTTAATGCTCCTTTTGCTGACGGTTCTAACTTTTCAAATAATGGCCCTCAAAACATTGGAAGTTTAGATATTAAAGGAATAGAATTCACCTTAAATGCTGAAATTGTTAAAAAAGAAAAATTCAACTGGAATGTTAATTTTAATGCTTCTAAATTTGAAAGAAGAATTAAATCTTTGAAAACAGTTAATAATACACCTACAGGAGGAATTGGTGGCGGAACAGGAGGAAACATTCAAGTATTCTCTGAAGAATGGACGCCAAATTCATTTTATGTTTACCAACAATTATATAACACAGATGGATCGCCAATTGAAGGTGGTTTTGCGGACTTAAATGGTGATAACATAATAAATGACAAAGATAAATACATTAGAAATAATACAGATCCAGATTTATTATTAGGTTTTCAATCTACAATGAATGTCTATAATTTTGACTTCTCATTTAATTTAAGAGCAAGTATTGGAAATAGAATGTACAATAATGTTAATTCAGGAAATGCTTACACGAATAATATGTTTGCCAATTCTATTTTATCAAATGTTCCAACAAGTACTTTTGATTCCAACTTTGCAAGCTCGGGAAACAATGTAATTTTCTCTGATTATTATATTGAAAATGCCTCATTCTTAAAAATGGATAACATTACATTAGGATATACATTCCCTAATTGGTTAGAAGGAAAAGCTTCAGTAAGATTAAGTGCAGGGGTTCAGAATGCCTTTGTAATTACTAAATATTCAGGATTAGATCCAGAGATATTTAACGGTATTGATAACACAATTTATCCAAGACAAAGACAATTTTTGTTTGGAGTAAACATGAAATTTTAAATAATTGAATTATGAAAAAGATAAAATTTAATTTATTGGTTGTCATCGGTTCTTTTGCATTATTTACATCTTGTACAGATGATCTAAATATAACGCCAAAAGATGATGATGTATTTTTAACAGAAGCGTATTTCAACTCTCCAAGTTCATACAAAACAGGATTAGGAGGCGTATATGCAAACTTATCGTTAACCGGATTAAACGGTGCTGGGTCATCTAATATTTCAGGATTAGATGCCGGAACAAGTCAATTTGGACGTTGTTTATGGAATTTACAAAACTTAACTACAGATGAAGTGATTTGGAGTTACGAAAATGACCCAGGCTTGGCAGAATTACAAAGAAATACCTGGACAGCTAGTAATCCAATTGTATTAGGTATGTTCTCTAGAACTATGGCTCAAGTAGCTTTTTGTAATGAGTATTTAAGACAAACCAGTGCTGCAAAATTAAGCGCAAGAGGGGTTACAGACGCTACATTATTAGCTAACATTACTTTATACAGAGAAGAAGTAAGAGCTTTAAGAGCATACGCGTATTATAATTTGATGGATTTATATGGCAAAGCACCATTTAATACAGAAAATGAAGCTGTAGGTGTAGCAGGTCCAGAATATAGCAGACAACAATTGTTTACCTATATTGAAAGCGAAATGTTAGCGGTTGCTCAAACATTAAAAGCACCAAAAACTAATGAGTACGGTAGAGTAGATAAAGCATTCGCTTGGATGGTTTTAGCTAAAATGTATTTAAATGCTGAAGTATATGTAGGTCAAAACAAATATGACCAATGTGTAACTATGTGTAACAACGTAATTGGCGGCGGTTATACTTTAGAAGCAAATTACTTACACAACTTTACTGCAGACAACGATACTTCAACTGAAATGATTTTCACTTTACAGTCTGATGGTTTAGTAACCCAAAACTATGGGCCTACTACGGTTATTCTTAACGGTCAAGTTGGTTCTGTTGAAGGTAACGGATCAACATTTGGTGTTGGAGGCTGGGGAGGCGCACTACGTTTAAGAAAACAATTTGTTCAAAAATTTGCAGATGCTAGTTTTTCAACAGATGAAAGAAACACTATTATTTCAGGTTCTAGACCAATTGAAATTACAAACATTGCACTTCAGGGTCAAGGATTTGTGTTGGGAAAATTTTCAAACAAAACCTCTACTGGTGTAGCGGGTGCAAATCAGACTTTTGTTGATACTGATTTCCCTTTATTCAGATTAGGCGATGTATATTTAATGTATGCTGAGTGTGCAAAAAGAGGGGCGGCTAATGCGTCAATGTCACAAGCAGTTACTTATGTAAACAACTTAAGAGAAAGAGCAAACAATAGTACAGCAAATAATGTTAGTCAAACAGACTTGACTTTAGATTTTCTTTTAGATGAACGTTCAAGAGAATTACATTGGGAAGGACATAGAAGACAAGATTTGATTCGTTTCAATAAATATGTTGGCGGAAGCTACAACTGGACTTGGAAAGGTAATAGTTCAAGCGGAATAGCCATTCCAAATCATTTCAAAGTATTCCCTATACCTTCAAATAGCTTAGCATCAAATCCTAATTTAACACAAAATACAGGTTATTAATCAATAAAATTTAACAATTATGAAAAATATTTTTAAATCAATTTTAACAGTCGCTTTATTTGCTGGTTTATCTTCTTGTGAAGAAGAAAGTAACTTAGCTTACATTGCTCCAGCAGCGCCATCGTTTCAAATCATTACACCAACAACTGGCGAGGGTGTCGTTTTAAGCGCCACCGCATTAAACAATCCTGCCATTACATTAACTTGGGATCCTGCGCAATATACTACACCAGCAAGTGTAACGTATACCGTACAATTAGCGCCTAATGGTTCTGATTTTTCTAATGCGCAAGATTTATCAACTACTACAAACAGAAATGCAACTGTAACAGCTGGTCAATTAAACGTTCCTGCATTAACTGCTGGTGCTGTACCATTTGTTTCTACTCCTTTAGACTTTAGAATTAAAGCAACTGTAGCTGGGCAAATACCATTATATTCAAATGTAATTACTTATAATGTAACTGCTTTTGGTTGTTTAGGTCAATATGCTGTTGGTGCTGGAATACCTTCTGCAGGATGGGGATGGAGTACACCTGCAAATTTAATTTGCGACAATAATGTACTAACTATGAGAGTAGGATTAATAAATGATACCTTCCGTTTCTTTACACAAAATACAGTGTGGGCTTCAGGAAGAAACTACCCATACTATGCGAACTTAGGATACAAAATTGTAAGTGTATTAGTAAATGCTAATGACGGTGATAGTAACTTCAGATTTACAGGAACTCCTAGTACATACAGAGTGAAAATTGACGAAAACACTAAAACTATTGGTGTAGCTAAAAGTACTGTTACTACAGGAATTGAGCCGGCTTCATTCTGGTTAGTTGGAGCTGCCACTCCAGGTGATTGGTCATGGGATGGAAATAAAGAAACGGAATTACCAAACGTATCTAATAACATTTACGAAGTACCCGTTAGATTTACTAACAATGATTCTTTTAGAGTATGGGAAGTTAATAATGGTACAGATAATAACTGGGCATCTACTAATAGAAATTTCCCTTGGTATGTTTCTAATGGTTACACTATTGACTCTGAATTAATAAATGCTGCTGATGGTGATAGTAATTTTAGATATGTTGGTCCTACAGGAGTAAGATTATTTAAAATTAATACTACTACTAAAGTAATATCTGTAGATTAATTATAATAAATAAAGAAAATGAGCTATGTGAAATTCATATAGCTCATTTTTAATTTAAAAAAATCGATTATATTAGTAAATAAACGTTTTTAACCCTACTAATAAAAAATAACAATGAAAAAAGTCACACTTATAATTGTACTGCTTTTTGCTTCTTTCGCTTTTACACAAGTGCAAACCGTAACATATTCGATAAATCCTTCTACCTTTGAAGACAATCAATCCATTACCATAACTATTAATGGAAATTCAATAAATGAAACTACTTGGGCATCTGGAAATAATTTATATTTATGGGCCTGGTCATTTGACAGCAACGATAGTAATCAATTAGATTGTCCAACAAATGGACTTTGGTCAGATTCAAACGAAACAAACAAATTAGTTTACAATTCCGGCCCGGATACCTATACCTATACACTTACGCCAAACGCATTTTATAACCGATTTACAGGAATTGGTAAAATTGGTTTTCTAGTAAAGCCAAAAAACGGAAATGGTGATAAAAAATCACAAGACATTACATCACAAGTTGGTGCCTTTAATTTTAACTTAGCAACACCATTAAATTTAAATACCATATTAAATTCTGGCGGAAGTATATTTATTTCAGCTAATCACACCAACGGCGCTGCAAATTATGTGTTAAAAGCTAATGGCACACCAATTAACACTAGCAATGCTGTGGCAACAAACTACAGCTATACCGCAACAAATATTACAACAAATACAAATTTTACTTTAGAAGTTACACAAGGAACTATCACATTAACTAAATCGTTTAGTGTAATTGTGGGGCCTTCTTCAGTTACTTCAGCACTTTTACCAACAGGATTAGAAATTGGAATAAATTACAATAGTTCAGATGCTACAAAAGCCACATTAGTTTTAGAAGCACCAGGAAAAGATTTTATATATGTGGCAGGAAGCTTTAACAATTGGCTGCCTAATGCTACTTTCCTAATGAAAAAAAACACAACTGGTACTAAATTTTGGTTAGAATTAACCGGACTTACACCAGGTCAAATATATACTTATCAATATTGGGTAGTAGACCAAACACCAACAACCAATTCACCCAATTTAGTAAAAACTGCAGATCCTTGTTCTACTTTGGTACTATCGCCTTATGATGATCAATTGATACCTGCGACTTCATACCCCAACCTACCTACATATCCAGTAGGTCAAGAAAGAGAGGTAACCGTACTTCAAACAGGTCAAACACCATATAGTTGGCAAAATACAAACTTTACAAAGCCAAATAAAGACAAATTAATTATTTATGAAGTGCTTGTAAGAGATTTTGATTCAGATAGAAATTACCAGGACTTAATTGATAAAATAGAGTATTTTAAAAATTTAGGAATCAACGCTATCGAATTAATGCCCGTAATGGAATTTGAAGGGAATGAAAGTTGGGGGTATAACACCGCTTATCACATGGCTTTAGATAAATTTTATGGTACAGAAAATAAATTCAAAGAGTTTGTTGATTTATGTCATCAAAACGGAATAGCTGTAATTCTAGATATCGCCTTCAACCATGCTTTCGGAAGAAATCCATTGATAAGAATGTGGATGAATGACACTAATTCTGGCGTACAAGATGGCTGGGGACCACCAAACACGGATAACCCTTATTTTAACACCGTTGCGCTGCATAGTTATAGTGTTGGAGAAGATTTTAATCATACCAGTGCTTTTACACGTGAATACGTTAATAGAACGCTTAAACATTGGATAACTGAATTTAAAATTGATGGCTTCCGTTGGGATTTAACCAAAGGTTTTACTCAAAATTGTACAAGTTCTAATCAATCGTGTACTAATGGTTATCAAGCAGATCGTGTAGAAGTATTACAATTATATGCTGATTATTCCTGGGCGTTAGATCCAAATCATTATGTGATTTTTGAACATTTAGGTGATAACTATGAAGAACAACAATGGGCAAATTACAAATTATCTGAAGGGAAAGGAATTATGATGTGGGGTGAAATGTTTTCACAGTATAAAGAACTGGCTATGGGATATTCTAATATTAATGGTAATATTTCAGGAATGGGACATGTAAGTAGAGGATTTTCAGGAAAGCGTTTAGTTGGATATGCTGAAAGTCATGATAAAGACCGATTAATGTATGAAGCAAAAACATATGGAAATAATTCTGGTACAAATCCTGTTTTTAATAATGAAACCAATGCCATAAACAGAATGTCTGCTTTGGGTGCAATAAGTATGCTAATTCCTGGACCAAAAATGATTTGGCATTTTCAAGAATTAGGCATGGACGATTCTATTTTTACTTGTGAAAACGGTTCTGTTAATAGCGAAACAGATGCTACTCCAGGAAATTGTAAATTAGATACAAAACCACAACCACAATGGGTGGAAGACTGGTTGACAACAACCCCGAGAAGCAGCATTTATTCTAATTTTAGTAAATTTACAAAACTTAAAAAAGGAGAAGCTGTATTTAGCGGAGAGTATGCAATTGCTCCAGATGGATCTGATAATTTAAAACAAAGGATTTATATTTATGATACTGCCTTACCTGCTTCACAATTAAAAAATGTAGTTATTTTAGCAAATTTGTATACAAGTAGCCAAAATATAGTTGCCGATTTTCCATACGCCGGAATGTGGTATAATTTAATGGATAACACCACAACCAATGTAAGCGCCACAAACATGCAAATTACATTAGGTCCTGGGGAATTCAGAATTTTTGGAAATCAAATTTCTACAGCATTGTCAAATGATAGTTTTGAAACAATTTCTAAAGTGGAACTGTATCCAAATCCTAGCACGAATGTATTTCAAATTTCAGTAGATGCTAAAAAAGTAGAAATTTATTCGCTAACCGGACAATTAATTCAAACCGAAAACAATTGTATAGCAAACAAAGAAATAAATATTGCTAACTTAGCAAAAGGAATTTATATAGTAAAAATTACCAATTCTGATGCGATTGCAATAAGTAAGAAATTGATAAAAGAATAAGAAAAAAATTACAAATAAAAAGGGGTCTACATTTAGACCCCTTTTTTTATCCTTTAAAATTATACCAATTCTGGGACAACTAAATGCTCAATAGCATTCCACAACCCTATTCGTTTTTGAAGTGAATCTTTTGCCACTTGTTCTACCTCTTGCCATTTTTTTATATCATCGCCGCATAAATAATCAATCATTTTCATAGCCATTGGCCCATGTTCATCTGCGTCCAGCTCAATGTGTCTTTCAAAGTAATAAATTAATTTAGACACATTTGTTTCTGGGAAGTTTTTCTGAAAACTTTTAACTATTTCAGTAAACATATTCGGAATTAAATCTTCACGACCAAATGTAAATGCAGCCGCTATTTTATGTGGTTGCCCTGTTTCAATTATAGTAAATGTAAAATTCAAAAAGTCTTTAACTTCTTCAGGTAAATTAGCATTTTTAATCGCTACAAAAACATTTTTCGTAGTGGCCACTTGTTCTAAAAATTCTAAAACGGGTTGTGTAGTTGCACCGCATTCTTTCATGGCATCTAAATACATTTCGAAATGACTTTGACGCGAGCCGTCAAAAGCCAAATCCGATTCTTCTGCAACTACAATTTCATTAATTAGATAGCGTAACTCTGGGTTTGGTGAAACCGTCCAAGGTATAGAAACCGAAGTAAGATGAATTTGTAACCCTTTTAACAATGACATAAAGTCCCAAACTGCATAAATATGATGCGTTAAAAAAACATGTAAATCTTCAATAGTGTGAATTTTAGCATACAAAGTATGATTTAATAACGCTTGTCTTAAAGGTTCAATTTCGTTTTTTATCGAATTTGTGTTCATTTTGAAAATGTTATAATTTAAGTGTATATCTTTCGGATACAAAAGTAGAAATGCTTCTCCAAATAGAGAAGCATTTTGTATCAATTTTATTTATTGTTTAATCTAATTATTAAATTATTTGAATGCAGAAAGACCGGTAATGTCCATTCCAGTTATCAATAAATGAATGTCGTGCGTACCTTCATACGTTACAACAGATTCTAAATTCATCATATGACGCATGATAGAATATTCCCCTGTAATTCCCATTCCTCCTAACATTTGA
>NZ_JBIPMS010000114.1:0-5284 GCF_044368995.1 Flavobacterium sp. | reverse complement strand
TATATTTTTTACCTAACCAATAGGCCGTATTATTTTTTGAAAAGTAATTTGGCTTTCCGAAATTAGATAATTCATAATGTACAAATCCGTTTTCTTGCAATTTGCCAATTAAAATATGAAAGTGTTGTTGTGCTACATCATCATCTAAATTTGATATTGTACCAGACTTTATCATTTTATGCAATGCTGTTTTGGGTTCTACCGTTAAGGCATAACTAGAAATATGAGGTATATTGAAACTTATTGCCGTTTCTATATTTTGAAGCCATTTCTCATTGCTCATATTTGGCATTCCGTAAATTAAATCGATAGATATATTGTCGAAATATTGTGTGGCAAATTTCAAACATCTTTTTGCTTCTTCCGAATTATGTGCGCGATTCATCAGTTGCAAATCGTCTTCAAAAAACGACTGAACACCAATAGATAATCTGTTAATTGGCGAATTAGCATATTGAAGAATCGTCTTTTTATCCAAATCGTCTGGATTTGCTTCTAAAGTAATTTCTGGGTTTTCTACAACTTTATAATGCTTGTAAACCGTATCAATTAAAAATCGTATATTATCAATCGTCAATACACTTGGTGTGCCTCCACCAAAATAAATGGTTTCAATTATTTCATTTTGAAATTCATCTTTACGAAGTAGCATTTCTTTCGCCAAAGCCAACACCAATTCCTCTTTCTTAGTCATTGAAGTGGAAAAATGAAAATCGCAATAATGACACGCTTGCTTGCAGAATGGGATGTGGATGTAAATGCCGCTCATTTAAAAGTGTTCAGTGTTCAGTTTTTAGTGTTCAGTTTAAATTAGATATAATGCTATTTCTTCACTCCAAATTTTTCTGGATTTAAAATCATAAAATTAATAAGTTTACCAATTTCATTACTTTTTGAAAGTAAACTATTATATTCTAATTCCGAAATATATTCACATTTAAATGAAAACTCTAACCAACCTTGAGTTTCAGAATTTTCAGAATCAGAATCGGTTAACTTACTGTGAAAATGTTTTGGATATTCCCTTTTTCTATAAGCTTCAGCAATTGTTATTGGCACGCTTCTAGAACTTCTTCTAATTTGATCCGTTAAGGAATACATTTCTTCTTTTGGAAACTTTTTTGTTGTTTCGAATATTTCCATTGCTAATGAAAATGCTTTTTGATAGGCGAATAAATCTTGGAACTTCATATAAACTTATTTTATTTTCTAATGCTAAACGAAAAAAAATCTGAACACTAAAAACTGAACACTGAGCACTATTTTCTAATTTTATCTTCATTATTCTTTACAAAAGCATCCCAACCGGAATAACTTGTTGTCCCCACCACTTTCCCTGAATTAAAAAAATGGCAAACTGCAGCAGCTAATCCATCTGTGGAATCTAGGTTTTTGGGTAAGGTATTTAATCCTAATAGTTGTTGAAGCATTTTAGCAACTTGTTCTTTACTGGCATTACCATTTCCTGTAATGGCCATTTTTATTTTCTTGGGTTCGTATTCTGTAATTGGTATTTGTCTTGATAAACCTGCAGCCATAGCGACACCTTGTGCTCTTCCAAGTTTTAGCATCGATTGAACGTTTTTTCCAAAAAAAGGTGCTTCAATAGCTATTTCATCAGGATGGTAAGTATCAATTAATTCGATAGTACGTTCAAAAATTCGTTTCAACTTCATATAATGATCGTCCATTTTACTTAGTTGCAATTCGTTTAACTGAATAAACTCCATTTTTTTATTGACCACACGAATGAGTCCGAAACCCATAATGGTGGTTCCAGGATCGATACCGAGAATGATGCGTTCGTTTGACAAAATTTTTGTTTCAGGTTTAAGGTTTCAAGATCAAAGTTTTGTTTCTTTGCATTATGATTTCAAACAAAACTAAACAATATCTCACACTTATAATAAAACTCACGATTGTTTTTGGTGCTTTTTATTTCATTTATGAAAAATTAGCCAATGATGACAAGTTAAGTTGGAAACAATTTTCAGAAATTTTGCAAGATAAATTTTCTCTTTCTTGGTTGGTTTTCATGCTTGGTTTTAGTTTTTTAAATCGTTTTTTGGAAATTTTAAAATGGCAGAATTTAGTTGAAGTAGTTGAAAAAATTTCTCTATATACTGCTACAAAACAAGTTTTAGCTGGTGTAACTGCAGGATTATTTACCCCAAACGGAATTGGTGAATACGCCGGAAAAGCACTTTATTTTCCTAAAAATAAAACCAAACGTATTTTATTTTTAAACGTAATTTGTAATGGAATTCAATTGATTATTGCCCTATTTTTTGGGCTAATTGGACTTTTGTATTTGGGTTATACGTACACTTTTTTAATTATTCTATTTATTTTACTATTGTTTGTATGCTTTTTATTATTAACAAAAAAAGCTAATATAAAAGGATATTCTGTTCAATTTTTTTTAGAAAAAATTACAGAAATTCCAAAGAAAATTCATCGAAAAAACACGGTATTAGCGATTGCTAGATATGTCACTTTTACGCATCAATACTATTTTTTGTTTTTGTTATTTGGCGTAAAAATTGACTATTTTACTTTAATGGCTACTATAACTGCGGTATATTTTATTGCCAGTTCGTTACCTTCTTTTCAATTTTTAGATTTTGTAGTGAAGGGAAGTGTCTCCATTTGGTTTTTCAATAAATTAAATATTGACGAGTATGTAGTTTTATTTGTCAGCACCTTTGTGTGGATGGCAAATGTAGTGCTACCAGTACTAATTGGGAGTTATTTTGTGTTGATATATAAACCTAAAAAAAATATAAATTAAGAAGTCTATTTTTCTTTTTGTAAAACTACTGGTAATTGAAATTCTGTTTTTACTGGAACGCCTCTTTTTATGGCGGGATTAATTTTAGGAAAATCGGTTAATCGCAATTGAAATATACTGTCTAATTGAATTTTATTATAGGCAATTGAATCAGAAATAATAGCTTCAAAATTAACATCGGAATTTGAAGATATAATTACTTTTACTTGAATGGTGTCTATTTGCGGAAACAATTTAGCAATACTATCATCTTTCAATTTAGAATGTAATTGAGACGACAATGTTTCATAAAAACAACTTTGTTTACTGTAAGTATCTGACAAGGAATCACAAGCTGTAAAAGAAGGAAATTCGTCCACTTGTTCCCAATTTATTTTTTTGAGTTCTTGTTCTAATAATACTTTTTCATCAGGCACTTTCTTATCGAAAAACTGGCACGATTGTAGTAAAAATATTAGGAAAAAAGCAATTACTTTATTCATTTTGATTTTCAACTATTTAGATTTCAAAAATACAATTTTATGGAATATGTTTTATTTATTTTTATAATTTTATTCGAACTATTATAAATCCTTACTTTTAGACATAAAAAAATCCCGAATAAATCGGGATTTTTTTTATTTTATAAAGATTATTTTTTGATGATCTTATGAATACTTCTTTGATTATCCGATGAAATAACTTCCAATAAATATAATCCTGGGGTATAATTTGTTAAATCTAGTTCTGTATTAGAAACAGTTCCTTTTTTATAGGTAAGTTTTTTACCTAATAAATCGTAAACATTTACTTCGGAAATAGTTTGATTGGTTTTAGATTGAATATTCAAAATTGAATTCGTTGGATTTGGATAAACCATAAACTCATTAGTTTGGAATGATTCTGATTCTAAAAGGGCTACAAATTCAGTCGTAAACGTATTAGTAACAATAGCTGGATTGTAGTCAAAATAAATTGATGCCGCATTTGGAATAATATCACCAACTGCATATCCTGGTTTTGGTTTGATTTTGAATGTTACATATCCTTTTCCGATTGTAGAATTGGCAACCGAAACTGGTAATTGAATGTTATTAAATTTCCAATTTAATTCAGTGCCTACTCTGTCTAATTCATAAGAATGACTTGAACTAATCATAGATAAAGTAGTTTCGTCTAACTTATTATTTAAAACATCATTGATTCTTACATTAATGGCGCTAGCATTACCTGTGTTTTCAAAACGGATAGTGTAGTATAAATAATCATTAGTAGTAAAACTAGAATGCAATATTTGAGGCCCACGAGCTTCCATTTTATCATTTGGATCGTAAGCATTTATAACCATTTGAGTTAATGTGTTACTATTGTTTTCAAGAACCACATCACCAGTACTTGGTTCTATTGAAGCTTGACTTACCAAATAATCGCCAGCATTTACAGTTGGAATAGTTGGCACTAACATAATAACATTAATTGTTCTAACTTCAAATGGTAATAAATTAGTGAAGCTGTAAGTAAAACCTGATGCTGTACTAGTTATAGCTGGTGTAGTTGAAACTAAAGTTACTGCTGAAGGTTTTGTGAACGTTACGGTTCCAGAAGAAATAATTTGATTTCCTAAATTGGCATACACAACGCTATTAATATAATTAAATCCTGGTCTTGGCGCATTAAATGGAACAACTGCCACTCCTAAATCGTTATAAATTTGAAGCGTTGTTACTGGAAAGTTATAAGTTGTCATTCCAGCTCCTGTTGGTGTTAAATTTAAAAGCTGAGAAGGATTTACATTATACATAGATGCATATGCTGGATTTACTACAAAAGAAACATCGTATGAATTAGTAGTAACCATATCATAAATACTAAATGATCCTGTTGGGGCAATTACATTATGAACTACTCCATTATCATTTTTCTCATGTGTAAACTTTCCTAATGGGAAATTCACCTCACCAGTATCTTTTGTACCGTTATTATTTGAATCTAAAAAAGCATTAAATGTAAAACCAGTACAGTTAATTACTCCAGTAGAAGTTGACATATTATTAATAGTAATAAATCCATTTTGATTGAAGAAATTAGTAACCATCATTAAGTAATATTGTCCTGCTTGTGCATTTTGAATAACAGGATACTCAATAGAAGAAGCCGAATAACTACAACTAACAATATTATTTGGTCCTACTAAGTTACAACTTGAAGTACCACTATTAAACGGACCATATATGATGTAATCTATATCTTGATTATTAAAACTAGGAGCGTTATTTCCTTGTGTAATTACTAAATTAACAGTTCCAGAAGTACTAATTGGCAAATAGAACCAATTAGGATTGGGTGTAGTATCTAAACATCCTGAGGCTCCAACACTAGCAACGCTAATTGTGTTTGTAAATGGTACACCTAATGAATTACACAATAAATTAGCATTTGCACAAGATGAAGCCAAATTACAATTAGACTGCGCAAAAACAGTTCTTGGATATATTTTATCACATGCATCAGCAA
>NZ_JBIPMS010000113.1:0-5341 GCF_044368995.1 Flavobacterium sp. | reverse complement strand
CCGCAAGCAACAACTAAACAACCTGAAATCATAACTACAGACGATGCTTCTTTTATAATTGAAAAAGCGGAAGAAGAAGATATTTTAGAAGAGAGTCTAGCCCAACGTTTGGTGCAAGATTTTGGTGAATTTGATCCTACTTTAGAATTGTCCAACTTTCAAATGCCTTCTATTGAATTGATGAAAGATTATTCAGGGTTAGGTATTACAATTAATCAAGCGGAATTAGAAGAAAATAAAAATAAAATTGTAGATACGTTAAAGAACTACAAAATAGAAATCGCTCAGATTAAAGCCACTGTAGGACCTACGGTTACTCTATATGAGATTGTCCCAGAAGCAGGTATTCGTATTTCTAAAATTAAGAGCTTAGAAGATGACATTGCGTTATCATTATCAGCTTTAGGAATTCGTATTATTGCGCCAATTCCTGGTAAGGGAACCATTGGTATTGAAGTTCCAAATGCGAATCCATCGATGGTTTCTATGAAGAGTGTCATTGCTTCGCCAAAATTTCAACAAGCAGAAATGGAATTACCAATTGCTTTAGGAAAAACCATTTCAAATGAAACCTTAGTGGTCGATTTGGCCAAAATGCCTCACTTGTTGATGGCAGGAGCAACAGGACAAGGTAAATCTGTTGGGTTGAATGCCGTACTTACCTCATTACTTTACAAAAAACATCCAGCAGAAGTAAAATTTGTATTGGTGGATCCGAAGAAAGTAGAATTAACCCTTTTTAATAAAATAGAACGTCATTATTTGGCCAAACTTCCTGATACGGACGAGGCGATTATTACAGATAATGCGAAAGTTATCAATACCTTAAACTCTTTGTGTTTAGAAATGGACAACCGTTATTCTTTATTGAAAGATGCGATGGTACGTAATATTAAAGAATATAATGATAAGTTTAAATTACGAAAATTAAACCCAGAAAACGGCCATCGCTTTTTGCCTTATATTGTATTAGTAGTAGATGAGTTTGCCGATTTAATTATGACAGCGGGTAAAGAAGTAGAAATGCCTATTGCTCGTTTGGCTCAGTTGGCGCGTGCTATTGGAATTCATTTGATTATTGCTACACAGCGACCGTCTGTGAATGTGATTACGGGTATGATTAAAGCCAATTTCCCTGCTAGAATTGCGTTTAGAGTAACTTCCAAAATTGATTCTAGAACAATTTTAGATTCAGGAGGTGCCGACCAATTGATAGGTAGAGGAGATTTGTTATTTTCAAATGGAAATGATTTAATTCGGGTGCAATGTGCCTTTGTAGATACACCAGAAGTAGAACGTATTTGTGATTTTATTGGTTCGCAGAAAGCGTATGCCAATGCGTATTTACTGCCAGAATATGTTGGCGAAGATAATGGCATAAAACTTGATATGGATATATCGGAGCGTGATTCTTTGTTTAGAGATGCGGCTGAAATAGTAGTTTCTGCACAACAAGGTTCGGCATCCTTAATTCAAAGAAAACTAAAACTAGGATACAACCGCGCCGGGCGTATTATTGACCAGTTAGAAGCGGCAGGCATTGTGGGTCCTTTTGAAGGTAGTAAAGCCAGACAAGTTTTAATTACGGATATGAATTCGCTAGATATATTTTTTAAGAACGAACAATAGATTGAAAACATTATAATGAAGAAATTAGTTACACTTTTTGCCCTTACCTTTTTTTTAGTAGCTTTTACACCAGTTGGAAACACACCTACAAAGGATAAAAATACCGCAAAAGCTTTATTAGATAAAGTAGTTGTTAAAGCTAAATCATACAAAAATATGGTGATTGACTTTAAATACGCTATCAATAACTCAGCAGAAAACATCAATCAGGAGAATAAAGGAAAGGTCATGTTGCAAGGCAACAAGTACGTTTTGTTTTTTATGGGCGTGACCAAATTATTTGATGGGAAGAAAATATACACTATTGTTCCAGAAGATGAAGAAATTACAGTTTCTAACAATGATGAAAATGATGCCAATGCCATGTCTCCAAATAAGATATTTACTTTCTTTAAAAAGGGATTTAAATATTCTATGGACATTAAGCAATCTGTTGCTGGAAAAACCATTCAGTATGTAAAGCTTACACCTTCAAGTGTTACAGACAAACGAAAAGAAATCTTAATTGGTATTGATACCAAAACCAATCATATTTATAACCTAATTGAAGTGGGTAAAAACGGAACTAGAACAACTTTAACAGTTACTTCGTTTAAATTTAACCAAAAGTTAGGAAAAAATCAGTTTACCTTTGTAAAAGCCAAATATCCAAATTATTATATTAATAAAGCGGATTAATTAACTAGGTTTCCATTTTATTAGCAAACCCAGATTGCTATCACTAAGTAGTACAACGCAATGAAAATAATTGATAAATATTTATTAAAATCATTCCTGATTACATTTACCACGGTATTTGTAATCCTTTTTTTTATTTTCGTTTTGCAAAGTATTTGGTTGTTTATTGCTGAACTAGCAGGAAAGGATTTAGATTTTTTAACCATATTAAAATTCATTTCTTTCTATTCGCCAATTATGGTGCCTTTGGTACTGCCTTTGTCTATTTTATTGGCTTCTATTATGACCTTTGGTAGCTTTGCTGAAAACTATGAATTTGCAGCGATGAAATCGGGTGGTATTTCTTTGGGTAGGGCCATGAGGTATTTAATACTGTGTAGTTTTGTTTTTAGTGCAGTTGCCTTTTTATTTGCTAACAATATTATTCCTGAAGCGCAATTCAGATTCATCAATTTAAGAAAAACCATCGTTCAAACCAAACCGGCAATGGCTATTGGTGAAGGACAATTTAGTAAAATAGGCACTACAACCTCTATACATGTAGAAAAGAAATCAGGTGAAAACGGCTCGTTTTTAGAAGGTATTACAATGCATATGAAAAAAGGGGAGTTTGGTACGGTTACTACCGTTATTAAAGCCAAAAGAGGGGTGTTGAAAAGTGATGAATCTACCAATTTACTGCAGTTGGATTTATTAGACGGAAATTATTACGAGGACATTCAGCCCAAAAAGTTTGAAGATCGCGACAAGTTGCCTTTTGCTAAAAGTAGCTTTAAGAAATATACTGTTACTATTGATTTGGCTAAACTAAATGGTGCTACTACTGAAGGTAATGAGATTGTTAATACCTACAACATGTTAAACATGAGCGAATTGAAATATACGATTGATTCACTACAATTGACTTTTAACAAAGATGTTATCTCTTATAGTGATAACTTAGATAAAAGTGCAGAAAGTCTTGCTATGGAATATAATGTACCTGTGGTTGCTTCTGTAGTGGTGCCAAACAAGACTAAATTAACCGACGATTTAATTGCTTTGTTTCCTGCCGATAAAAAAGCCCTAGTCTTGGATCTTGCAAAAAACAATCTTAACAATACTATTTTTACATTGGAAAGTTACAAAACAGATTTAGAGTTTAAACAAAACAATATTAACGACCACTGGATTGGGTATTACGATAAAATACTGATTGCCTATTCCTGTTTGTTGATGTTTTTTATTGGTGCTCCTTTAGGTGCTATTATCAAAAAAGGCGGACTAGGATTGCCGCTTGTATTTGCAGTATTAATTTTTATTGTTTATAATTTTGCCAATACGTTTGGTAAGAAATTAGCTGGACAAGACGCGCTTCCTCCTCTTATAGGAACGGCAGCTGGCGCACTTATACTCACTCCTTTTGCGATTTTACTTACTTACAGAGCCACCAATGATATGGGATTGACCATCAATTTAGATTGGTTGGTGCTGCCTATAAAAAGATTTCTAAATAAACGAAATACTAATTCGCTTGCTAGCGAAAATATTACAAATAATGAGTCATAACATACAATTGAATACCATAGAAGAAGCTATTGAAGATATCCGTCAGGGTAAAATGATTATTGTGGTAGATGATGAAGACAGAGAGAATGAAGGGGATTTTTTAGCTGCTGCGGATAAAGTTACGCCAGAAATGATCAACTTTATGGCTACGCACGGAAAAGGGCTTATTTGTGTGCCTTTAACCGAATCGAGATGTAAGGAATTGGAATTGCATACTATGGTGACCAACAATACCGATAATATGGAAACGGCTTTTACAGTTTCTGTAGATTTAAAAGGCAATGGGGTAACTACAGGTATTTCTGCAGCCGATCGTGCTAAAACTATTGAAGCATTGGTACATCCAAATACAAAACCATACGAACTAGGCCGTCCAGGACATATTTTTCCTTTGATTGCCAGACAAGGTGGGGTATTGCGAAGAACAGGACATACGGAAGCGGCTATTGATTTTGCCCGTTTGGCAGGATATTCGTCTGCAGGTGTGATATGTGAGATTATGAATGATGATGGTTCCATGGCCCGTTTGCCAGAATTGGTTGAGGTAGCTAAGAAATTTGATTTGAAATTGGTTTCTATAGAAGACTTGGTGGCTTACAGAATGCAGCACGATAGTTTGATTAAGAAAAAAGAGGACTTTGAAATACAAACCCGTTTTGGTACGTATCGTTTGCGCGCTTATTTACAAGTAACCAACAAGAAGGTACATATTGCCTTAACCAAAGGAAGCTGGAGTGTAGGTGAGGAGATACTTACCCGAATTAATTCTACGCAAGTAACCAATGACATATTGGGTAGTTTGACTGATACTTTGAATAAGAAGTTAGAAGATGTTTTTAAGAAGTTTGAATCGTATGATAAATGTGCGATTTTGTTTATCAATCAAGAAATGCAATCGGTGGAATTGTTGGATCGTTTGGCGGAATTGAAACGTTTGCAGGCTTCGGGAGATTTTACTACACCAAGAATTGCTGTAGATGGAAAAGACTTTGGTATTGGGGCACAGATTTTACATGATTTGGATATTTCTAAGATTAAATTACTAACCAATTCCTGGCAAAACAAGCGTGTGGGAATGATTGGTTACGGCTTAGAAATAACGGAATATTTGAATTATTAAGCTTCAAAAAAGCATGTAAATAGTGACTATCAGCTATTTAAAAAAAACTTCCAAAAAAAGTAATACAATTGTTTTTTTAATAGAAAAAACCTTTTATATTTGCACTCGCATTACGAAAGTGGTGCACGTCTTATTGGAGAAATGGCAGAGCGGTCGAATGCGGCAGTCTTGAAAACTGTTGACTGTAACAGGTCCGGGGGTTCGAATCCCTCTTTCTCCGCTGAATTAAAACCCTAACCACTGTTAATCAGTAAGTTAGGGTTTTTTAATTTAATATTTTCCCAGCATCTTCCCAACAATAAAATTAAAATTTATTTACAATAGAATACAATCCCTTTAACCTGTTTTTAGCTTGTAAATTCCATT
>NZ_JBIPMS010000112.1:0-5355 GCF_044368995.1 Flavobacterium sp. | reverse complement strand
CCAGTAATGGACCTTTTGTTGAAAATGTTGCCAAAATTAATGTAAAAAGAAATGTGAAGAATATCATAGAAAGAAGTTTTATATTAGAGCAAATGGTTGAAAATGGCGAAATAGGAATAGTAGGCGCTATGCATGACTTAGAAACGGGTAATGTTACATTTTATAACGATGTAGAGTTTATTAAAGATGAACATAATCCGAATTTCTCTCTAGCTGCGCTACGTCATTAAATTATTTAATTTTATTTAAAACTTATAAAATCTATTGTGTTTAATGAATTTTTATATATTTGAACTTGAAAATTTATTTGTTTCAAAATAATCTTATTACCAAAACATAACCTATGAGCGATTTTTATAAAAAAATATTAGAAAATAACAAGAAATGGGTTGAAAGTCAATTGGCTATCGATATTGATTATTTCAAAGATTTATCAAAAGGCCAAACTCCTCCTTTGTTGTGGATAGGATGTTCAGATAGTAGAGTTCCAGCCAATGAAATCATAGGCGCTAAACCCGGTGAAGTTTTTGTACACAGAAATATAGCTAACATGGTTGTTCATAGTGATATGAACATGTTAAGTGTTTTAGATTACGCTGTAAATGTCTTAAAAGTTAAGCATGTAATTGTATGTGGTCATTATGGCTGTGGTGGGGTTAAAGCTGCTATGAGTAATGACTCGATCGGTATTATTGATAATTGGATTCGTCATATAAAAGATGTTTATCGTTTGCATAGCGATTATTTAGATTCTATAGACAATGACAATGACCGATTTAATGCTTTTGTTGAACTTAATGTAAAAGAACAAGTATTTGACTTATCTAAAACTTCTATAGTTCAATCTGCTTGGAAAAATGGCCAAGATTTAACCTTACATGGCTGGTCTTATGGATTAAATTCAGGATATGTTACTGATTTGAATGTGAACATGAGTTCAAATAAAGATTTAGATGATGTATATCAACTAAAATTCTAATCATTTAAATTTTCATTAAACGCTGATGGCAATAATTGTGGTATAAACTTTATCAAAATTGGTAATAATAAACCACCACCTGGAAGTAAAAAAATAGTGAGCGATGGAATGCTTTTGCAAATGTCTAGTAGCTGTTTTTTTACTTTCTTTTTTTCTTCAAAACTCAATTCATTTTGAGTTGATTTTCCTAATAATTTCACCAATTCTCTACTTTCAGAAAGCTCCTTAAGTAATCTAGTTTTATTTCTACTTACTAACTTTGCAATAATGTCTTGGGTGTTGGTGTAAAACTGTTTTACGGGATGATTTAAATTATAAAAAGGCAATTCTTTTTTATACTTTTTTATAAAACTAACCAACTCATTACCAGTATTTTGATTATTTTTATTT
Source organism: Flavobacterium sp. (assembly GCF_044368995.1). Taxonomy (GTDB): domain Bacteria; phylum Bacteroidota; class Bacteroidia; order Flavobacteriales; family Flavobacteriaceae; genus Flavobacterium. Next base: position 3,986 of record NZ_JBIPMS010000112.1, on the reverse strand, counting down.
AAATTTAATTTTAAACAAAAATTAGAGAGAAATACTTGCTCATTTTCATTTACAACGCCATCACTTAACAAGGTCATATGTGCAATTTCATACAAATACAAACTCTCTAATTCAGACCGTTTTCCTTCAAAAACAATGTCAATTATTTCGTTACTTTTTACCTTTGAAACTTTAGAATATCGCATCGAATTTTCAAACATTTTTAACAACATAATATCATACTCTGATTTATCTATTTTAACATTTAAAGAAAACATCATTAATGCCAAACATTTGCGTTCTAAATTTTTAAAAAAATCTACACTAATGTCATTATTTTTCAAGTAATATTCAAATGCCAAAACATCAATAAACAACATAGCATTAGTAACCATGTGTGTAAAATTTTTGGTTACAATATTATCATTGGTTTGTATGCGTTCATTAATAATACTTTCTAGTTTTTGATAGGAATTGGTATGTGGCAAAACCATATTTAAAAAACTAAAATTTCCTTTTGATATTTTAGTATAAAATTGAAATAAATCTTCAATAAATATTTGAAAATTATCTTCTTTTTTTGTTTTATACAAAGCAAATAAGGTTGCTAAAAAACCGACTTTCATTCTTTCTTCAAGATCCCATTTAGAATCATCAAAATTACTGTCTAGATGATAGTTCACTACATAACCATAGATTAAACCACTTTTCTGGCATGCCAAAAAAAATGACTCATCAGTTGTGTAATCTGATACACCACTAGCATACTGAAATAGAAACTTTTCAATCCAACCGTTAATTGATGGGTTAATTTGCATGAATTATCTCGTGTTTTAAATCGTAATTAATTAATAACCCAACAAATTTACTATAACTTTCCATTCCGTCTTTTTGTTGGTTGATCTTTAAAAATGAATCGTAAATATACTCAAAAAAGGTATCCACAAACGAATGGTATTGTTTCCAAAAGGTTTTGTTTTCGTTAAAATTCTCCAAAACACCTTTATTTATAAATACTTTATACGTTTTACTGCTTCCCGCTTCTATTAGCTCTAAATTATACAAACAATAATTCAAAGCAAAAGCATATGCCGAATATTGAAAATAAATATCTTTATTTTGCGAAGCAGCTATAAATCCAATAAAATTGCAATCACTTTCTGATGCAATTCCGGTTTGATGTGCCATTTCATGACAAATAGTTAATGGCGAAGTGTATTTAGGTTTCATATTATTCACCTGCGCTTCATTAGTAAACGGATTCAAATAACCCCCAAATCCCATATAACTCAATGGCAAACTAAAAATTGATGATTTGATACTTATTTGTTGATATTGCATATACGATAATGGTTCGGGTAAACTTATATAGCCGATTGGAGCCATTTCATACATTTGTTGTTCAGAATAATTAAAAACTACTTTTTTATAATGTTGTTTTGCTATTCGAAGTTGTAAATGATTGGTTTGGGCGATTAATTTTAATGTCAAATTTTGTAATTGTTGTTTGGTATATTCTTTTTTAATACCGATTTTTTCATGTAATGGAATTCGGTAATAATTCAATCCCCATAAAAAATGAAATAAGAAATACACTATCGAAAAAAAACTTAAAATTGTGTGCCCGCTTGTTTTCCAATTTTTTAAAAATCCAATTCTATTATTATACAGCCATTTAAAAACCAATAAAATTAAAACCATATAAGCGATATCCCCTACAGAAAATGGAATCCAACCTAAAAGCAATCGACTAATCTTAGAAATATACAAATACAAGCCATTACTGTAAAAACGCTCTACTTGTTCTGGAAAAAGTGAGATTACTTTAACAAGAATAATTTGAATAATTAATAAATATAACTTCTTCACAAAATGAATATAAATTGTAAATATAACTACAATTTCATTTATTAAGAAATTAAACTTTGTAACTTTGTAATTCAATAAAATCTGAATAAATAATATAAAAAAGACAATTCATAAATGAGTCAAGAAGTAAGAAATTTAGAACCAAAAGTACTTTGGAACAAATTTGCCGATTTAAATGCCGTACCACGTCCATCGAAAAAAGAAGAACGTGTAATCGCATTTATGATGAAATTCGGTCAAGAATTAAGATTAAATACCATTAAAGACGAAGTAGGAAACGTAATTATCAAAAAACCTGCTACTGCTGGGATGGAAAATCGTAAAACCATTGTAATGCAATCGCATTTAGACATGGTGCACCAAAAAAACAATGATACCAATTTTGATTTCGAAACACAAGGCATCGAAATGTATGTTGATGGTGACTGGGTTCGCGCAAAAGGAACAACTTTAGGTGCTGACAATGGTTTAGGTGTTGCCACAATTATGGCTATTTTAGAAAGTACGACCATTCCTCATCCTGCCATTGAAGCCTTATTTACAATAGATGAAGAAACAGGTATGACAGGCGCAATGGGATTAAAAGGTGGGTTATTAGAAGGTGAAATTCTTTTAAATTTAGATACTGAAGAAGACGATGAAATTGATATTGGTTGCGCGGGAGGTGTTGATGTAACTGCAGTGGCAGAATACGATGAAGAAAACACCCCTGCTGATGCTGTTGGTTACACCATTACCATAAAAGGTTTAAATGGTGGACATTCCGGAATGGACATAGATAAAGGTTTAGGAAATGCCAACAAAATTATGAACCGTTTACTTTTTAATGGTTTTGAAGATTTTGGCTTACAAATTTCAACTATTAATGGAGGAAGTTTACGAAATGCCATCCCCAGAGAAAGTATTGCTCAAGTTGCCATTGCTCCTATTTATGATGAAGCATTTACGTTTGATATGCAAGAAATTATCAATGAAATAAAAGCTGAATTTAAAACTACCGAACCAAATTTAGAAATTGTAATTGAAAAATCAGCAATAACACCAACTAAAGTAATGCCTCCGATGGCACAGTTTTATATGGTTCGATCGATATATGCAGCTCATAATGGAGTATACAGAATGAGTGCTGATTTTGATAATTTAGTAGAAACCTCTAATAACATTGCAAAAATTACAGTAGCGGAGGGGAAATTAACCGTACAATGTTTGACACGTTCATCGGTGGAAACTTCAAAATTTGATTTAGCCAACGCTTTACGTTCTGCATTTGAATTAATGGGTTGTGAAGTTACTTTTGGAGGTTCATATCCGGGTTGGACACCAAATGCTAATTCAGAAATATTAGATGTTTTAACTTCAATATACGAAAAACAAAACGGAACTAAAGCTCATGTTGTAGCTTGTCACGCTGGTTTAGAATGCGGAATTTTAGGAACCAATTACCCAGAAATGGACATGATTTCTTTCGGACCAACCATCAAAGGTGCTCATAGCCCTGATGAAAGAGCAAATATTGCATCCGCTCAAAAATATTGGAAATTCGTGTTGGAAATTTTAGCAAATATTCCATTGAGAAAATAAAATATAATATAAATAGTATGAACTAAAAATCCCAATTTTTCAATTGGGATTTTTTTATTTGGTTAAATACATTTTTCTTCTAGCATACAAATCATAAAATTGATCATCTTTTAAATCATCAATAAACAAAATACTCTCACCAGTTGATTTCATTTCTGGACCTAAAGCTTTGTTGACATTTGGAAATTTACTAAAAGAGAAAACCGGTTGTTTTATTGCGTATCCTTTTAATTGTGGATTGAAGGTAAAATCAGTTACTTTATTTTCTCCTAACATTACTTTAGTAGCGTAATTTACATAAGGTTCTCCATATGCTTTTGCAATAAAAGGCACGGTACGAGAAGCTCTAGGATTGGCCTCGATAATATAAACTAAATCATCTTTTATTGCAAATTGAATATTAATCAATCCTACTGTTTTTAAAGCTACTGCGATTTTTTTAGTATGGTCTTTTATTTGTTGCATCACAAATTCACCTAAATTAAAAGGAGGTAAAGTTGCATTACTATCTCCAGAATGCACACCACATGGTTCTATATGCTCCATAATTCCAATGA
>NZ_JBIPMS010000111.1:0-5432 GCF_044368995.1 Flavobacterium sp. | reverse complement strand
TTAAATTTTTGAAGCACAATATAACCTGTTTTATCGCTTAATAATTTGAAATAAGGAACGGCTTTTATTTCTACTTCATCTAAAATAATTTGTCCTTTTTTTTCTATTCCTTGACGGAAATATACGATGTCAATTTTAGTGTTTTTAGCCCCTTTTAGCAGCTGAGAAGCGTCGTCTTTAAAATCTTTAAGCGAGACATCTCCAATTTGGGTAATAACATCACCAGCTTTAAAACCACCTTTGTCAGCTGGCATATTTTCGTATACTTCTTTTAAGATTATTTTATCATCTTTACGTGTAATTATGGCGCCAATTCCGGTATATTCACCCGTATTATTTATTTTAAATTTTAGTACATCTTGCTCGTCAAAATAAACAGTATAAGGGTCCAATTCACTTAGCATACTTTTTATAGCCACATCCATTAGGTTTCCTGGATTGGTTTCGTCTACATAATTTTGGTTAACAATTTTATATAGGTTCGTAAAAATTTCAATTTGTTTGGCTAGAGCAAAAAAATCGTTTTGAAAACTTACGGCTACAAATAAAAATCCAGCTACAAGTGTCGGAATTATTACTTTTCTTTTGTAAAAAATACTCATGTGTTGTGGAATAATATTTTACTAATTTAATTAAAATAGTTGAAACCGATTAAAGATTCAGCATTTACTTTATCGTTTCGTTAAATTTTTGAAATAATTGTATGGTTTTTTCTTCAATTTCTTGATAGGATAATTTTTCTTTTGTTTGGTAAAAAAACATAAAAGCATAGGGCTTGTTAATGTTTTCTTTCAATATGTTTTGATTTAATCGGTAGCATTCTCTTAAAACCCGTTTGAAATAATTTCGGTCAACGGCATGTTTAAAATGTTTTTTAGAAACGGAAACGCCCATCAATACTTTTTCTGTATTGTTAACATCTGAATTCTCAACATAAACCAATCTTAACGGATATTTAGAGATAGATTGTCCTTCAGAAAACAAAAGGTCAATTGTTTTATGGCTTTTTAGTTTTTCGTTATTTGGATAAGAAAATGACATGGCACAAATGTATAAAAAAGGAAACGGTTTAAAAAGAGAAAACCTGTCATTCTAAATGTAGTTCAGAATTTCAGGTTTTTCTTTCGGGAGATAATAATTTTGACACGAATTTCACAAATTAACACAAATTAATTCGTGCTAATTTGTGAAATTCGTGTTAAATAAAAAAAGTTTTGCAACCTTGAAGACTTTTTAGTCTGCCAACCAAAACTATGGTACTGAATTCCATATTGGTTAAGTTAAAATCCGAAACACGTTCAGATTGACAGATAATAGTTTCTTGTTACCAAATTTTCACTCTTTTTTCTGGAGCGATATACATTTTATCACCAGTTTTAATACTAAACGCTTGATAAAAAGATTCAATGTTTTGCAGCGGCACATACGCGCGGTATTGTCCAGGTGAGTGCGTATCTGTTTTTACTTGATTCTTAATAGCTTCATCACGCATTTTACTTCTCCAAATGGTAGACCAAGAAAGGAAGAAACGTTGTTCAGGCGTAAAACCATCAATTAAACCAGGGTTTCCTTTTTCTTTCAGGTAAATTTGTAATCCATCATAAGCGGCATTTACACCACCTAAATCACCAATATTTTCACCTAACGTAAATTTTCCATCTACAAAAATGCCTGGTAAAGGCTGCAAAGCAGAATATTGATCTGATAAAGCCGTTCCTAATGTGGTGAATTGTTTTAAATCTTCATCGTTCCACCAGTTAATTAAGTTTCCTTCTGCGTTGTATCTTGAGCCTGAATCGTCAAATCCGTGTGAAATTTCATGACCAATTACGCCTCCAATTCCACCATAATTTACCGCTTCATCTGCTCTGTAATCGTAAAAAGGAGGTTGTAAGATAGCGGCAGGAAATACAATTTCGTTATTGGTTGGACTATAATAAGCGTTTACCGTTTGAGGCGACATACCCCATTCTTCTTTGTTCACTGGTTTTCCTAGTTTTGAAACATTTTCTTTATTGCTCCATCTGCTTATAGCTAATGAGTTTTCTTGTAATGTGCCACCTTGTTCTGGACTTTTTATTTGTAATCCGCTGTAATCTTTCCAAGTGTCAGGATAACCAATTTTTACTCTAAACTTTTTAAGTTTTACAATAGCATTTGCTCTTGTTGCTGGTGTCATCCAAGGTAAATTGTTTATTCGGTTTTCATACGCTTTAAAAACGTTGGCTATCATAGCTTCTGCCTTTATTTTTGCCGCTGCCGGAAACTTTTTCTCAACATATAATTTTCCTAAAGCTTCACCCAAAACGCCATTTACGGTAGCCAATGCTCTTTCAGTGGCAGGTCTTTGTTTTACCGCTCCAGATAGAGTTTTACTGTAAAAATCCCAATCTGTTTTTTCAATTTCTGTGGTTAATTCGTCAGCATTAGAACGTAAAAGCGTCCAAGTCATATACGCTTTCCAATCAGCTACTTTATTTTCCTTTAAAATAGCGTCTAATTTGGTTAAGTATTTCGGCTGCGACACCACTACGGAATCCAATTTACTAAATCCAGCTTTTTCAAAATAAGAAGCCCAGTTGTTAGATGGCGCTATTTTTTGTAAATCGGCAACTGACATCGGATTGTATGTTTTGCGACGGTCACGTCTTTCTACTCGGTCTAAAGTTGGTTCAGATAGAGAGATTTCGAAAGCCAAAACCCTTGCTGCTTTTTCAGAAGCGGTTTTCGTGTCCATACCTAAATAGCCAAACATTTTTGCAATATGTAACACATATTTTTCTCTTTTTTCTTTCGTATCTGGTTTGTCAGACATGTAATAGTCTTTATCAGGTAACCCTAAACTGCCCGTTCCTACATATACTACGTTTTTGTTGCTGTTTTTAGCATCTGCACCAACAAAAGAACCAAAAAACCCTAAACTAGCATCGGCTTTTGATTCTACTAATAGATTCATTAAATCGGTGCTGTTTTTTACACCGTCTATTTTATGTAAATAGGACATAATTGGTTTCAAACCTAATTTATTTCTAGAAACGGTATCTAAAATCGACTTGTATAAATTGACCGCTTTGGCTTGGTCTGATTTCGGATCTAAGTTTTTATTGGCAACGGCTTCATTCAAAATGATCATGACATCATCGTCGGTATTTTTTCTTAACTCGTCAAAACTTCCCCAACGGGTTCTGTCTGCAGGAATTTCGGTTTTATCTAACCAGGTTCCGTTTACATATCTAAAAAAATCTTCATTTGGCGCTACAGAAGTATCCATAAACTCAGTACGAATTCCGAATTTTTCTGATTTTGTAACTACGGCATCACCAGACGCTCCATTTTTTCCTGGCTGGCCCTCTTTTCCAATAGTTACAGAGCAACTTTGAAAAAAAGTAACCGACGCAATTGCTAAACTAGCAAGTAGGGTTTTGTTTTTCATTTTATAATTTTTTAAAAGGTTGGTTTTTTTATTGTATGCGAATTACAAATCTATTAAAAAAACTAGAATTATTCAGAAATACAAATGTTAAATACGTTCGTGATAATATAAAATAGTGTTATTTTTGTAAAAAAATAGCCTTCAAATGTTTAAATATAAAAAACTATCTGTCTTTTTTATAGGGTTGCTTCTAGTAATTTTTATAGCTATTTATACCTTATTAAATAGAAAAACACTTCCCATAATTACCCCTCGAGAGGTAAATCCGGAATTGGTAGATTCTTTAGTACAACATGTTGGCTACAAGCATAAAATAGCGCCATTTGCGTTTGCCAATCAAAACGGGAATAAGGTTACAAATAAAGATTATGAGGGTAAAATTTATGTAGCCGATTTCTTTTTCACGACTTGCCAAACCATTTGTCCAAAAATGACCGACAACATGGTTTGGTTGCAAGACAAAATCAAAGACAATCCGAAAGTGAAATTGCTTTCTCATTCTGTTTTCCCAAATGAAGATACCGTTGAGGTTTTGAAAAAATATGCCAAAGAAAAAGGGGTACTTGATACAAAATGGAATCTAGTTACAGGAAATCAGAAAGAAATATACAAAATAGCTCGACAATCTTATTTAGTAGTAAAAACAGGAAAACCGGAAGAATTATATGACATGGTGCACACCGAAAACTTTGTTTTAGTGGACCAAAAAGGCAGAATTAGAGGGTTTTACAACGGATTAAACATCGATAAAACCGTAAAAGGCGAAAAAAATCTAACGCAATTACTAGAAGATATTGAGTTTTTGTCTGAGAAAGATTAATTGTATTTCATCTTTCTTAAAATTCTCAGACTGTGTTTAAAGCTCAGGAAAACTAAGGGATTTGGATAAGCTTTTAATACACTTTTTGCTTCTATAAGCTTTTGTTTCGCTTCGGTGAATCCGTTTAAATAGCAAATCATTAATGTAGGCGCGATTCTTAAAACGTCTTCTTCTAAAACCACTTTGTTTTTTTCTAATTTCTCAATAGTATTTTTAACAGAATTGTAAATATGAAAAAGTAGTTTTTTATTATATTGCGGAGGTTCAAATAGCATTTCAGTCTCCATTTTATAATAACCGTTATCGTAAAAATGGAAGGTTAAACGCTCCAATGGATAATAACTCGTGGCGTCATTTAAACCCAACTTTACATATTCTGTAATCGTAAAACGATCTTCATCATATTGAATAATTACTTCATCTTGGTTGGAATAAAACAGCTTAATTTGTTCGTTCATCAACTCAATAGCTACGCGCGAATAATACGTTTCGTTTCGGACAATATGTTTTTTTCCAGCCCAACACACCACAAAATTCTCTTTAAACACCTGATATTGATTATCCAAATCTTTGTGTCGTACCGTAATAAAATCCAACACACTTTCTAAGGTGTGTGCTATACTGTTTCTAGAATTATTTTCAATACTAATAACTGCAGCTGCATTTGATTTTGAAAAAGCAATTTTTTCCTCAGTCGGCACTGTGTTACTTCCAATTCTAATAAAAGTACTATTAAGTAAAATCGTATAAATATTTTTTTTAAAAAAGGAGATTTTATTTTTCGGTTTAATAGTCACCAAACCAACTACTCTTTCTTTAGGTAAATTAGGGAAAGAGATATTGTCATAAGTAATTTTAGGCGGATTTTCTAAATAGGCATTTACAAGATTTTGAATCCGGCTATCATCAAAAAAATCATCTCCAACTATTTCATTATCGTCATCTTCTACGCCAACTACAATATACGAGTTATTAAACGGGTTGGAATTGGACAAGGCGCAAATATGTTTTAAAAACTTACCTTTTCCTTCTTTAGTATGTAAATTTAATTGGCGTTTTTTATCATAAAAACTATTTTCGTTATTATGAGCCAAGAGGTTTTTAACAAGAAGCCGTTTATTAATCATAATTTATGGAATTTGTGTTCCAATACTTTCTGTCCAAATGGCAAACCAATCT
>NZ_JBIPMS010000110.1:0-5464 GCF_044368995.1 Flavobacterium sp. | reverse complement strand
CTATTCGAGCAATATATACTGAATTATAGACTACTTTATAGCAAGGTTCCAATTCATGCTTTATCATCTCGCAATTTGCATTAAAAAAAACGAGAATGTTTTCAGTCTGTTTTGCTACAAAATGCGTGATACCATCTACCTCATTTTTTTGTGTGTGGTATTGATTTAAATAAAGCGAATAAATTATCGTAACAATAAAATAGCTCAATAAAAACTTTATTAGAAAAATAAAAAATACTTTATGCTGCTGAAATATGTTTTTCAAAATTTTAAATTTTAACAAAAATATAATTTTACTTTCTTATTAATGTATAATTTTACAAAAAAATTAAACATGGAATTTGAACTTATAAAAACAGAAGTAAGAAACATCATTAAAACTAATGAAAATAGAGATGAAAAGCTTTCTAATATTTGTCAATTATTACAATATTCTATTTCATATTACAATTGGGTTGGTTTTTATTTTGCCAATCATGAAACCAAAACTTTACACCTTGGACCCTACGTAGGCGCTGAAACGGATCATACCGTTATTCCTTTCGGTAAAGGTATTTGCGGCCAAGTAGCAGAAAATAATGCAAACTTTGTGGTACCTGACGTTTCTGCCCAAGATAATTATATAGCTTGTAGCTTTACCGTAAAATCTGAAATTGTTGTGCCTTTATTTGTAAATGGAATTAATATTGGACAAATAGATGTCGACAGTCATGTAATTGACCCATTTACAGAAGCAGATGAACGTTTTTTAGAATTTGTAAACGAACAGGTGGCTTCCCTTTTCTAAAAAAAATTATTATCCGTTGCATTAATTTAAGTAACGGGTTTTTTTATTCTATTTCTGTATTGAAAATCAAATTATTCTACTTAATTTTGTTTAATCTTTTTAAATTAAAATTAAACAAAAAATGCCTATTTCTCAAAAAACTGAATTGGACGACATTGCTATCGATAGAATTATCGAAATGGCATGGGAAGACCGAACACCTTTTGATGCTATAAAATTTCAATTTGGTTTAGCTGAAGCTGATGTAAAAGCTTTAATGAAAAAAGAATTAAAATTTTCAAGTTACAAACTGTGGCGACAACGTGTAGAAAATTGTAAAACTAAGCATGCCGCAAAACGTGCTGAAGGTATTGACCGATTCAAATGTAAATTACAAAGAGCCATTTCAAATAATAAAATATCAAAAAGATAATAGATAAAATGGAAAACAAAAAGCCTGATAATATAGTTTATACGGAAGAAAAAGGATACAATGCAAGTTTTTTACCTTACGCAACAACTGTTGGCGCACCTATAATTAAAGTGGATGATGTTGCCGCATGGAAAGGTAGAGGTGTAAGAAATGTGAACAAAGAATTTGAAAATAAATTCAATGAACTAAAATTACAGTACCAAAATTTAATGGAAGAATATGAATGGAATGAAATGGTTTACAATTCAAAATTTTCATTTGAACCTATAATTGGAGAGATCTATCATTTATACGCATCAGGAAATGCCACTTACTTTTTATCCTTAATTCCACCAAATGAATGGAACAAAGAACACGTTGGAACCTTTCAATTAAATAGCGATAAAAAATGGGTGAAACTATAGTAAAACATATTACCCATGAACAAATTTTGAACATGGAAAAACAAGAACGTGTTCATTTTGCAAATAGTTTAGGTGGTTTTAAAAGCGTTGGATTAATTGGCACACAAAACAAAAAAAATCAAACCAATTTGGCTATTGTAGATTCTATTTTACATATTGGAAGCAATCCACCTTTATTCGGAATGGTTTTTCGTCCAGGAGTTTTAGAACGTCACACGCTAGAAAATATTTTAAAAACAGGTTTTTACACTATCAATCATATTACTGAAAAAATTCATAAAAAAGCTCATCAAACGTCTGCCAGATATGATAGAGATTGCTCAGAATTTGACGAAACTGGCTTAACTCCTGAATTTAAAAATAACTTTTTTGCGCCTTTTGTAAATGAAAGCAATGTACAATTAGCTATGGAATTTAAAGAAAAAATCACACTTTCCATCAATAATACGGTTCTAATAATTGGTGAAGTGAAAGAAGTTTATTTCCCAGAAAACTGTTTGCAAAAAGATGGTTTTCTTGACATCGAAAAAGCCGAATCTATCACTTGTTCCGGATTAGATAGTTATCACAAAACTTCACGGATTTCAAGATGGAGTTATGCCAAACCCGACAAAACAGTTACTTCACTAATTTAATTTTGATAAAAAAAGCGGTCAATATTGTATGGTTTAAACGCGACCTTCGTTTGGTTGATAACGAAGCGCTTTTTCACGCACACCAATCTGATTTGCCTTTGTTGCTTATTTATGTTTTCGAACCATCTGTAATGAAATATCATGATTCAGACGTACGGCATTGGCGATTTATTTATGAATCGATTCAGGATTTGAATAAAAAATTAAAAGGATACAACTCTATAATTTATTTTTTCCATAACGAAGTAAAAACCGTTTTTTCAGAATTGATTAAAAAATTTGAAGTTAATAACATTTTTTCGCATCAAGAAATAGGAAATAAAGTTACTTATGACCGCGATTTGGAAATGAAAGCGTTTTTCAGTTCCAACGAAATAACTTGGAATGAATTTCAAATGCACGGCGTAATTCGTAGGTTAAAATCAAGACAAGATTGGGACAAACGTTGGGAGCAAGTCATGCGTGATACCCCTAAAAACATAAAAGAATCCGATTTAAATACCATAGAATTAAATTCAGAATTTTACAAAAAAATAAAAGGAAACGAACTACCCATTGAAATTACAACTCCAAATCCGAATTTTCAAAGAGGTGGCGAATATTGGGCCTGGCGTTATTTGGATAGTTTTGTAAAAGAACGTTATGTTAATTACAGCAAACACATTTCGAAACCAGCTCTAAGTAGAAAAGGATGTAGCCGATTGTCTCCGTATCTATCTTATGGAAATATCAGCATGCGAATGATTTATCAATATACGAATCAGCATTACGAATCCTCAAAAAACAAACGTGCGATTCTGAATTTTGTATCGCGTTTGCATTGGCATTGCCATTTTATTCAAAAATTTGAAGACGAATGCGAAATGGAATTTGAAAACGCAAACCGAGCGTATGACAGTTTGATAAAACCCAAAAACGAAACCTACATTAAAGCTTGGCAAGAAGGAAAAACGGGAGTGCCAATTGTAGATGCTTGCATGCGATGTTTGGTTGCAACAGGTTACATTAATTTCAGGATGCGCGCTATGGTGGTTTCATTTTTCACCTTTAATTTATGGCAAGATTGGCGCGAATTGCATTTCTTGGCGAGACAATTTTTGGATTACGAACCAGGTATTCATTACCCTCAAATTCAGATGCAATCAGGCACAACAGGAATTAATACCATACGGATTTATAGCCCAATAAAAAACTCCGAAGAGCATGATGCTGAAGGTGTTTTTATCAAAAAATGGTTGCCCGAATTAGCAGAAGTACCTGTTAATTTGCTTCACGAACCATGGAAAATGAATGAAATGGAACAGCAATTTTACAACTGTATCATTGGAAAAGACTATCCAGAAACAATTGTAAACATAGAAGAAACAAGAAAATATGCAAGCGATATAGTTTGGAGCTTTCGGAAAAGAGGGGAAGTGATAGAAGAAGGCAAACGGATATTGCAAAAACACGTGAGTATTATGAATCGAAAAACAAAAAAGAAAACACAATAATGGCACTATTTTTAAAAGCAGATTGGGAAAATATCATCATGGCAAATTATGAAATTGATCCACAAATTTTACTTCCATACGTGCCAAAAGGAGTTGAAATCGACTTGTTTGAAGATAAATGCTACATCAGTTTAGTGGGCTTTATGTTTAAAAATACCCAATTATTCAATATACCAATTCCGTGGTTTGGAACTTTTGAAGAAATTAACTTGCGCTTTTATGTTGTTCGAAAAGAAGACAATCAAATAAAAAGAGGCGTAGTTTTTATTAATGAAACCATTCCCTACCCAATTGTGGCATGGGTTGCCAATAAATTATATAAAGAACATTATACGGTTATACCAACAAAACATCAGCAAATTGTTCATTCAGATTTTCAAAATATAAAATTTGAATGGTTAGTAGATTCCAATTGGAATAGCATTGATGTTCAGTATTCTTTCGAAACGAAGAAAATGACAAACAATAGTTTAGAACAGTTTATTTACGACCATTACTTCGGCTACACAAAAGTAAATGCCAAAAAAACAGAAGAATACAAATTGCAACATCCTAGTTGGAAAACGAATACCATTTCAAATTATAAAATTGATTGCGACTTTCAAGCCATGTATGGTAAAGATTTTGCAATTCTAAATGAGACAAAACCTGTGGCAGTTTTTATTGCTAAAGGATCAAAAGTGGGTATAGAATGGAAAAGAAAAAAACTTCAATTATAATATGAAAGGCGTAAAAAAACAAAACCTACCAACTAAAATTTGTGTGGTATGCCAAAAACCATTCACTTGGCGGAAAAAATGGGAGCAGGTTTGGGATGAAGTAAAATATTGTAGTGATAGATGTAGGAATGAAAGATTAAAAAATGGAATGATTTAAAGATTGAAAAAATCAAAATCATACAAAATCTTTAAATTTTTAAATCCTTTAATCTTTAAATTTATATAAAATGTCAAAAACGGTACGATTACTTCTCGGAGATCAATTAAACAGTAATCATTCTTGGTTTCAAGCTGTTGACGATTCCGTGACTTATGTTTTGATGGAAATTCGCACAGAAACCGATTATGCCAAACATCATATTCAAAAAGTAGTAGGTTTTTTCTCGGCGATGCAACAATTTGCCTCCGAATTACAATCGCAACAACATCAAGTCATTTATTTGAAATTGAATGATGCCAATAATTTACAATCGTTTGAAAAAAATATTAAATCTTTAATAGAAAATGAGCGTTTTACGAATTTTGAATACCAATTTCCTGACGAATACCGTTTGGATGAACAGCTGAAAAATTTGTGCCAATCGCTATCTATATCAACTTCCGTTTCCGATTCGGAACATTTTATGAGTTCTAGAAATGAATTAGGTGATTTTTTTGAAGGTAAAAAAACCTTTTTGATGGAAAGTTTTTACCACATGATGCGCAAAAAACACCATATTTTAATGGAAGGCGATAAACCTTTAACTGGTAAATGGAATTATGACGGCGAAAACAGAAAAAAATTGCCAAAAGATCACAAACCAACACCGCCTTTGGTTTTCAATAATAATGTTTCGAAAATAGTTTCTGAAATTCAAAAAACAGATATCAAAACCATCGGAACTATTGATGCCGACAATTTTGTGTGGCCCATCAACAGAGCACAATCTTTAAAATTACTTGATTTTTTTGTGACTGAATGTTTGGCGCTTTTTGGAAGTTATCAAGATGCCATGACGCCAAATGAATGGTCTT
>NZ_JBIPMS010000030.1:0-17707 GCF_044368995.1 Flavobacterium sp. | reverse complement strand
ATACTTTTGAAGTGATTTCAGCTTTAAAAAACGCAGGCGTAACTCCAGAGTGGGTGCAAATAGGAAATGAAATTCCTGGCGGTATGCTTTGGCCGGAAGGCAGTACCGATAACTGGAATCAATTAGGACAATTGCTAAACAAAGGTTACGAAGCTACAAAAGCAGTTGATAAAAATATAAAAGTAATTGTTCATGTAGATGAAGGTAATAACAACGCTAAATTCAGAACTTTTTTCGATAATGCTACCGCACAAAACGTAAAATACGATATTATTGGTTTGTCCTATTATCCTTATTGGATTAAAAAAGACTATACAGAAACCATTGCTGACTTAGAATTTAACCTAAATGATATGGTAAATAGATATAATAAAGAAGTCATGATTGTTGAAGTTGGCGGAGAAGATGATAAAGTTCAAAACACGTACGAATTATTAAAAGCAACAATAGAGGCGGTAAAAAAAGTACCAAATAACAGCGGTTTAGGCGTAATGTATTGGGAACCACAAGGCGCCAAATCTTGGAGTGGCTATAGCTTAAGTGCTTGGCAAAACGATGGAAAGCCCTCACCCGCTTTAGATGCTTTTAAAGAAAATTAATTTTATGAAAAACATTGCATTTTTACTTTTGAGAAACAAATCAGTTTTAATTATTTTCTTTCTTTTTGCGATTACAAGTGTAATGGCGCAAGAAAAAATAAGCTTAGATGAAGATTGGAAATTTCATTTTGGTCATGCAGCAAATGCTGAAAAAGATTTCAACTATAGTAAAACCGCTTTACTTCACAAATCGAATGTTTTTGCAACCACAATTGTACATCCGAAATTTATTGACAGCACCTGGAAAAAGATTAACATTCCGCATGATTGGGCAGTAGAACTTCCATTTATAAAATCAGAACAAGTAGAGATGGACAGTCACGGTTATAAACCAGTTGGTGGTGCCTATCCAGAAACAAGTATCGGTTGGTATCGTAAACATTTTTCGGTAGACAAATCAAAAAGCAAGAAGCGTTTTGAACTTCAATTTGATGGCATCTACAGAAATGCTGAAATTTGGTTAAATGGCTTTTACGTAGGAACCAATTTTAGTGGTTATGTAGGAAATTCGTATGACGTATCTGATTATATTAATTTTGAAGGCAATAATGTACTCGTAATTCGAGTAGATGCTACACAATACGAAGGTTGGTTTTATGAAGGTGCTGGAATTTACAGACACGCTTGGTTACACATAACAGATAAAACTTTCATTCCACAGGATGGTGTTTTTGTTCATTCGGAAGTTAAAGGGAAAAATGCTGAAGTTACCATTGAAACTACCATTCAAAATAATAATTTAAATAATTCAAATAGTGTTATTTACTCGTATATTACAGATAGAAACGGGAAAATTTTAGTCAAAACTAAGGAACAAAAAGTAAATTTAGCAATCCTTAAAAATCAAACCATAAAACAACATTTACAACTAAAAAACCCAGAACTATGGTCGCTTGAAAATCCTTATTTATATAGAGTTGTTTCATTTTTAAAATCAGAAAATCAAATCATTCATCAAACTAAAACTCGTTTCGGAATTAAAACCGTAAAATTTGATGCCAAAGAAGGATTTTTCTTAAATGGTAAACACCTTAAAATTCAAGGTACCAACAACCATCAAGACCACGCCGGAATTGGAAGTGCCCTACCTGATTATATACAATATTACCGCATAAAATTATTAAAAGAAATGGGTTGCAATGCATACAGAGCAAGTCATAACGCACCTACTCCAGAACTTTTAGAGGCTTGTGATAGTTTGGGAATGTTAGTAATAGACGAGCAACGTTTATTAAACAGTAGCCCAGAATACATTAATCAATTTACACGCCTATTAAAACGAGATAGAAATCATCCTTCTGTGTTTTTATGGTCTATTGGTAATGAAGAACAAAACATACAAGGAAATGAATATGGCAAAAAAATTGCACAAACGCTTTTAGCCTTTCAAAAAGATATCGACCCAACAAGAACAAGCACCTATGCTGCCGATATGGGAAATGACTTCAAAGGTGTAAACGAAGTAATTCCTATTCGAGGTTTCAATTATAGAGAATATGCTGTATCGGATTACCATAAAGACCATCCCAATCAACCACTTTTGGGAACCGAAATGGGGAGTACTGTAACCACAAGAGGTATTTACGAAAAAGATGAAATCCGTGGTTACGTACCAGATCAAGATATTACCTATCCTTGGTGGGCAAGCAAAGCCGAAACGTGGTGGAAAATAGCCGCAGAAAACAACTATTGGTTAGGTGGATTTGTATGGACAGGTTTCGATTATCGTGGGGAACCCACTCCCTATAAATGGCCAAATATCAACTCGCATTTTGGAATTATGGATGTGTGTGGCTTTCCAAAAAACATTTATTATTACTATAAAAGTTGGTGGACAAATGAGGATGTTTTACACCTTTCCCCACATTGGAATTGGCCTGATAAAATTGGGAAACCTATTGATGTTTGGGTAAATTCAAATGCAGATGAAGTGGAGCTTTTCTTAAATGAAAAAAGTTTAGGCAAAAAAACAATGGAAAGAAACAGTCATTTACAATGGAATGTACTTTACGAACCAGGAACTTTAAAAGCGGTTGCCTACAAAAAAGGTAAAAAAATTACTGCAAAAATTGAAACAACAGGACTAGCTACACATGTGGTACTAACTCCAGATAAATCAATTTTAATGGCAGATGGAAAAGATGCAACAGTAGTAAATATTTCAATTACTGACGAAAAAGGAAGAGAAGTACCAACAGCGAACAACCTACTTGCATTTACCATTTCTGAAAACGCAAAAATAATTGGGGTTGGAAATGGCGATCCGAGTTCTCATGAACCAGATAAATGCTTAACAGATTCTTGGCAAAGAAGTGCTTTTAATGGAAAATGCCAAATAATTATTCAAGCTGGAAAAAATTCTGGTGAAGTAACATTTGAAACAAAATCTATCGGATTAAAATCAACAACCACAATTTTAAAACTTGTAAATTCTAACTAATTTACAATAACAAAAAGGAACGCTTCGCTATTATTTGTTGTTACCCCAACGAACGGTCTTAGAACTTCACATCATTTTCTAAAGCTACGTTCTTTTCCCATTCAAATGCTGCTCATTTGCCGCAACATCGCACCTTTTTACTTCATAAAAGAAAAAGGTTTTTACTACTATTACTATTTAAATATTTAGCAAAAACCTTTTTAACCCCTACTAAACATAAAAACGAAAAACCTTTGCCAATTATTTTGACAAAGGGTTTTTTTGGGAATTTATTAAGAGTCAATCAGAAGAATTTGTGAGACAGTTATGAAAAAAAATTTCTTTTAAACCAAATTTGACAAAGCTGATTCTGTTATTTCTTTTTTTAATTTTGTGATTGAAGAAACAGTTACATCCTCTAATTCAAATCTACTGCCATTAATATCGATAGCTTTTAATTTTTCTTTGAAAACTAAAGAGCATATATTTTTAGTTTGTTTTTCGTCAACTATGATAAGAAATGAATTTTTTAAATCTCTGTAACTTATTCTGTCCAAATCAACAGTTTTTATTTTTGAAGACATTGCAAGAATGGTTTTTATTACATTATAAGCTTTGATTTCTTCAGTGGTTGTCATAATACCACTATTTGAAGAAGCAATTTCTTTTTGTATAATTTTATCTAACGCTGTCTTAATTGAAATTGAATTAATTAGTTCCTTGATTTGAGCTAGCGCTTTCGGAGAAGACTTTAAACCTCCCATATTTTTAAAAATCATCTTAGCTAAATCATCAGATTCTATATCTGTTAATGTTTTGTATAAAGCATTATCAAAATTTTCTAAAAAATAAACTTCTTCCGCAGCTTCAAGTATGTCTTTTATTTCAAATGTTTGTCTGAAAAACAAAGCCAAAGTTTCTAATTGAGCTGTATCATAATTAATTAAGTCAAAAGTGAAAAATGGTTTTGTATTTAATCCTTTTTTTTCTCTTGCATTAACAGTGTAAAAATTATAAATAATACCATTAGTTAATATTCCGACTTTAGCAGTAGGAGAATATAAACAATATTCATTCAATTGTCTAAAATGGTTGTCATTTAACTTTGCAGTTACACTTTTGCACTCAATTAACATCAAAGGGTCTTTCTTGCCTAAAGTGATGGCAACATCAACTTTACGCCCTTTTTTATCCCCCATATCCGCAACGTGTTCGTGATTATAGTCAATTAATCTAGCATAATTTAATATATTCAAAAATGGATGAATTAAATTATCTCTTGTTTGATACTCATCTTTACTTGAATTTATTGCTAAATTGAAATCCCAATTGTCAAAAGATTTTTTGAGTTGGTTTGTTATTTGCTTTAGTTTTTTACTGTCCATATTTTAGTTAATTTTTTTCAAACTCAAATGTAGTATTTTTAATCATAAAATTTATATCTACTTGATTATTAATTTAATTTCTTACATTTGATTTATATTTAAAACATAAATTATGAAAAAAATTTTTACTGCGTTATTATTTTTTACTTTAATTTCTTACTCACAGGAATATAAATTCGGGGCTGGTTTAGCAAATGGTGCCATATTTAAAACTGAAGGAAGCTTGTCTATAACAGAAACAAAAGTAATTTTTGAAACAATCTTCAAGGATAAAAAAACAGTTACAGAGTATGATGTAATTAAAAAAACTAATGGAATGCTTTACTTTACAGATGGAGTAATGAAACACTTTTTTACATTTGTTGAACAAAAAGGCACAAAAAAAGGTTTTGAATACGATACAATGGTAAGTTTTAATTTTGATAAATCTCAATCACCACTTACAGTTATCTATTTTTGTAAACTTCAAGAATAATATTTGTTAAAAATTATTTTCAAACAATTTTAAGTTTAAAACAATTAAAATACAAAATTAAAAAAATCCTTAACATACTAATAAAAGTGTGGTTAAGGATTTTTTGTTTAAACATTTTTAATTAAAAACCGATACTTTTTCAATCGGTTTAGCAAATGTTTAACAAAAACCTTTTTAACCCCAATAAATAGGAAATAATTGTGACCGCGGCAGGGTTCGAACCTGCAACCAACGGAGCCGAAATCCGTCATTCTATCCAGTTGAACTACGCAGCCGTTTATTTTTAGATTGTTAGATCTTTAGATTTTTAGACTTGTTAGATTATGAGATTTTAGAAAGTTAGATAGAATCTAAGTAATCTAAGACATCTAACCGGTCTAAAAATCTAAGAAGTCTAATTTATCTAAACCAATAGTTTTTTTACAATCGTAGAAATGGTTTTTCCTTCTGCTTGTCCGCCAATTTGTGCTGCGGCTAAGCCCATAACTTTTCCCATTGCTGCAATTCCAGATGCGCCAGTCTCGGCAATGATTTTCGCTACAATAGTCTCTACTTCTGCTTCAGATAATTGAGCAGGTAAGAACTTTTCGATAACTGCAATTTGTGCCAATTCTGGTTCGGCTAAATCGGCACGATTTTGTGCTGTAAAAATTTCGTAACTGTCTTTACGCATTTTTACCAATTTTTGTAAAATTTTAATTTCGTCTGCTTCTGAAATTTCTTCTTTAGATCCCGAGGCGGTTTGCGCTATTAATATTTCAGATTTAATGGCACGCAATGCTTCAAGAGCCAGGGTGTCTTTGGCTCTCATAGCGTCTTTCATGCTATCCATAATTTGTGTAGCTAAGCTCATATATTTTTGATTTTAAGTAGTAAATTATTTATTATGCGAAAGTAATAAAAAAATCCCGACTCGTTTATAACTTGTCGGGATTTAATAGTATTTGGTTTGTTTATTTTTGGTTAATCTACATTATCATGTAAAAACGAATTGTTAGAACGCAATTGCATGTCGTCGTTACTATCCATTCCAATAGACATGCGCGAAGGCGGGTTTTGGTTTGGCATACTTGTAACGTCTAATCCTAAACGACGGAAAGCAGGTTCTTTTTCTAAATCATCAATTCGATTTGGATTGTTGAACTTGTGATTGAAGTTTTTCAATTTGCTTTTACGTTCTTCAGCTCTTGATTTTAAAATGTCTTCAATTGACATTTCCACTGGTGAAATACCATCAAAGCTAAAATTAGGATCGAAACTAATAGGTGCTGCAACTGGCTCTTTTTGTTTGATAGTAAAATTTATTTCTTCATCAATAGGTTCTGCAGCGACTTGAATATGTGCAGCTGGTTCAAATGCTTCTTCAAGTTCTTCTTCTAATGTATATTTGATAATTCCTTCTTCTCCAAGTTCCGTAACTGGGAAAAACTGAACGGCCTCATTTACTTTGATGTCTTTGGTTTCTTCGCTTAATTCAAAAACAACAGTATTTTTTATGGTTTCTATTTTAGAATCGAACAAATCTAAAGAAAAATTGAAATCTTGTGTAGCCACAACAAATTCGGGATCAATTACTTCAATTTCTCTAACAGAATTAGAAATAATTTCAAATTCTTGTACCGGTTGTAACGTTTCAACAACAGGTTGCGCTACTGCTTGTATTTGAAATTCTGCGGAAACATTTTCAAAAAATACATCTAAATTTTTAATAATTTCAGTAGTTTCTATTAAATCTGAAACCTGAGCTTGAACAATTTGTGGTTGTTCTACTTCTAAATCATTTAATTCAAAAACAATTTTAGCAACCGGTTCAGCTACTACTTCCTTTGGCGTTTCTGCTTCAAAACTGACATTATTAGCAATTTGTTCTTCAAAAGAAAAGTTAGGCGTAGGTACCGCATTTGGTGTTAAATTATGTTCTACTTTTTGCTCACTATCTAAAGAATGAATAATTTTCTTTGGCTCTGCATTTACGATCTCTATTTGTTGTTCTATATTAAAACCTGTAGCAATAACAGTTACCGAAATAGCGTCGCCTAATTTTTCATCTTCACCAATTCCCATGATGATGTTTGCGTTATGCCCTGCTTCGTTTTGAATGTATTCGTTAATTTCACTAATTTCATCGATAGTAATTTCATCAGAACCAAATGTGATAAGCAACAATACATTTTTAGCACCTGTAATTTTATTATCGTTTAATAATGGAGAATCCAATGCAGATTGAATCGCAATTCTTGCTCTGTCTGCACCTGAAGCAACATAAGATCCCATTATTGCTGTTCCGCTATCACTTAAAACTGTTTTAGCGTCTTTTAAATCTATGTTCATTGTTAGGTGATTGGTAATCACTTCTGCAATACCTTTTGAAGCTGTAGCTAAAACTTCATCGGCTTTGGAGAAACCTGCTTTAAAACCAAGGTTACCGTACACTTCTCTTAATTTGTTATTATTTATAACAATTAAAGAATCTACTTGTTTTCTTAATCTTTCTACACCTTCCATAGCTTGATCGTAACGATTTTTACCTTCAAACTGAAAAGGAATGGTAATAATTCCAACCGTTAAAATGCCTCTTTCTTTTGCTAACTGAGCAATTACAGGTGCTGCACCAGTACCAGTACCACCACCCATACCAGCTGTAATAAATACCATTTTAGTATTTACATCTAGCATTTTTTCAAGTTCCTCAATGCTTTCTAAAGCGGCTTGTTGTCCGATTTCTGGCTTTGCTCCTGCTCCTAAACCTTCAGTAAGATTTACACCTAATTGAATTTTATTTGGAACTGGGCTAGTTTGCAGCGCCTGAGAATCCGTATTACACACTACGAAATCTACTCCAATGATTCCTTGTTTGAACATGTGGTTGATGGCATTACTACCTCCGCCACCTACTCCAATTACTTTTATTACGTTTGATTGATTTTTTGGTAAATCAAAAGTAATGTTTCCAAATTCGTTGTTGCTTTCCATATATTTGGCTTTGTTTTTAATGTGTTATTTGCTACTAATAACTTTATTCTACATTATCTAAAAACTCTTTAATTTTCCCTAAAAGGTTATTAAAGTCGTATTTCTTTTTTCTTTCTGTTGGTTCGTTTTCAACCGGAGTTGAATTAGTTTCTTCCCCTGCATCTTCAATTACATTTACTTCAGTAGATTGAGATGACGCTACTACTGGTTCAGGAATTTTCATTTCTACAAACGGAGTAGCGCTATTGGTTTGGTTACGTAAACTTTCCATAACTAAACCTACTGATGTGGCATATAATGGGCTAGATAATTCTTCGCTTGAATTTCCTGCTAAATGCTCATTTGGATAACCTATTCTGGTATCCATACCGGTAATATATTCTACCAATTGTTTAATATGTTGTAGTTGCGAACCACCTCCTGTTAATACAATTCCTGCAATTAATTTTTTCTTTGGCTCGTCATGCCCGTATAATTTAATTTCAGCATATACTTGTTCAATAATTTCCACCACTCGAGCGTGAATAATTTTTGATAGGTTTTTTAGTGAAATTTCTTTTGGTTCACGACCTCTTAATCCAGGAATAGAAACAATTTCGTTGTCTTTATTTTCTCCTGGCCAAGCCGATCCGAAACGTGTTTTTAATAATTCGGCTTGTTTTTCAATAATAGAACAGCCTTCTTTAATATCTTCTGTAATTACATTTCCACCGAAAGGAATTACCGCTGTATGACGAATTACACCGTTTTTAAATACGGCTAAATCTGTTGTACCTCCACCAATATCGATAAGTGCCACACCTGCTTCTTTTTCTTCTTCACTTAAAACAGCATCTGCTGAAGCTAAGGGTTCTAAAGTTAACCCTGTTAATTCTAAACCCGCATTTTTTACACAACGTCCTAAATTTCTAATAGAAGCTGCTTGTCCTACTACAATATGAAAGCTAGATTCTACTCGGGCACCATACATTCCAATAGGTTCTAAAATTTCAGATTGTCCGTCAATTTTAAATTCTTGTGGTAAGGCATGAATAATTTCTTCACCTGGAAGCATGGATAAATTTTGAACTTGACAAGTTAATAGTTCAATATCATTTTCTCCAATTACTTCTTCTGGATTTTTTCTGCTGATATAGTCGCTATGTTGAATACTACGAATGTGTTGTCCTGCAATTCCAACCACCACATCATTAATTCGATAACCTGAATTATTTTCTGCTTCTGAAATAGCTGCTTGAATAGATTGAATGGTTTGCGTGATGTTATTGACTACACCTCTGTGTACCCCTAAACTTTTAGATTTTCCTACCCCTAGGATTTCTAGTTTACCGTACTCATTTTTCTTGCCGATCATTGCTACAATCTTTGTTGTACCTATATCTAAACCTACTGCAATACTTTCTTTGTTCATCATCTATTCATTATTTTGAACACACTACTTGTTGTGTGAAAATTAAATTTATTGATTTGTACTTTTCAATTATTGAATCTTTCGATGCGAATTGATAAAACGCTTTATAATTTTTAAACTTCTTGTCTATTAAAATGGGTTTTCCAAAATTGATATCGTAATCATGTTCTCTTGTTAGCATATTCATGCTTCCATTTTTCTGAATCGTGATTGCAATGATATGTTTTCTTAAAAAATCATCTTTCTCAATGGTCTTAAATGTCTCTATGAAACCTTTTTTAAATTCGCCTTCAATATTTCCTTGAACAATAGGAACTCTTGATGAAAAATTATCCGACAATTGAAAAATACTTCCATTTTTATCAACATATAAAACGCGATTATTATTAACAATTCTTGCGACTGGGGATTTCTGCAAAACTTTAGTTATTAACATACCGTCTTCTGAAATAAACGCTTCAGCATTTTCGATAAATGATTGCTTTTTTAGGGCACTTTCCAATTCTTTCAAATCTACTTTATCTTTTTGAATTGAGGAAGTCCCTCCTAAATTTTGTATTAACAAGTTATTAACCATTTCATTTGTTAAAAACATTTTGTTATTGCCCTGAAAATCAACTTGTATTTTAGCAATTTTCTTGTTTTGACTTCTACTTTGTGTAAAAGAATACAAAAAAATTAACACCAAAAGCATCATTACTAACCGAATATTTTGCCAATTAATTTTTTTCATTTAGCACTTTTTTAATGTCCTTTACCATTTCACCAATATCTCCTGCACCAATCGTAATATATACATCTGCAACAGAATTTTGAAAGCATGTTAATAACTTTTCTTTGGTTACTAATTGTTTATTTTTAGAATTAATTTTCTCTAATAACCAAGAAGCATTTACCCCTTCAATAGGCAATTCTCTGGCAGGATAAATTTCTAATAAAAGTAGTTCATCAAACTGAGACAAACTTTCTGCAAAACTTTCAACAAAATCTTTAGTTCTACTGAACAAATGAGGTTGAAAACATGCTATTATTTTTTTATTTGGATATAATTCCCTTACGGCTTGATGTACCGCATTTATTTCCGTTGGGTGGTGTGCATAATCATCAATATATACTAATTTTTCGGTTCTAATTTGAAATGAAAATCGACGTCTAACACCCTTGAAAGTAGCTAACGCATTTCTAATTTTTTCGTTTGCTACACCGTACGATTTTGCCATAGCAAAAGCCAACAAAGCATTAGTTAAATTATGATGTCCTGGTAACCCAAATTTTACATTTTCAATTAATTCCGTTGCGGTTTTTACATCAAAAACATAAAAACCATTGGCAATTCTTATGTTTTGGGCGACATAATCCGCACCCCCATTTACAGCAATTGTATTTCCTTCTAAAGGCAATCCTTTGACAATAAATAAATTTTCTGATGGCACTTTACTAGCAAATTCTTCAAAAGATGCTTCAATAGCAGCTACATCTCCGTAAATATCTAGATGATCTGCATCCATAGATGTTATACAAGACACATTGGGATGTAAATACAAAAATGAACGATCAAATTCATCTGCTTCTACTACAGTAACTGTTTTTCCTGTACCAATTAAATTTGAATCATATCCTTCTACAATTCCGCCTAAAAAAGCAGTAACATCTACACCACTTTCATACAAAATATGCCCCAAAATACTTGATGTTGTAGTTTTACCGTGTGTGCCCGCAACAGCGAAACAAAAAGTATCTTTTGTAATAATGCCTAATACCTCAGCACGTTTTTTCACCGTAAATCCGTTATCTAAAAAGAAGTTCCATTCTGTGTGGTTTTTTGGAACCGCTGGCGTAATAACTACTAGAGTATTTTCTGAGTTTTTAAAGCTATCTACTATTAAATCTATGTTGTCTTCAAAATGAATTTTTATACCACTTTCTTGTAACTCGGAAGTTAATTGTGTTGCTGTTTTATCATAACCCGCCACATTTTTTCCAATGAATTGAAAATAGCGTGCCAAAGCACTCATTCCGATTCCACCGATTCCAATAAAATAAACGTTATGTATTTGATTTAAATTCATTTTTTTATTGCTGTTGCAATTGTTTTTATTATTTAATTAATTTTTTTATTTCTTCAACTATTTCTTTTGTTGCATTGGGTAACGCTAATTTTTTAATATTCTGTGCCAAGCTTTCTAATTTTCCTTGATCTTTAATTAATGCTTCGAAAACAATTTTAAATTCTGATTCTAAATCTGATTCTTTAATTAAAATCGCTGCACCTCTTTCGACAATTGCTTTGGCATTTTTTGTTTGATGGTCTTCGGACACATTTGGCGAAGGAATAAAAATGGTGGGTTTTCCAACAATACACAACTCGGAAACAGAAGATGCGCCTGAACGAGAAATTACCACATCAGCAGCTGCATACACCAAATCCATTCTATCAATAAATGCCACAACTTGAACGTTTTCTTTTTCGTTATATTTTGAATATTCTTTTAAATAATGCTTGCCACATTGCCAAATAATTTGAAAATCGAGATGTAATAAAAAATCTAATTCTTTTTCAATTAGTTGATTTATTCTTCTAGCACCTAAACTTCCCCCTAAAATTAGAAGTGTTTTCTTGGTAACTTCTAAATTAAAATAAGTCAGTGCTTCGTCTTTTTTGCTTACCACTTCCATTAAATCTTGTCGCACTGGATTTCCCGTAATATGTAATTTATCTTTTGGGAAAAAGCGTTCTAAATTTTCATATGCCACACAAATGGAATTGGCTTTTTTGGCTAATAATTTATTTGTAATTCCAGGATAAGAATTTTGTTCTTGAATAACCGTTGGAATTCCTAAAATTGATGCCACTTTTAAAACAGCTCCACTAGCAAAACCTCCCGTTCCAATTACCACATTAGGTTTAAATCTTTTTAATATAAAATACGATTTTATTAAACTTGTAGCTAATTTTATTGGAAACATTACGTTTTGTAATGTAAGTTTTCGTTGCAATCCTGTAATCCACAGCCCTTTAATTTCATAACCGGCTTGCGGTACTTTTTGCATTTCCATTTTATCCTTTGCACCTACAAATAAAAATTTAGCGTCCGGATATTGAAATTTCAATTCGTTTGCAATAGCAATTGCTGGATAAATATGTCCACCTGTTCCGCCACCGCTAATGATAAATCGTTTTTCCATTATTTTTTATTTATAACCGCCTTCATTGGATTTTGTCCGTTTACTAAACTATCGCCTTGAGTATCTAATTCGTTTTCTTGTTTTAAAGATTCACGAATAGAATACTTCATATCATTTACTTTATGCTCGTCTTCCGAAAGGGTTTCTTCAGAATTTTCAGCATTCATAACTACTACTTCTCTTTCTATTAAACGCTGTAAAGCGGCTTCTTTATCTTGAAAATCTTTTAAATCAGCAGCAATCTCATCTTCTCTTTTTGTTACACTAAGAATAATTCCTAAGGACAAACAAGTCATCCAAATTGAAGTTCCTCCACTACTAATTAAAGGCAAAGGCTGACCTGTAACTGGCAGTAATTCTACAGCTACACCCATATTTATCAGGGCTTGAATTATTATGGGAAATCCTAGTCCGATGATTAATAATTTTCCAAACAAATTAGTTGTTTTATTCGCTCTAATTAAGAATCTAAAAAACAACAACATGTAAAAAAACACTAATACATATCCTCCAATTAGTCCATATTCTTCAATTATAATAGCAAAAATAAAATCGGAAGAAGATTGAGGTAAAAAATTCTTTTGAATACTTTTTCCTGGTCCTACTCCATTAATTTTTCCTACCGCAATAGCAATTTTAGCATTTTCTATTTGATATTTGTCTTCATCTGGTTTATCTGAGGTAAAATTTTCAATTCTACTCACCCAAGTGTTGACACGGCTAAAGGTTTTGTGTTTTGGAAAAGCTTGCGCCAACAAGAAAAAAAGTGCCAATAAAGCTATTCCAGTTGCCAATACAATTCCTAAATATTTTAGAGGATATTGTCCAATGTATAGCAACATAAAAACCATTGCAAACATTAAAGCAGCTGTGGAAAAATTTGAAGGTAAAATAAATATTAAAACCGCGCCAACAGGAATCCATATTTGAATAACTGAATCTCTAAACGTATATTTGGTTTCGTTAATTTTGGTTAATGTTCTCGCCACATATACCATTAAAATTGTGAAGGCAAGTGTGGAGGGCTGAAACGAAAAATTGACGAAAGGAATAACCAACCATCGACTAGCATTAGCACCACCAATTGTTTTTCCTTGTAATAATGTAAATAGCAACGCCGGAATGATTATCCAAATGGCAAAAATGGAATATTTTTTAAATTTTTCGAAGTGCAATTTATGAACCAGAAATACAATAAGCATTCCAATAAAAAGATGCGTAAGATGTTTTAATAACAACATAAAAGTAGAACCCGTGCCATTACCAACAGTATAAACTAAATTGGTGCTAGCACTATAAACAGGCAAAAAGGAAACTATGGCTAGTAAAATTATTACTGCCCAAATTGTTTTATCGCCTTTAAGTTGGTTGACTATTTTATTCATTATAAATTTTTGCTCTTGTAAAATTCAATTACAATTATAAATTTTGTACCGCTTGTTTAAATTGACGACCTCTGTCTTCATAGTTTTCGAACAAGTCAAAACTAGCACATGCTGGTGAAAGCAAAACAGTATCGCCTTTTTCAGCCATTTTGTTAGCTATTTTTACAGCTTCAGACATGGAAGTTGTTTCAATAAACATTTCTACTAAACCTTCAAACTTGTCGACTAGTTTTTTATTATCAATTCCTAAACAAATAATACCTTTTACTTTTTCACGAACCAACGCCATTAACTCGTCATAATCATTTCCTTTATCCACACCACCAACAATCCAAACTGTAGGTGTGTTCATGCTATCTAAGGCAAAGAATGTGGCATTTACATTTGTAGCTTTAGAATCGTTAATGTATTGCACATTATTAATTTTTAAAACTTTTTCCAATCTATGCTCTGCCCCTTGAAAATTGGATAAGCTTTCTCTTATTGTTGCTTTTCTAATATTCATTAATTGAGCAACAGTTGTTGCAGCCATAGCGTTTTTTACGTTATGTTTTCCTTCTAAAGCTAGTTGATTTATCGGCATAATAAAATGGTCTTCGTTAAGGTTGATATTAATTTCGTTGTTCTCTGTTATGCTTCCGCCTATGTTTACTTTTTTTGAAATTGAAAAAGGCACTTTTTTTGCTTTTGTTTGATGGGAGATAAACCAATTTGAAATGGCTTCATCATCCTCATCATAAATTAAATAATCCGTTTCTGTTTGATTCATTGTTATCCTAAACTTTGAATCGATGTATAAATTGTAATCGTAATTATATCTGTCTAGATGGTCTGGGCTTATATTCAAAATAATTGCAATATTTGGCTTGTAATTAAAAATACCATCTAATTGGAAACTACTTAATTCTAGCACATAACAATCGTGCTTGTTTTCGGCTACTTGCCAGGCAAAACTTTTCCCAATATTCCCTGCTAATCCAACATTTAAACCGCCTTGTTTAAGTATATGATACGTTAACAAAGTAGTAGTAGTTTTACCATTACTTCCAGTAATTCCAATTGTTTTTGCAGTAGTAAAAGGTGCTGCAAATTCAATTTCCGAAATCACGGGAATCTTTTTTTTAAGTAACTTTTTTACAATGGGCGCATTATCTGGTATCCCCGGACTTTTCATTACTACATCGGCATTCAGAATTAAATTTTCAGTGTGTTTTTCGTCTTCCCAAGCAATGCCATTAATACTAAGAACTTCTTTATAATTTTCTTTTATTTTTCCAAAATCAGATACAAAAACATCGTATCCTTTTTTCTTTCCCAGAATAGCCGTTCCAACACCGCTTTCACCACCACCTAATACAACCAATCGCATGTTATCTTAGTTTTAAAGATACTAATGAGAAAATAGCTAAAATGATAGCCACAATCCAAAAACGTGTTACGATTTTACTTTCGTGATAGCCTTTTTTCTGATAATGATGGTGTAATGGCGACATTAAGAAAATACGACGACCTTCGCCAAATTTCTTTTTGGTATATTTGAAATAAGCTACTTGTAACACGACTGAAAAGTTTTCCGCTAAGAAAATACCACATAAAACAGGAATCATTAATTCTTTTCTAACTGCGATTGCAATTACAGCTATAATTCCTCCAATTGTTAAACTTCCAGTATCACCCATAAATACAGTTGCGGGATAGGTGTTATACCACAAAAAACCAATTAATGCGCCTACGAATGCAGCAATATAAATAGTCATTTCACCCGAATTTGGGATATACATAATATTTAGATAATTTGAAAAAATGATGTTTCCCGATACAAATGTGAATATCCCTAAAACCAATACTGAAATGGCTGAAGTTCCCGCCGCCAAACCATCAATACCATCTGTTAAATTCGCACCATTTGAAACGGCAGTTATAATAAAAATGACCACAGGAATAAAAATTAACCAAGCCCAATTTTGATAATCATCACCCATAAAAGAAAGTACTTCAGCATAATCAAACGTATTATTTTTCACAAATGGAATGGTTGTTTCCATTGATTTTACTTCTGGTGAAGTGGATTTAATAACTGTTTCTATCCCTTGCTTTTTTAGCACCACATCCTCTTTTACGGTTACGTTTGGATTAAAGTATAAAGTAACGCCTACGATAATTCCAAGTCCAATTTGACCAATAACTTTAAATTTTCCTTTTAAACCTTCTTTATCTTTTTTGAAAACTTTAATATAGTCATCTAAGAAACCAATACTACCCATCCATACGGTAGTTACTAAAAGCAAAATGATGTAAATGTTGTCCAATTTTGCCAAAAGTAAAACAGGAACAAGTGTGGCTAAAATAATAATTAGTCCACCCATTGTTGGGGTTCCTGCTTTTTGCACTTGTCCATCTAAACCTAACTCACGAACCGTTTCACCAACTTGTTTGTTTCTTAAATAGCTAATAATTCTTTTTCCATAAATGGTAGAAATTAATAACGATAAAATAACCGCTATTCCAGATCGGAAAGTGATATATTGAAACAAACCTGCTCCTGGCAAATTATAAGCTTCATCTAGATATTTAAAAATGTAGTATAACATAATTTTATAGGTTTAAATTCCAAATCTTTAAATTCCAAATTCCAAGTCGTTTGACTTAATATTTAGAATTTATTTTTCTAATTGATTTAATAATTCTTGTACAATTTGCATATCGTCAAAATCCTGCCGGACTCCGTTTATTTCTTGATAGGTTTCATGACCTTTTCCAGCAATCAGAATAATATCACCTGAATTTGCCATTTGACAGGCGGTTTTTATAGCTTGTTTTCTATCTAAAATAGAAAGTGTTTTTTTAAAATTCTTACCTTCAACTCCAACTTCCATTTCTTCAATTATGGTTTGAGGATTCTCTGTTCTTGGATTGTCTGAAGTAAAAATGGCTTTATCACTCCAAGTGGCCGCAATATTTGCCATTATTGGTCGTTTTGTTTTATCTCTATCACCACCACAACCTACAATTGTAATTAATTGTTCGTTTTTTGTTCGAATATTTTCTATAGTTTTCAGCACGTTTTCCAAAGCGTCTGGCGTGTGTGCATAATCAATTATTGCAGTAATTTTAGTGTTAGAAATAACAAACTGAAAACGGCCTGAAACACTTTCTAACTCGGATAACAATCGTAATGCTTCTGTACTTTCAATTCCTAATTCGATTGCTACACCGTAAATGGCTAAAATATTATAAGCATTAAACGAACCAATTAATTTTGTCCAAACTTCTTCGTTATTAATTTTTAAAACCAATCCAGATAATTGATTTTCTAAAATTTGTGCTTTAAAATCAGCATAGGTTTTTAAAGCATAGGTTCTTTTTTTAGCCAATGTATTTTGGAGCATTACTTCTCCGTTTTTGTCATCGATATTTGATATTGCAAAAGCTGTTTTTGATAAATGATCAAAAAATGATTTTTTAACATCTCTATATTCGGCAAATGTTTCGTGATAGTCTAAATGATCATGTGATAAATTCGTAAACACGCCGCCTTCAAAATATAAAGATTCGGTACGTTTTTGATGAATACCATGTGAGGAAACTTCCATAAAACAGAATTCGCAACCTATTTCAACCATTTCGTCTAAATATTTATTAATAGTTAGCGAATCTGGAGTTGTATGAGTAGCTTTATATGCTACCTCATCAACCATAATTTTAACGGTTGATAATAATCCTACTTTGTATCCTGCTTTTTTAAACATTTGATACAATAACGAGGCAATTGTAGTTTTTCCGTTTGTGCCTGTAATCCCAATTAATTTTAGTTTTTTCGATGGATTATCGAAATAATTTGCTGATAAAAACGCTAATGCTTGATTAGCATTTT
>NZ_JBIPMS010000109.1:0-5478 GCF_044368995.1 Flavobacterium sp. | reverse complement strand
CCGCCATGTACATTCAAATTTCTTCTGGTTACGATTTTGGACAAGATGTTTTAACATTAACAGGTATTCATCCCGCGATAACTTCTTCTTGGAATGCAACAGAAGGGAAATTAACCTTGATCGGAATTAGTGGTGAACCTACTTATTTGCAATTTGAAGCGGCTATTGAATCGGTAGTTTTTACAAATTCAGACACAAATCCTAGCGGGCAACGTATTTTTTCAATAACTATCGGGCAAGCAAATTACTTAGAATCTACAGGGCATTACTATGAATATATTCCAAATACGGGTATTTCTTGGATAAACGCCAAAAATATAGCTGCGACATCAACTTATTATGGTTTACAAGGTTATTTGGCTACTATAACCAATGTAGAAGAAGTTCAAATTTCTGGTATACAAGCATCTGGAGCCGGATGGATTGGCGGTTCAGACGAAGTAGATGAAGGCGTTTGGAAATGGGTTTCAGGACCAGAACTAGGCGTAACATTTTGGAATGGCTCAGTAAGTGGTAGTTCTCCAAATTTTTCTTTTTGGAATACTGGCGAACCAAACAATTCTAACAATGAAGATTACGCTCATGTTACAGCACCAGGAGTAGGACAACCTGGTTCGTGGAATGATTTAACTAATATAGGAGAATCTAGTGGAGATTACCAACCAAAAGGATATATTGTAGAATATGGTGGTATGCCAGGCGATCCCATTTTACAAATTTCTACCACTTCTATTATTACAATGCCCATTATATCTAATACAACAAACGCATCAAGATGTGGTTCAGGTTCAGTTTTGCTTCAAGCCACAACAAATACAGGAAGTAGTAATTGGTATACTAGTCCAACAGGTGGCGCGCCAATTTTTACTGGAAATTCATTTAATACCCCTATTTTAAATGTTACTACAGATTATTATGTAGATGTATTTCCTGTTGGATGTACTTTTGGAAATAGAGTGCAAGTTACTGCAACTATAAAAGAGGTTCCCATAATTAGTTTTATAGTTCCCAATCCTGTTTGCCAAGGCACCAACATTACAATTCAAGCGAATACAACAATAGGTACAATAAATTGGTACGATTCCAACACAAGTTTGATACCAATTTTCACAGGAACTTCTTTTACCACGCCTAACTTAAACACCTCTATAACTTATTATATTGAAGCAGAAAGCAATGGTTGCACATCTAATAGGTTAGCAATTCCAGTTCAGGTTGTACCAGCCCCAACCGTGGTTGATGAAACAGTTATTTTTTGTGAGAACACCTCTGTTACGCTCCAATCTGGAATTTCAGGGGGCACTTATTTATGGTCCACGGGAGCCATTACTCAAGATTGTGCAGTTGCCTCAGCTGGAACTTATTCAGTAATAGTAACAACGCCTCAAAATTGTAATTTAACGAAGAATTTTACAGTTATTGAAAATATCACACCTGAAATTACTTTTATAAAAGTGGAAGGATTAACCGCAGAAATTGGTGTTAATGGAACAGGAATTTTTGAATATTCTTTAGATAATATTATTTTTCAGAATTCTAATATTTTTAACTTTACGGTGGGAGGCGAATATACTTGTTATGTTAGAGAAATAGGAACAAATTGTGGGTTCGATTATAGAAATTTTGTGGTGATTGATTACCCAAAGTTTTTTACACCAAATGCGGATGGATTTAACGATTATTGGAAAGTAAACGGCATGCACTTATTTCCTGATGCAAATATTGCTATTTTTGATAGATATGGGCAACTAATTACGGTATTAAATACTAAAAATCCATATTGGGATGGCAAACTAAATGGTGAAAATGTTTCGTCTTCGGATTATTGGTTTGTGGCCAATTTAGGTAACAATATTTCAGAAGTAAAAGGTCATTTTTCATTAAAAAGATAATTTTTCTATTGTATTTTATTTTTAATTTCATTTAAAATATAAATATAATCTTCTTGGTTTTTTACAAAATCTAAATCAGAAATATCTATAATTAATACATTGATATCGGTTTGCGATTTTATATATTCTAAATACCCTTGGTTTATTTTTTCTAAATAATTTGAGGTAATATCTTGTTCATAACTTCTTCCCCGTTTTTTTATGTTAGCCAATAATCGATCTGTATTTTGGTATAAATAAACATATAAATCAGGTTTTGGCATTTCTTTATACATTATGTCAAACATGGTTTTGTACAAACGAAATTCATCTTCTTGCAAGGTAACTTTTGCAAAAATTTGCGATTTAAAAATATGATAATCGGCAACTATAAAATCCTTAAACAAATCAAATTGTGCCAAATCATCGGATAATTGTTGGTACCTATCCGCTAAGAATGACATTTCTAAAGGAAAAGCATAACGGGTTTGATCTTTATAAAACTTGGGTAAAAACGGATTGTCAGCAAATCTTTCTAAAATTATTTTTGCATTACAATCTTCTGCTATTTTTGTGGCCAAAGTTGTTTTGCCAGCACCAATATTTCCTTCAATTGCAATATAGTTTAGTTGTTTTAATGCTAATTGATGCGTTGGGTTTTGTATATTTCCAATCTCTTTAATTGCAGAAGTGTCTTCACAACAATTAAGCAATTCAGAAATGGTTTTGTTGAGTTTTGGGTGATTCCATTTTGGGGCAATATCATTCATTGGAAATAAAACAAATTTTCTATTTTGTAGGTGAATGTGTGGAATTTTCAAATTTTCAGTTGCAATAATTTCATCATTAAAAGAAATAATATCAATATCTATATTTCTCGACTCGTACTGCTCAGTATTTTTTCTAATTCGACCTAGTTTTTTTTCTAATTTAATAATCTTACTTAGTATTTTTTGCGCTGATTTATGAGAATGAATCATAATAGCACAATTATAAAACACATCCCCTTCAAATCCCCAAGCAGGTGTTTCGTATACTTTTGAAACTTTCACTACTGTAGCAATTGTATTATGTATAGCCATAATACAGGTCTCCAAATTTTTTAATTTGTGTCCCATATTTGTTCCTAAAGAAAGTAGTAATGTGTTTTGTGACTTCATATTTTGTAAAAACAAATCTCGTTTTAACAGTGTTTTTTTATTTTAACAAATTAACAAACAATTTTACATTTTTATTCTACAAAAGGCGAATATTTTTGAAGATGAATTTTTTTATTAAAAATTTCAGATTTGTTTTTTCTTCCACACAACTTTTTTTTAATAATTTGTTCTAGATAAATAAAGTAGGTTCTATTTTTTTTTAATATTACTGTAACATTTTGTTTTAAATTACTACATATGTGTAAATAATATAATTAATATGAATTTTATAAAGAATGTATTTGCAACAATTGTAGGATTATTTTTGTTTGTTTTATTAAGTTTTTTCTTTCTAATAGGACTTGGCGCCATAGTAGGTAGTGGAGACGATGAGATAAAAGTTAAAGATAATTCTGTAATTCAATTAGATTTGGCTAAAATTAATTTTGATTATGCGGGTAAATTTGATTCGGATAGTCCATTTAGTAGTTTGTTTTTAGGAAAAGACAAAGTTGGTTTTATAGAAGTTTTAAATGCAATAGATGCGGCAAAAACCGACGACAAAATAAAAGGGATAACACTTGTAAACAACGTATCAAATTTAGGAATGGCTCAAAGTAAGGAGCTTAGAGATAAATTGGAAGATTTTAAAAAATCGAAGAAGTTTGTGATGGCTTATGCCACTGTTTTTTCTCAAAATGAATATTATATTAGTTCAGTAGCTGATGATATTTATCTGAATCCTGCTGGCGAAATGGATTTTAAAGGATTAGGAACAGAAATGTTATTTTTTAAAAATTTTCAAGATCAATCGGGTCTAAAAATGGAGATTATTCGTCATGGAAAATTTAAAAGTGCAGTAGAACCTTTTTTAGCGCAAGAAATTAGCAAAGAAAACAGAGAGCAAGTAACGGTTTTATTACAATCTGTGTGGGAATCTATAGTTTCGGATATTGCAAAAAACAGAAATCTCTCTGTAATGCAATTGAATGCAATTGCTTCAGATTTATTAGCAAGAACCCCAGAAATGGCTTTGCAGCAAAAATTAATAGATAAAGTTGCTTATGAAGATGAGTTTAATGCGGCTTTAAAAACTAAATTAAAAGTAGCTAAAGACGATGAAATTGAGACGGTTTCAATTATAGACTATGTGGCCACTACTTCTTTAAAATCTGAAGATTATACAAAAGATGATATTATTGCTGTAATTTATGCTCAGGGCGATATAAATGGAGGAGAAGGTGATGTAGATTATATTGGGGAAGTTTCAATCAACCGTTCTTTAAGAGAAGCTCGGGAAGATGACGATGTAAAAGCAATAGTGCTCCGTGTAGATAGTCCTGGTGGAAGCGCTTTGGTTTCAGATTTAATTTGGAGAGAAATTGAATTGACTAAAAAAGTAAAACCAGTTGTGGTTTCTATGGGTAATTTAGCCGCTTCGGGGGGCTATTATATAGCTTGTAATGCCAATACTATTTTTGCAGAACCAACAACAATTACGGGTTCAATTGGTGTGTTTGGAATGTTGCCAAATGTCCATGGATTTGCTACAAAATATGGCGTAAACGCAGAGCAAATTCAAACGCATAAAAACGCAGTTGGTTACAGTATATTTGAACCTATTTCTGAGGAATACAAAACTATTGCCTTAGAAGGTATTGATCGTGTTTATAAAACATTCATAAGTCGTGTGGCAATAGGAAGAAAAATGACTTTTGATCAAGTAGATGCTATTGCTCAAGGTAGAGTTTGGACAGGTACTGATGCCATAAAAAATGGATTAGTTGATAAGCTAGGAAATTTAGATGCAGCTATTGCTCATGCCGCTATTTTAGGAAAATCAAAAAGTTACAGAACGGAAAATTACCCAGAATATAAAAAAGATTTCGATGAGATTTTAGAAGCATTTGCAGGTGCAAGTATATACAAATCTAGAGAAACTATGATGAAAGAAGAATTGGGTGAAGAAAATTATAATTTACTAAAAAAAGCTAAATTAATGCAAAGCAGAAAAGGAGTACAAATGTTACTGCCTTTTGATTTAAATTTGTAGTATACTTATCTAATAACTTTTTAAATAAAATAAAAAAACGCCATTCTTAAAAGTCTGGCGTTTTTTTTAAGCAATAATAAAGTTTTATATTTTTAAAATTATCCTAAAAAGGGATAACTAAAATGTTCTGGTGTAACAAAAGTTTCTTTTATTGTTCTTGGAGAAACCCAACGCAATAAGTTTTGTGCAGAACCTGCTTTATCATTTGTTCCTGAAGCTCTTGCGCCACCAAATGGCTGCATACCTACAACTGCTCCTGTTGGTTTGTCATTTATGTAAAAGTTTCCTGCTGCATTTTGCAAGGCTACCGTTGCTTCTTCAATGGCATAGCGGTCTGTACTTAAAACAGCTCCTGTTAATGCATATTCAGAAGTTTGATCAACTAAGGTTAATGTTTCCGCCCATTTTGCGTCTT
>NZ_JBIPMS010000029.1:0-17787 GCF_044368995.1 Flavobacterium sp. | reverse complement strand
AAAAAAATTATTTAAAAGACGGATACTGGGCAGCAAACAGAAAAGAAGAATTAAAACCTTCTAGTTTATTTGTACGTTTCTTTGTTCGTATGGACGATTGTTCAAAAAGAATTTTATCAGTTGTAACGCCAGGAATGAGCGAAGCTGAAAGAGAAAAAGCAATCAATCAAGAAATTGCAAAAATTGAAAAAGAAAACAATGAAGGTGGAAAATACACCGTTTCGGTACGTCCGTTTTTTCAAGGAAATGAATATTACTATTTCGTATACCAAGATTATAAAGATGTTCGTTTAGTAGGAACGCCTCCAGAAAGTTTAGGAAAATTTGGTGGAGATACAGACAACTGGGAATGGCCTCGTCATACTGCAGATTTTTCTATGTTTAGAATTTATGCAGATGCCAACGGAAATCCAGCAGAATATTCTGCTAATAATGTTCCATTAAATCCTAAGCATCATTTACCAGTTAATTTAAGCGGTGTTAAAGAAAATGATTTTGCTATGATTTTAGGATATCCAGGTCGTACAAATCGTTGGATGCCAGCTAGCGGAATTGAGCAAAACGTAAAATTTGCATACCCAGCTTGGGTAGAAGGTTCTAAAACAGGAATGGACAATATGAAAAAATATATGGTGCAATCGGATGCTTTAAATTTAGTTTACGCTTCTAAATTTGCAGGTGTAGCCAACTATTGGAAAAACCGCCAAGGAATGATTGATGCCTTAACAAAATTTGGAACTGCAAAATCTAAAGCGGTTCAAGAAGCTAAATTCAATACTTGGGCCAATCAACCAGCTAATCAAGCTAAATATGGAAATGTTGTAGCTAATATCAACAAATATTATGATATGACGAATGAAAAATCACGTCATGATAATTATTTACAACAATTATTTAGAACATCAGCTTTTGGAACAATAAGTAGATCTCTAGGTAGACAATTAGAAATGTATACTAAAGCAGATGCCGCTAAACGTACTGAAATGGGTCCAGCTATTGAAGAAATGGCAAATGAAATGTTTAAAGAATTATACCTTCCTGCAGAAAAAGATATTTTAGCTGCGCAATTGTCTTTATATGCTAAAAAAGCAGGTTACGCTTTAGCTCCATCAGTTGAAAAAATGGCTGCAGCAAACAAAGGTGATTTTACAAATTATGTAGCTTCTGCTTTTGATACAAGTATTTTTACTTCGATTGAAAAAATTAAAGCTTACTTAGCCAATCCAAATGATGTAACTTTAACTAGCGACCCATTATATGTCTTATCAAATGATTTAACGACTCATTTTGGAAAAAGAAGTGACGAGTTAATGAAAGCACAAAACGATTTTAGTGCCTCTTTCCGTTTATTAGTTGAAGGTTTAAGAGAATCTAAAATTGGTACTACTTTATATCCAGATGCAAATTCAACGTTACGTTTAACATACGGAAAAGTGCGTTCGCTACCAGCTGACAAAAGAAATGATGCTAAAGTAAACAATTATACCACTTTAGATGGTCAAGTTAAAAAATACAAAAAAGGCGATTTAGAATTCGATTTACCTACAAAAGTAATAGACATGAATGCTAAAAAAGATTTTGGTCGCTATGCAGATAAAGATGGTTCTTTACACGTCAATTTCTTAACTGATAATGATATCACAGGTGGAAATTCTGGTTCTCCAGTATTAAACGGAAAAGGTGAATTAATTGGTTTGGCTTTTGATGGAAACATTGAAGCGATGGCTGGTGATGTTATTTTTGACCAAAAATTACAAAGAACAATCAACGTAGATATTCGTTATGTACTTTGGGTAATTGAAAATTTCTCAGGTGCCAAACACATTGTAGACGAAATGACTTTGGTAAAATAATTTACTCAAGTTTACAAATAAAAAAAGAGTCTCGAGAAATCGGGACTCTTTTTTGTTAAAATATCTTACAAATTATCTATTTCCTCCTGAACCATTTCCCAGTCTGAAAGAAGTTTATCTAATTCCGCTTTTTTCTTGTTATACGCGGTAAAAAAAGAAGCGTTTTCAATATGTTTGTCGTAATTAGAAGCCAATTCTTTATCGTCGTTTTGAATGTCAATTTCTAATTGTTTAATTTGACTCTCAATTTTAGACAGCCTATTTTGTAAGGATTTGTTTTTCTTTTGGTCTTCGTAAGAAGTCTTTGAGTTGGAATTGCTAGCAACTTCTTTTTTCTCAATATCCTTTTTTTCCACTTCACGCATATTTTCTAAATTGCGCTGTTCTAAGAAATAATTGATATCGCCTAAGTATTCTTTGATTTTTTGGTCTTTAAATTCGTACACTAAATTAGACATGTCTTGTAAAAAATCTCTATCGTGAGAAACGAGTAGGAGCGTGCCTTCATATTTTTGTAGTGCGGCTTTTAATACATTTTTCGATTTAATATCTAAGTGATTTGTTGGCTCATCCATTACCAAAACGTTAATGGGCTGCAATAACAATTTACACAACGCTAATCGATTTCGCTCGCCTCCAGAAAGCACTTTTACTTTTTTCTCCACATCATCACCACGGAATAAAAACGAACCTAGCATATCTCTTACTTTTGCTCTATTGGTATCCGTTGCGGCATCTTCCATGGTTTGCAATAACGTAATTTCACCATCTAAATACTCTGCCTGATTTTGTGCAAAATAACCCACTTGAACATTATGTCCTAATTTTATTGAGCCTTCAAATTTAAACTCGTTTACAATGGCCTTAATAAAAGTCGATTTTCCTTGACCGTTTTGGCCTACAAATGCAATTTTGCTGCCGCGTTCTACTAATAATGAAATATCCTTTAAGATAGTATTATCTCCGTATGCTTTTGTTACGTGTTCTGCTTCTATGACCACTCTTCCAGGCACTTTTGAAACAGGAAATGAAATATTCATCACGGAATTGTCGTCTTCATCCACTTCAATTCGTTCTACCTTATCTAATTTTTTAATTAAAGATTGTGCCATTGAGGCTTTAGAAGCTTTGGCACGAAACTTTTCAATTAATTTTTCGGTTTCTTCAATTTTCTTGGCTTGATTTTTTTGTGTTGCCAATTGTTTTTCACGAATTTCATGTCGCAATTCTAAATATTGAGAATACGGTTTATTGAAATCATAGGCTTTTCCTAATGAAATTTCAATGGTACGATTCGTTACATTGTCCAAAAACATTTTATCGTGCGATACAATAACTACTACTCCAGGATAATTTCTTAAAAAACTTTCCAACCAAATGATACTTTCTATGTCCAAGTGATTGGTAGGTTCATCTAATAGAAGTATATCGTTGGCTTGAAGCAATAGTTTTGCCAATTCGATACGCATACGCCAACCTCCAGAGAACGTTTCTGTTTGGTTGTTAAAAACGTCTCGTTTGAATCCTAAACCTAATAATATTTTTTCTGTATCTCCCACATAATTATAACCTCCTAAAAGTTCAAATCGGTGTGTGTAATCTGATAAATCTTCAATAA
Organism: Flavobacterium sp.; assembly: GCF_044368995.1. GTDB lineage: Bacteria > Bacteroidota > Bacteroidia > Flavobacteriales > Flavobacteriaceae > Flavobacterium. Next base: position 14,316 of record NZ_JBIPMS010000029.1, on the reverse strand, counting down.
TTTGAGAATAGGTATCACTTTCATAATCGGTTCTGGTTACTAATTGGTGATTTATTTCTTCTAGCTTTTTCTCTACTTCTTTAATTTCAGTAAACGCTTGATACGCTTCTTCTAAAACCGTTCTTCCAGCTTCAAAATCAATATCTTGTCGTAAAAATCCAATTCTCACTTCTTTTTCAGTTGCAATTTGCCCAGAATCGGGTTTAAAATCGCCTGCCAAAATTTTCAACATTGTCGATTTTCCTGCTCCATTTTTACCTACTAAACCCACTCTGTCGCCAGCGCCCATTCTAAAAGTAACTTCTTCAAATAAATACGTTCCACCAAAGGAAACAGAAAGATTATGTATATTCAGCATGTTTTTTTTTCTAATAAGGTGCAAAAGTACTACACTTATTCTACCTTTACATCAAAATAATAAAAATGTTTAGAAAAGGATCAAAAATTTACGCGATGATAACGGGTTGTTGTCCTAAATGCCATGAAGAAAGTATGTATCTAGATGCAAACCCTTTTAATATTATGAAAATCTATGCCATGCACGAAACGTGTTCGCATTGTAAACAAGTATATAAAATAGAGCCTTCTTTCTTTTTTGGTGCCATGTTTGTAAGTTATGGACTTGGAGTGCTAATTGGGATTATTACTTTTTTAGTTTCGCATTTTGTGTTTCAAGCCAATTTAAAAACGGCTTTTATTTCAATTATTGTGGCTCTAATTTTAAGCAATACCCTTATTATGCGAATGTCAAGAAATATTTGGATTAATATTTTTGTTCACTTTGATAAAAATTGGAAAGAAAACTTATCTAAATAGTTTTTTATAAATCCTTTCTATAGAAATTTCATTGTCTAACGGAATTCCGTTTTCAATAAATTGAAATAACTTATCCGATAAATACGGCCCAAAAAGTACACCTCGAGTTCCTAATCCATTTAAAACATATAATTGGTTGTGAAGATGGTGTTTCCCTAAAAGTGGTCTTCTGTCTTTTACAGTTGGACGGACGCCTGCTAAATGTTCAACTACTTCAAAATCACAAGTAATCAGTTCTTTTAAACTTGTTAGTAATTCTAACTTTCCGGCTTCTGTTTTTTGGTTGGTTTTATCATGCCAATTATAGGTGGCACCTACTTTATACAAGTCGTTTCCTAAAGGTAAAATCCAAATACTTGAATTAATAATTTCTTTCAATTCTAAATTTTCTGCTTTTATCACCAAAAGTTCTCCTTTGGTTCCATCAAGTGGTAAATTATTAAAATAAGGATTATTATGAATGCCAAAACCTTCTGCGAAAATAATTTGTTTGGCTAAAATATCTTTATATTTAATAACATCATCTTTGATTTCTAATTTAGAATAATCAAAAGTTGCTTCTGAATAGCAATTTTTTGTTATTAAATAATTAGTATAGGTTTCTTTCAATTTTTTAGTGTCTAAAAAACCGGTATGATGTACTTTTCCGAACTTGTAGTTACTTGCTACAGCTTCGTTATTTAAAGTTGCTAATTCACTACTTAAATAATTGGATAGGGCAGGTTTGTCTGAAGCTGCAAACCAATTGTTTTGTTCTTCAATGTTATTTAGTTTTCGTAATAACGGAATTTCATAAAAAAAAGATGTGTCTAACTTTTCTTCTAATTTTTTATAAAATGGAATAGAGATAGCCAGTTGGGCTTCTGCTTCCCATATTTTTGTGAATCGTTTTAAAACAATTGGATTGTATAAACCTCCAGCAATGGTTGTTGAATTTTGAGAGTTGTCATTTAGTACCATTATTTTTTTAAGGTGTAACAAACACGTTTCTGCAAAAGAAATTCCTGCTAAACCTGAACCAATAATAAGATAATCAACTTCCATTTTGTTATTTAATGTTTGGCAAATTTACTTAAAATTGTAATGCTTTTTTAGTTAATAGATAAAAAAAAACTCTTGCTGTAGCAAGAGTTTTTTTTAGGATTGGAGAAATATTTTAATTAGTAATTCCACATATCTAATTCGAAATTACGTATTTTTTCTTTAACTCTTTCTGATTCTAATAATTGCATTTGTGCGTTTTCTTTCATGTATTCTTTAATTTCTCTATCTCCGTACACATTTTCTTCCAAGTAAATTACGGCATTAAAGCGACGTGCATTTAACAAATGATCGAATGTAAATGGCATGGCAGAGTTTTTTTCATTAAAGGCCTTAGCACCATGTAACACATCTCTTGAAGCTGGAAAATAAATCCAAAATAACTCAATAGGAGCATCATTTTTATTTTCTTCTTTGTTCATAGTGTAAACGTCTGGTACTAAAGGACAAATACCTTGTAATCTGTATTTTAATTCCCCTTGACGTTTGTCAAAATACCAGAAACCTTTTATTTTGTAGCCTTTAACATGGAATGCATCAATAGTTTGTTTAGTGATAAATTCTTCCGAAATAGGATCTCCAGCTGCTAATTGTTCAATTCCAGCATCAGAGGTGTCAATAAAAACTCTAGCTTTTTGAATATCATCAAAAGTCTTTTTTACAGTAAAATAGCCTGAATCATATACCTCAGTAATTTTTCCGTCATTAATTCCTTTCATTAATACTTCAAATAGTGGTTTTCTTTCTGAACCTAAATCTTTAGAATCGTCAACAGGATAATACATTGGGTAGTTTACTCTTTGATCTACATCAATAAGTTCCCAAACTGTTTTCCCCATAAAAACATCTCTATCTCCTATGTAGCCATAAGGTAAAGGTTTGTCGTTATCTGCATTTTTTTCTGCTTCGGTTTTTTTACCGATTTCTGCAGGTGTTTTTGCATTTAGTAAATTAGATTGTGCAAACGAAAGTGAGCTCAAACCAAATACGGTTACTAATAAAAAATTTCTCCAATTCATTTTTTTATTTTATTTTAATTATTGTATTTCGAATGTACAAGGCGAAACATTTTTAGCAGGTTGGTTAATACCAACATACTTAACTTTTATTTCAGATATAGTAACTACATCACCTCTACCAGCTTTTTTAATAGCTGAGATAGCTTGACCATTCATTCTACTTCCTTGAACTACAACTGTTGGTTGTCCAGGAATTTTAATGTTAAATTGTGTAACATTAATAGTTACTGGGAAATCAAAATCTTCTAATGTTGCCGAAATGGTACACACTTCTAAGTTTGATTTTGGTCCTTTAGGAGAAACATCACCTCTGATTTTACCAGTGGGTGCAGGGATACCTTTAATTCTAAACGTTTGTTTACTTGAAAAAGTACCACCACCGTTAGGTAATGTAGCAGAAACATTAATGGTTACTTCTTTACCTTGTCCTGGATTTAAAACATATTGTCCAGGTTTTCCTGAAGCTCTCATTCCAGGAGCACTTGCTTTAACATCACTTGAAGGTATTCCAGGAACAGATACCGAAATTGGGTTATCTACACCTCTATATACCACATTCATTTTATCAGCAGAAACAATGGCTTGATTAGGCTTCGGAACCACTACGTAGTTTCCTTTGATAGGTAATCTGACTACTTTACCATTTTCATCAAAATTGAAAGAACCTGTAATTTCTTTTTCCCCAACACTTCCAGCACCAAAAGAGAATTTAGCTTGACCCGCTTCCGCTTTCACTGATTGCCCATTGACAATTACAGATTTTGCAACTAAAGTTGGATCAAATTTTCCTAAAATAATTTTTCCAGTTACTGATTCTCCTTGGAAGAAAGCAGTTTTATCTGGAACTACAATAGGTTGGTAGGCGGTTAAAGATGCAGCTGCAACTAAGTCTGATTGGAACATTCCAGTCATAACATCACTTTCAGTAGCTTTGATATCCGATTGCAATTGAGTCAATTTAGTTACAGAAGCAATTAATGGAAAGTGATGATAATTATAATCTAACCAAGATAACTTCGCACCTGCTTTTTCAGAGTAAACAGGCTCTGTAGCAAATCTTTTTTCGATTTTTTTCATTTCAGATTCTGCTATAGAACTTCCGCCAATGGCTTTAATTTTAGCAGCATATGTTTGAATTTTTTCTAAAAATTCTTTACCTTTTTTTGATTCTCTATCACCAATGTAAAACATATTGTCTATTTCATCACTTTTGTCCATTTGTTCGTATGGATAATTTCCTTCTTTATCTTTAGGAAATTTTTTGGTAACTTCTGTTTTAATGCTTTCAATATAATCTGAAAAATCTTTAGATAATGCTCTAATTTTATCAACTTTAGCTTTTTTATCTCCATATTGACCTGGTTGGTCAGAAGCTTTTTGAGCTAATTGTTGAAATGACGATTCATTTCTAGTATCAGTAATTGAGTTTGAACCTTCAATTTTATTATTCAATATACCAAAAGCCGATAATACTTCTTTTGACATATTTAATGCTAACATCGCGATGAAAACCAAGTACATTAGGTTAATCATTTTCTGTCTAGGGGTTAATTTTCCTCCTGCCATTTTTTCTAATTAGTTTATTTGTTATTAAATATAGTTGTAAAACTAATTATCCTTTGTTTTGCATTGCAGTTAACATTCCACCATATACCGCATTTAATGAAGATATATTTGATGTCATAGATTGCATTTGCTCTTTTAATTTAGATGCATTTTCAACTATTTCAGCATTGGCATCTGCATTTTTCTGAGCACCATCAATTTGCGCTTTGTATAAGTTGTTTAATGCTTCTAATGAAGTAGCAGCATTAACCATTTGTTCTGCATATTTTGTTTGAGAGGCAATAGCATCAACAGTTGGGGCAATACCTTTAGCAGCACCTTCAAAGTTTTTAATACTATTTCCTAAGCTTGTCATTAATTCCCCATCAATTTTAGCTTCTTTTAATAAATTATCTAACTTTTGAGATAATAAACCTTGTGCTTCTTCAGGATTATCCTTTTTTCCTGATTTTGGTTTAGCGTCTCCACCAGCTAATTCTGGGTAAACTAAAGACCAATCTAATTCTTCATCGACTGGTTCAAAAGCAGATAAACCAAAAATTAGCGCCTCAGTAATAAGACCAATAGTTAACATTAAGTTACCTGTAATAAATCCGAATTCAATATGTGTAATTTTAAATAACGCTCCAAGGATTACTACTGCTGCTCCCATACCGTATGCGAAGTTCATTGCTTTTTTGCTTAAAATTGCCATAATTTAAAATTTTAGTTTGTTAAGTTATATTTATTTAGTTAAGTTAAATTCTTTTTTATTATTTAATTTTATTACCAGTTGCTTGTGTACCCATGTAATCTTGTACAGTTCTGAAACCGATATAGCTTCTAGCTGAATCTGCATATTCGAAATCACGAGTAGAAACTTGCAAGAAGAAACCTACATCTTTCCATGATCCACCGCGAATTACTTTTCTTTGATTTGCTTTATCAGAAACATTAGGATTCATTGAAGAAACGAATTCGTATGCTCCTGCGTCATAAGAAGAATCTGTCCACTCAGAAACATTTCCTGCCATGTTGTACAAGTTAAAATCATTTGGTTCAAATGATTTAGCTTCTACAGTATATAAAGCACCATCTGCTGCATAATCTCCTCTCATTGGTTTGAAATTCGCTAAGAAACAACCACGGTCATTTTTAGCATAAGGTCCACCCCAAGGATAAGTCCCTGATTCAACTCCACCTCTTGCAGCATATTCCCATTCTGCTTCAGTAGGTAATCGGAAAGCATTTACTTGATCTCTTCCTTTTTGTTTTTTAACATACGAGTTTTTGTACATCGTTCTCCAAGCGCAAAAAGCTTTTGCTTGTTTCCAAGAAACGCCAACTACTGGATAGTCACCATAAGCTTGGTGCCAGAAATAATTATTGTGCATTGGTTCGTTGTAGGAATAGGCAAAATCTTTAATCCAAGCTGTAGTGTCTGGATAAATTTCTAAAGGAACGGTGTCTTCATTGAAATTTTTACGTCCTTTTTTCTTTACTGCTTTATTTAAATCTACTTGATTGTATTTGAATTTTAATTTACTTGCATCAATCGTTTTTAACCCATTAAACGATTCTGATTCTGGTAAATACATGGAATCCATTACTTCTACGTAATCCGCATCTGGATATTTAGCAGTTTCTTTTATCAATTTTACTTTTTTATTTGTTTTTCTATTGGCATATGGATCTTCTTCTGTTCCAACACTATAATAGTTTTCATACATATATTTATCATATGCAGTCATTTTGGCTGGATCTGCATCATAAAATGCAAAATCACCAATGCTACCTGTATTTTTTCCTCCTGCAGCTGGTTTAGCACCAGCTTCATCTGCTTTTATAGCTAAATTTGTTCTAATAGTAGAATCTTTCACCCATTCCACAAATTGGCGGTATTCACTATTTGTAATTTCAGTTTCATCCATGTAAAATGAAACTACGGTAACAGTTTTAGTGGGAGCATCTTGTACATTGGCAACGTCATCATCTGACTTACCCATTATGTATGCACCTCCAGGGATAAGTGTCATGCCAAAAGGTTTTTCTGAAAACCATTTTTTGCCTTTAACTCCTACCACTTCACCTTTATCGCCTTTTCCACAGCTTGTTAACAAAGCCAATGCCGCCGACAATACTAAAAACTTTTTCATATTAATTGGGTTATAAAATTTTGATTTATTTTAGGTTTCAAACCTATCTATTTATTTTGACATATGCAATAGCAAATGCAAAATAAATTAAAAAATAGTGTATTTTAACGATTTTTGCTATGCTTTTACCGATTTTTTAATAGCTTTTTTTGTGTGCCTTCCACCATCTTTCTGGGATTTCAGCACTACATGCCGCTATATAATCATCGTTTGTACAGGGTAATAACGTTTTTTTAACAGTTTTATTATGTATGGTATTGTAATTTATTTCCATCCACCATCGTTCAGAACGGTTACTTTTATAAAAAATTAACTCCTCGTCTTCTGCTAAAACAATGTATCTATTATAATTTGTTTTGTCTTCAAATGGATATTCGTAACTTCTTAAATGATATCCTTCTATGAAATACCAAACTATTTGCGCTATAAGCTGGTTTTCATTATTATTATAAAATTGATTGAAAATTCCAAAAGCACTAACTTTATCACTTATACCTGCGTATCTTGCCAGTGTACATATTTCCCTTCCATCAAATCCGTTTGGATAAAATTCTGTTGTATTTCCCGAATCGGAAGATTTAATAGATTTTAAATCAAGACTAATAATGTCGGCATCTCTAAAAACAGGCTCTACAATGGCTGGATTTTTATTTATTTCACCTAATCTATAGGTTTCAAAATATAATTTTTCAATTAAATCTATTTCTTCTTGCGACGTGTAATATGTTTGATATCCAATACTACAAAAATTATATAAGTTGTTAGGCTCTTCTACAATTATTCTAGATAAATAAGAGTCGGATTCTAATTTTTCATCTTTTGCAAAATCAAATTTATTATCTATTGCGACTAAATTTACCATTTGGTCTAATTGATCAAAAGCACGATATAAGGCATAGGTTAAATCTTGCGAACCACCAACAACCAAAGGTATAATTTTTTGTTTAATTAAACTGGCACATATGGTTTTTAACACAAAATAGGTATCATTTGTTTCATTTCCAACTAAGGCATCTCCCAAATCGGCTATTCCTTTGTTCCAATTACCTGGAAACAATTGATAAAGTGTTTTTCGGAAGTTGTTAAAGTCAAATGCTTCATTGTCTAAATTGGCACCTCTGTTTTCATTAATACAAATAATGGCTATTGAAATATTTTCTAAATTAGGATAATCGGTAGCAGTATGCATTACAATTTTTTTACCTAATGTTTGATTAGATAAGCTATCTGTAAATTTTTGAATTTCTTCTGATACAGGTTGTAAATATTCGAATATCATAAATTATTTTTAAATTTATTGGATTCTGAAACAAGTTCAGAATGACAAATACTTATATTATTTTTTTTTTGCCACGGGTTTTTTTACAGGCGCTTTTTTACCTGCTGATTTTTTAGCGGGTGCTTTCTTTTCAATCATCTCTTTTACTGTTTCAAGAGTTAATTTTGTAGCATCTATATCTTTACTTAATTCAATTTTAATTTTTCCTTTTGTAATTACAGATCTTCCCCAACGTGCTTTTTCTACTTTTATGCCCTCTTCTTTCCAATAATGAAGTACTTTTTCAATGTCTTTTTGTTGTTTGTCTTCAATTAATTCGTTAATATCTGCTTGCGATAAATTATCAAAGTTGTATTTTTTATTTACATTGATAAAAATACCATTCCATTTTAAGAAAGGGCCAAATCGGCCTACGCCTTTTTGCACTGGAAAATGATCGTAAGTAGCAATTGGAGCGTCTGCTTTGGTTTTTTCATTGATTAATTCGATAGCTCTATCTATTGTAACGTCTAATGGTTCTTCCCCTTTAGCTAATGAAATAAATTGTGTTCCAAATTTCACGTAAGGTCCAAAACGTCCGTTGTTCACTTCAATTTCTTCACCTTCATAAGTTCCTAAAGATTTTGGTAATAAAAATAAATCTAAAACTTCTTCTAATGTTATATTACTTAAATTTTGTTCGTTTCTTAAACTTGCAAATTGTTTTACTTCATCGTCAATAGCGCCAATTTGTGCCATGGCACCATATTTTCCTAATCGAACACTTACTGGTTTTCCCGTTTTCGGATCGGTACCTAAAATTCGTTCTCCAGATTCGCGTTCTGCAGTTGTTTCCACTTTAGTTACTATTGGATGAAAATGATCGTAAAAGTTCCGCATCATTTTATGCCAATCTTCGTTTCCAGCAGCAATTTCGTCAAAATCTTGTTCTACTTTAGCAGTAAAATTATAATCTAAAATACTTTCAAAATTTTTCACTAAAAAGTCAGTAACAATTCCACCAATATCAGTTGGAACTAATTTTCCTTTATCTGACCCTGAATTTTCTTTTAAAGTTTGCGATTTAATTTCTTTACCAATTAAGGTTAATTGTTCGTATTTTCTTTCTGTTCCTTCAAAACTACCTTTTTCAACATAATTTCTGTTGATAATTGTAGAAATAGTAGGCGCATAAGTAGAAGGACGACCTATTCCTAATTCTTCTAACTTTTTTACAAGTGACGCTTCAGTATATCTACTTGCAGGACGAGTGAAACGTTCTGTTGCAGTAATAAATTTGTTGACAAGTTTTTCATTAACTTTTAATGCGGGTAACAGGCCTTCTTGTTCTTCATCATCGTCATCACTTCCTTCCAAATACACTTTTAAAAAACCATCAAATTTAATTACTTCACCCGTTGCAGTAAAGTAATCATTATGGGTACTTGCAGTAATTTTTACGTTGGTTCGTTCCAGTTGGGCATCACTCATTTGCGAGGCTAAAGTACGTTTCCAAATCAAGTCATATAAACGGGCTTGGTCTCTGTCAATGTCAACGGTATGGCGACTCATATCTGTCGGACGAATGGCTTCGTGCGCTTCTTGAGCACCTTTAGATTTTGTATTATAATTTCTTGGTTTACTATATGCAGCTCCAAAATACGAAGTAATTTCAGCTTGTGCAGCAGCCATGGCATCTTGAGAAAGGTTTACACTATCCGTTCTCATGTAAGTTATTAAACCGGCTTCGTACAAACGTTGTGCAATTTGCATCGTAATCCCAACAGGTAAGTACAATTTACGTGCGGCTTCTTGTTGAAGCGTAGAAGTCGTAAATGGTGCTGTGGGTGTCTTTTTTGTTGGTTTAGTTTCTAAATCGGCAACTTTAAAATCGGCAGCTATATTTTTTTCTAAAAAGAGTTGTGCTTCCTCTTTTGTGTTGAAATTTTTATTTAGTTTGGCTTTTACTGTTTTTCCTGCTTCATTTGTAAATTCAGCGCTAATAGAATAACTTCCTACTGCTTTAAAATTCTGAATTTCTCGTTCACGTTCTACAATTAAACGAACAGAAACAGATTGCACACGCCCGGCAGACAAGCCACCTTTTACTTTTTTCCAAAGTACGGGAGACAATTCGTAACCCACTAAACGGTCTAAAACCCTACGCGCTTGTTGTGCGTTTACTAAATTATAATTAATATCTCTGGGATTTTCAATCGCTTTTAAAATGGCAGTTTTGGTAATTTCGTGAAAAACAATACGTTTTGTTTTGGCTGGATCAAGTTTTAATTCTTCTGCTAAATGCCATGAAATAGCTTCTCCTTCTCGGTCCTCATCGGAAGCTAGCCAAACCATATCCGCTTTTTTAGATAAGTCCTTTAGTTTTTTTACCAATGCTTTTTTATCGGGAGATACCTCATATTTAGGTTTAAAGTTATCATTTACATCTACACCAATTTCCTTTGACGGTAAATCGGCAATATGTCCGTAACTTGATTCCACTTGGAAATCTGCTCCTAAAAATTTTTCAATGGTTTTCGCCTTTGCAGGTGACTCCACGATAACTAAATTCTTTGCCATTTTCATTTATTTGATTTGGCAAAAGTATATTTTTTTTTTGATTAATATATATAGGAGTAGTTTTTTTGATAATTACTTTTTTTGGATAAACTAAATAATTCTAAATTTTTGTTAAACTGACGCTGACAATTTGGCAGATATTGAAATTTAGTACTATCTTTGCTTTCTAAATTTTCGAAAAAACAGGTTTCGAAAATAAAATTATAATACCGGTTATGGAAGAAAAGATTATAGAAGAAAGCAAACAAGGCACTTCAATGGTTTTGGAGACAAAGCAAGGCAATCAAAAGAAGTTATTTATTGAAAGCTATGGTTGTCAAATGAACTTTGCGGATAGTGAGGTGGTGGCTTCTATTTTGGCAAATGAAGGATATAATACAACTCAAGTTTTAGAAGAAGCCGATTTGGTTTTAGTAAATACCTGTTCCATAAGAGACAAAGCAGAAGTAACTATTCGTAAACGATTACAAGTATATAATGCCATAAAACGCGATATCAACCCGAAAATGAAGGTTGGTGTTTTAGGATGTATGGCAGAACGATTAAAAGAAAAGTTTTTAGACGAAGAAAAGATTGTAGATATGGTTGTAGGACCAGATGCTTACAAAGATATTCCGAATTTATTAAAAGAAGTTGAAGACGGTCGTGATGCTATAAATGTTATACTTTCTCGTGAAGAAACCTATGCAGATATTTCTCCAGTGCGATTAAGTAGTAACGGAATTACAGCTTTTGTATCTATTACTCGTGGTTGTGATAATATGTGCACGTTTTGCGTAGTGCCCTTTACTCGGGGACGTGAGCGTAGTCGCGAGCCAGAAAGTATCATTGAAGAAATCGCTGATTTATGGCGTAAAGGTTTCAAAGAAGTGACTTTACTAGGCCAAAATGTAGACAGTTACCTTTGGTATGGTGGTGGTTTGAAAAAAGATTTTGAAAAAGCCAGTGAAATGCAAAAAGCAACTTCAGTAGATTTTGCTCAATTGTTAGATAGATGTGCGACGCAATTTCCAAAAATGCGATTTCGTTTTTCTACTTCAAATCCACAAGATATGCATATTGAAGTAATTGAGGTTATGGCCAAACACCATAATATTTGCAATTACATTCACTTACCCGTTCAGAGCGGAAGCAGTCGAATTTTAAAAGAAATGAATCGCCAACATACACGAGAAGAATATATTGCATTAATAGATACTATATATAAAATTATTCCAGACATCTCTCTTTCACAAGATATTATCGCTGGTTTTCCAACAGAAACAGAAGCAGATCATCAAGAGACATTAAGTTTGTTAGAATATGTAAAATACGATTTCGGATTTATGTTTGCTTATTCTGAAAGACCAGGAACTTTAGCGGCCAGAAAAATGGAAGACGATATACCAGAAGCAATAAAGAAGCGTAGATTAAATGAAATTATCGATTTACAACAACGTATAGCTCTAGAACGCACACAACGTTTTATTGGTCAAACAGTTGAAGTATTGGTAGAAAAAGACTCAAAACGTTCCGACAAACAATGGAGTGGTAGAAATTCTCAAAGTACGGTAGTAGTTTTTCCAAAAGAAAATTATAAACCCGGTGATTTTGTATTAGTAAAAATATCAGCTTGTACCAGCGGAACATTAATAGGTGAACCAGTTGGGTATTCAGAAATTATGAATTAACAATTAAAAATGGATAATTAACAATTAAAATTTAGAATTATCAATTGTCAATTATTAGTTATCAATTAAAAAATGGAATCAGTTCAAAACATAAAACAACGCTTTGAGATCATTGGAAACGATCCAAAGCTCAATCGTGCCGTTGAAAAAGCCATTCAGGTTGCCCCTACGGATATTTCTGTATTGGTAACTGGAGAAAGTGGGGTAGGAAAAGAAAGTATTCCTAAAATAATTCATTCTTTATCGCACAGAAAACACGGGAAATACATTGCAGTAAATTGTGGCGCCATTCCAGAAGGAACAATAGATTCAGAGCTTTTTGGACACGAAAAAGGCTCTTTTACAGGGGCTACAGGAACTCGTGAAGGGTATTTTGAAGTAGCCAATGGCGGCACTATTTTTTTAGACGAAGTGGGCGAGTTGCCATTAACTACTCAAGTACGTTTATTAAGAGTATTAGAAAATGGCGAATTTATTAAAGTAGGTTCTTCTCAAGTGCAAAAAACCAATATACGTATTGTTGCAGCGACTAATGTGAACTTGTTAGAAGCTATTGAAAAAGGAAAATTTAGAGAAGATTTATATTATCGTTTAAGCACCGTTGAGATTAATTTACCTGCTTTACGCGAAAGAAAAGAAGATATTCACTTATTGTTTCGCAAGTTTGCTGCCGATTTCGCACACAAATATAAAATGCCTCCAATTAAATTAACTGAAGATGCTATAAATTATTTATTACATTATCGTTGGAGCGGAAATATCAGACAATTACGAAATTCTGCAGAACAAATTTCGGTATTGGAAACCAACAGAGATATCTCATTAACGGCTTTAAAATCGTATTTGCCAAATATGGAAAGTAATTCGTTGCAAGTTGTTGGAGAGAAAAAAAACACTTCCGATTTTAGTAATGAGCGCGAAATTTTGTATAAAGTACTTTTTGACATGAAAAGCGACCTAAATGATTTAAAAAAACTTACGCTAGAACTAATGCAAAATGAAAACGCTAAAGTGCAAGAGAATAACAAATCACTTATCCAAAAAATTTATGGAAATTCTGAAGAAAAAAACACTATTTTTGAACAAGAAATAAAAAGGAAAGTTTTACCTGTTGAAGAAGAAATTGAGCAAGAAGAGTTTGATGATGATGACGATTTTAATAATAACTACCTATATACGGAAGCCATAGACGAATTGGAAACGCTAAGTTTAGAAGCCAAGGAAATAGAATTGATTAAAAAATCGTTAGCAAAAAATAAAGGAAAAAGAAAAGCAGCTGCTGATGAATTAGGTATTTCTGAAAGAACATTATATAGAAAAATAAAACAATTTGATTTGTAGTTTATAAAACAAAAAATGGAATTTAAATTTAAAATATTTACAATTTTAACCCTGTTTTTTCTAGTAAGTTGTAACGTAAAATATAACTTTACAGGAACAGGAAAAATTAATGCTAAAACGTTTCAGGTTAATTATTTTCAAAATAATGCCGAAATAGTTGAGGTGGGCATCGAACGAACATTTACACAAAAATTACAAAATACCATACAAAATCAAACCAATTTAGATTTGGTACCTTCTGGTGGTGATTTGCTATATGAGGGTGAAATTGTAGAATATCGCATCACACCAATGGCGTCTAATGCGAACCAACAATCTTCTCAAAACAGAATGACAATTACTATAAATGTGAGGTATTCAAGCAAAAAATCAGAAGAGGATAATTTCGAAAAACGTTTTTCATTTTTCCACGATTATGATGCGAATTTATTGCCTTCTGCTGTTTTGAATGAAGCACTAGAAATAATTTACGAAAGAATCACTTTAGATATTTTTAATGAATCTTTGGCTAAATGGTAAACTAGTAATTAGTAAAAAGTGATTAGTAAAGAGACTATTCACTACTTACTGTTCACTAATAACTAAATAAAAAATGAATACAAACGATTATATAAATCTACTCAATAATTCTAAAACTATTAACGACAAACAAACGTTAGTGCTAGAAACTATTGTAAATGAATTTCCTTTTTATCAAAGTGCTCGTGCTTTGTACTTAAAAGGACTATATAATCAAGAGAGTTTTAGGTATAATTATGAATTGAAAAAAACTGCTGCTCACACAACAGATAGAAGCGTATTGTTTGATTTTATTACTTCCGATGATTTTAAAATTTTTCAACAAGAAGTATATGATAAATATCAAGCGGAAATTCAGAGTATAATTGTGG
>NZ_JBIPMS010000108.1:0-5541 GCF_044368995.1 Flavobacterium sp. | reverse complement strand
CCAATTACAATTCCGGATAATTGTGAAGAATAATTTGTAATAAAACTCAAATTATCCGCTAAGAATGTGCCTATTGGCGTCATAAAAGCAAAAGTAATCATAAAGAACAAAATCGCTTTTGAGTTTAATTGTGCATTCTTGAAAAATGTTGTTAAAATAATGGCAATTGGGAAGTGATGAATGGCAATTCCGTATGCTAAATGTGGATGTTTGTTAATGGGTAGTCCTTCTAAAAGTGCGTGTAAACATAAACTAAAAAATAATAACCAAGGGATATGTGACATTCTTTGGTGTCCGTGTACATGACCATGTTCTGCTCCTTTTGAAAAATATTCTAATATGATCTGAAACACAATTCCAATCATAATAAAAATTCCAATTTTAGAATGAAAATGGCCTTCATGCCCTGATTTTGTTGCTATTTCTTCGCTATGATAAACTTCTGGGAGTAAATGCATAACAGTCAATGACAATAAAAACGCGCCACTAAACGCTAATAATAATTTTAAGTTTATCTTACTTTTAGGAGCAAAAAATATGGCGAATATATATCCGATAATTACAGATAATAGCGGGAAAAGGTATATAGTATAGTTCATTATTTAAATATCATTATTAAACGTTCAGATTCGGATTTATAGTATTTTCTCAACTTATAATCACCAAAAATTTCTAGTAAATATATACCTGCTTCTTCCATCATTTTTTCAAAATCGGCTAAAGTAAAAGCGGATACTTTTTCGGTAAAGAAGTAAGATTCACCATTGTCGCTAAATCTAATTTCTTTATTTATTTTCTTATTTTCAACAAAACGTTTGATGTTAAAAGTAATACCGTCAATTTCTTTGGTTTCTTCTGCAACTAAATTTTCTATAATAAAATCAGCATTAAAAAAATCAATTACTCCAAATCCATATTCGTTAATACTTTCTTTAATTGTTTTCAAGGTTTTGATGTTATCTTCATGTGTTTCAAAATAACCAAAACTTGTAAATAAATTAAAAACGCCATCAAAAGTTTCGTTCAAGTGTTCCCGCATATCGTGAGTTTTGAACTGTAACGTAGCATTTAAAAATTCTTGTGCAACAGCAATACTATTTTCAGATAAATCTACTCCAGTTACCTGATACCCCAATTTATTTAAATAGATGGAATGTCTACCTTTTCCACAAGCTAAGTCTAATATAGTTGCGTTTTCGGGCATATTCAGATAGTGTGTGAGATTGTCCATAAAAGCTTGTGCTTCTTCTTCATTTCTGTTTTTATATAAAATGTGATAATAAGGCGAATCAAACCATGTGGTGAACCAACTTTCTGATTTTTTTACTGAAGTATTTGACATTTATCTGTTTGGAAATTATGAATCAACAAATTTAACGTATTTTTGTAAATAATTAATAATTAAATTCTCTCTGAGGGAAAGAGGTCTATGGAAAATTTTAAAATGGTTGCCAAAACTTTTTTTGGTTTTGAAGAAATTCTAGAAAAAGAATTGTACCAACTAGGAGCGCAAAATGTTGTAAAAGGAACCAGAAGCGTCAGCTTTCAAGGGGATAAAGGTTTTATGTATAAAGCAAACTTGGCTTTACGCACGGCATTAAAAATTCTTAAACCCATTCATACGTTCAAAGCTTATAACGAGCAAACTTTGTATGATGGGATTCAAAAAATTGATTGGTCAGATTATTTAAAAGTGCAACAAACATTTGTAGTAGAAACAACTTTGTATTCAGAGCAGTTTACACACAGTCAGTTTGTGGCGCAAAAAGTAAAAGATGCGATTGTAGATCAGTTTAAAGCCAATACGGGTGAACGTCCAAGTATTGATAAAGATTTCCCAGATTTACGTATTCATATTCATATTGATAGAGATTTTTGTACACTTTCATTAGATACTTCAGGTGTTTCATTACATCAGAGAGGTTATAAAACAGCTACGAATATTGCGCCAATTAATGAAGTTTTAGCGGCTGGAATGTTAATTTTATCAGGTTGGGATGGAAACGCCCATTTTTTAGATCCAATGTGTGGAAGTGGAACGATTGTTGCTGAAGCCGCTATGATTGCTTGTAATATTCCCGCTAACATCAACAGAAAAGAATTTGCTTTTGAAAGATGGCCTGATTGGGATTCCGAATTATTTGATAAGGTTTTAGAATCGTTATTAAAAAAAACTAGAGAATTTCATTACACAATTATTGGTTTTGATAAAGCTCCGAGCGCTGTTGAAAAAGCGAAAGACAATATTAAAAACGCCAATTTAGACGAATATGTTACAATAAAGCAAGCTGATTTCTTTCAATCTGAAAAGGAAGTAGAAGGACCATTGCATATTGTTTTCAATCCACCTTATGGTGAACGTTTAAACATAGAAATGGAACGTTTTTACAGAGAGATTGGTGACACCATGAAGCAGAATTATCCAGGAACAAACGCTTGGTTTATTACTGCAAATTTGGAAGCCTTAAAATTTGTAGGATTACGGCCAAGTAGAAAAATAAAATTATTTAATGGAAAGTTAGAAGCACGTTTAGTAAAATACGAAATGTATGCCGGAAGCAAACGAACTAAATTTCAAAATAGAGAAGAGAATTCAGAGGAATAAAATTTTTAAATTATGTCAAAACAAACCAAATCATTAGTTTATAATATGTTAGGATTTTTAATCCTTTTCATTACATTTCGTTTTATTGTTGCTACGTATACAGGATTTACTAGTTGGCAAATTCCGTTAGCCGCATTTTTAGTAGCTACTATTTTAGCGCCAAAATTTCAAGTAGTAAAAACCAATGAAGGCGAAAAACTGTTTATGAAATGGTTTTTTATGAAAGGGGTGAAAGAGATAAAATAATTCAATTTCCAAAAATAAAAATGCTAAATTCCAAATTTACGATAAGTTTGGGATTTGGAATTTTTTAATTATTGTGTTTTAAAACTTATAATTTTGGAATTTGCTTTCTCTTTGCTTTTGTAAAATGGGATAAAATAGCTTAAGGTGTAATTAAATCCAGCACCAAATTTGCTGTTTTCATAGGTTTTGTTGAAACCAGGAATGTATAAATTAGCAAAGCCTTCAGGGTCTTTATTTGACATTAAATAATTTAATCGCAAGGAAAATCCAACATATAAATTATTTACAACTTCGGCTTTTAAACCACTTACTATTTCAATCCAACTTGCAGAAAGTCCATTGAATTCTTGAACGGAAGTACTGTTGTTTATTCCGTAATAATTACCAGGTTGATAAATAGTAAAGCTATTTAATTTATGATTAAAACTTCCAACACCAGCTCGCATTCCTATAAAAATCATATTTTCCATATCAAGCCAATTTTCATAGCTATTATAATCAAACCCAACTTTGAAATAGGTTCCTTTTGTTGTGTAATTAATATTGTCGTCTACTGTGGTTTTCTCTTCGCTACCTAATTCCCCAGCAGCATAAAATTTCTTAGTAAATCGATAATCACCAACCAATTCTACACCTTTGTAGTTTGAATCGTATAATGATTTAATTAATCTATGCGCATCAACGCCTAACCTTAAACCATAACGTTGAGGAATTTTTAAAGTATCTTTTTCTTGTGCTACACCATTTCCTGAAAACAGCAGCAAAAAAATAAGACTAAAAATATATTTTAATATGTGTTTCATCTTCGTTTTCAATATTAGGTTGTGAAACAATAACGCTTTGAATCCAATTGTTTGAATCAGGTGTTACTGTAATTGGATTAGTTGAATTTAGAGTAAATAACGTTTTATAGCCGCAAGCACGAGAAACAAAAACTGTTTTCCGATTGTAATTAAATGTAATTTCGTCTAAATTATCGTCTGTTGTTGGATCAATACTTCCATTTCGAATGAAATGTAAAACCGATGAATCTTCAAATGTTTTTAGCGGCACTTTTATTTTACTAGTTGCTGTAAATCCAAAACCATTTGTAAATCCGGGTGCGATTACACCTAGATTGGTTACGTTTTTAAGCGTTGTTGGATTGGTAACATCGTAAAATTCAATCACAACTTTTGGAGTTGTTGGTGTATTAGCATCGCATATATCATCTTTTTCGCAACTCGAAAAGAAAACACTAAGCAAGAGTAATAGAAATAGCTGTTTCATATCTTATCTTTTTTCTAAAAGCACAACATTTTCAACATGATGTGTTTGCGGAAACATATCTACTGGTCGCACTCGTGTAACTTTATACATTTCGTCTAACAAAGCCAAATCCCGCGCTTGTGTTGCCGAATTACAACTTACATACACAATTTTTTCAGCCCCAATTTTTAATAATTGCGCGACTACGTCTTTATGCATTCCATCTCTTGGCGGATCGGTAATTACTACATCTGGATGTCCGTGTTTGTTGATGAAATCATCATTAAAAACGTTTTTCATATCACCCACAAAAAATTCGCAATTGGTAATATTATTTCTCGTGGCATTTTCTTTAGCGTCTACAATTGCTTCAGGAACCGCTTCAACACCAATTACTTTTTTCGCTTTTTTCGAAACAAATTGCGCAATTGTACCTGTTCCTGTATATAAATCATACACTAATTCTTCGCCGGTTAGTCCAGCGAAATCACGTGTAATGGCATATAATTCATACGCTTGCTGAGAATTGGTTTGATAAAATGATTTGGCATTAATACTAAAATGCAACCCTTCCATTTCTTCTAAAATGTAATTTCTACCGTTAAAAGTAATAATGTCTTGATCATAAATCGTATCATTCATTTTCTGATTGATAACATATTGTAAGGAAGTAGTATCAGGAAAACGTGCTGCTAAAAATTGCATCATTAATTCAATTTCCGATTTATTTTTTTCGAAAAACTGAATTAAAAT
Source organism: Flavobacterium sp. (assembly GCF_044368995.1). Taxonomy (GTDB): domain Bacteria; phylum Bacteroidota; class Bacteroidia; order Flavobacteriales; family Flavobacteriaceae; genus Flavobacterium. Next base: position 689 of record NZ_JBIPMS010000108.1, on the reverse strand, counting down.
CATCAATTCACCTGTAGAAGCGGTTCTAATCATTAATGTTCTCAATAAACCTTCGTTGGTTCGAGGATTATAAAATGACAAGTTGTTTTCATTCGCAAATCGACGAATTTCATTTCTTATATCGTTTGACGGATCTTCTTGTAAATAACATTTCGTTATGTCTAAAATTTTATCCCACATTCTTGGAATATGAAATCCCACCGCATTTTTATTGTCTAATTCTGCCCCAGATACGACTTCCTCTTGTGTCATCCAACGAGTAGATGAAAATCCGAATTCCATTTTATTTCTATAAAAAAATTGCTTCTCCGAACCTAAAATGGGTTCAAATTCAGGCATTTCAATTTTTCCGATGCGTTTCAAGTTATTGTATACTTCTTTTTGTTTGTAATGTAATTGTTGGCTGTACTTCATGTTTTGCCATTTACAACCGCCACAAACACCAAAATGCTCGCAAATTGGTTCTGTTCTGTGTTCTGAAAATTCGTGAATTTTAATGGCTTTTCCTTCATAAAAAGCTTTTCTTTTTTTCATGGTTTGAATGTCGGCTACATCTCCGGGTACTACATTCGGAATAAAAATCACTTTACCATCTGGCGCTTTTGCCACTGATACACCTTTTGCACCGGCATCAAGGATTTGCACGTTTTCGAATACGATTCTATCTGTTCTCTTTTTTACCATGACGC
>NZ_JBIPMS010000107.1:0-5554 GCF_044368995.1 Flavobacterium sp. | reverse complement strand
GAACCGGCTTTTACAATTGCTATTACCCCAGCTAACAAACACCAAGCGGTAATATCATCTGCCGCAGCGCAAGTGATAACCATAGCCCCAATTTTTGTTTTTTGCAACCCACGTTCTTGCACAATTCTGGCTAAAACAGGAAAGGCTGTAATACTCATTGCGATGCCTAAAAATAATCCGAAAGAAATAAATTCAATTCCTTTTGGAGCAAAATCTGTGTAAATTGTGTAAGCTAAAACCAATCCTAATGTAAAAGGAATAATTATACTGGCATGACTAATAATTACGGCTTCTTTGGCTTTATTTCGGAGTACTTTTAAATCCAATTCCATTCCTACAACAAACATGAAAAAGATCAAGCCTATTTGACTTAAAAATTTTAAATTATCTAAGGAAGTAGTTGGAAATAACAATACAGAAAATTCTGGTAAATAACTTCCAAAAAATGAGGGTCCTAAAACAATACCTGCAATAATTTCACCAATTACTGAAGGTTGCCCGATTTTTTTACAAATTAAACCAAAAAATCTGGCTACTAAAATTATCGTAACAATTTGGGCTAATAAAATAGCTAACGGATGGGTAAGATTATGGTGCAAAGAATCTAAAAACTCCTGATAATATGAGTTTTCATTTGAAACTACTTTTAATACATCAGATTTTTCTAATAATTTTCCGTTTTTAATTGTCCAATAAATTAAAGCAGAAAATATGCCAACAACTATCAAATAAAAAAAACTATTTTTATAATTCTTCATTAAGCAACTTTGCTAAATTTAATTTTCAATAGGGCCTTCCCATTGCGAAATGCCTCCTACAAGATTATAAACATTTTCAAAACCCAATTGTTTCATAATGCCGCATGCTTGAGCACTTCTACTTCCAGCTAAGCAATAAACAAAATAGGTTTTTTCTTTATCCAACTCTTCTACTTGGTAAATAAAACCTTGACCTTTATATATATCGATATTTATAGCTTCCGGAATGTAACCGTTTGCTACTTCTTCTTCTGTTCTTACGTCTAATATAGCTGCGTTCTCAGTGGTTAAAAAGCCTTCCCACCACTCTTTTTGTTCTAAATTCATAAACACTTAATTTTCATCAAATTTACAATAAGAATTTAGATATAAAAATTTATTTTCCATCGCCAACCTCTAATTTCAGTATTTTAGAATTAATTTTAAAATTTAACATTAATTTAATAACGTTTGTATATACAAATAAAATAATTTAATTACATTTGTACCTACAAATAAAAATAGTGATGAAAATTGAAGAAGAAATAAAAAGTACAGTTGAATTATCTTTAGCAAAAAAGGTAATTCTCAATTTATCTTTTTCAAAAAGTATTGTTGCAGATCGTTTTTTAGAAATATTAAAACCATTTGATTTATCGAGCGAACAATATAATGTGTTACGCATTTTAAGAGGTCAAAAAGGAAAACCAGCAAATATGTCTGTTATTCAAGAACGAATGATTTCTAAAAATAGCAACACCACTCGTTTGGTAGACAAATTAATTATAAAAGAATTGGTAATCCGTAAAATTTGTCCGTCAAATAAAAGAAAAATGGAAATTACAATTACAGATAAAGGTTTGGAAATTTTAAAAAATTTAGATCCAATAGTAATTGAACACGAAAATAGTTTAGCAAACAATTTAACAACAGAAGAATTAACCCAATTAAATAATTTATTAGAAAAGTACAGAAATTAATTATGAGCACATTTATTGAAAATCAGAATTGGCGTTACGCTACCAAAAAATTTAACAGCGAAAAAAAAATCTCTAATTCAGATTTAGAAATTTTAAAAGAAGCCATTCAGCTAAGTACTTCTTCTTATGGGTTGCAACCTTATAAAGTTATAATTGTTGAAAATGAAGAAATTAGAAAACAATTACAACCAGCATCTTGGGGACAAAGTCAAATTACAGACGCTTCTCACCTATTTGTTTTTGCAAGTATTACTAATGTAGACTCTGAATACATAAATAATTTTGTAGAGAATATGGCCAAAACTAGAAATATTCCAGTAGAAAGTATAAAAGCTTATGCTGATTTTATGATTGGTAATATCACTACTTTAACTCCAGAAAAACAATTTATTTGGTCACAAAAACAAGCGTATTTGGCATTAGCCAATTTATTAAATGTTGCAGCTGAATTGAAAATTGATGTTACTCCTATGGAAGGATTTATCCCAGAAAAATATAACGAAATTTTAGGTTTAACAGAAAAAGGATTACACGCCACTTTAGTAGCAACAATAGGTTACAGACATAATGAAGATGCTACACAACATTATGCAAAAGTAAGAAAATCAATATCTGAATTATTTGAATCAATTTAATAACTAAATATTTAACAAACATGACAAATTTAAAAACAATTGCAGTAGCATTAGTAACATTGGCAACATTTACGGTAAATGCACAACAAACAAAAAAAATTGATGCAGCAAAAAGCGGTATCGTTTGGACAGGGAAAAAAGTAACAGGTTCCCATTCTGGAACTATTGGTTTACAAAGTGGAGCTTTAGTATTTAAAGGTAAAGTACTACAAGGAGGTACATTTACTGTTGACATGACAACAATTAACACTACGGATTTAAGACCAGGTCAAGGAAAAGAAAACTTAGACGGACATTTAAAAGCAGAAGACTTTTTTGGGGTTGAAAAACATAAAACAGCCAACTTAGTTTTCAAAACTATTAGTGGAAAAGGAAACGGTTTATATACTGTAACTGCAGATTTAACTATCAAAGCAATTACAAAACCAATTACTTTCGACATTACAGTTAATGGAAATATTGCTACCACTACATTAAAAGTAGACAGAACAAAATACGATATAAAATACGGTTCTGGTTCATTTTTCTCAGATTTAGGAGACAAAACAATTAGTGACGATTTTGAATTAAAAGTAAATTTAGCTTGGTAATTTAAAACTTAGTATAAAAAAAAGTCCTGAGAAATCAGGACTTTTTTGTGTTTATCATTTTTATTTAGATACTGGTCCAGCAGGCTTTTTTTCTAAAATACTTTTCTCTTCTTTTACTAAAACAGTTCCTTTAATTCGTAAAGCAACCATTCCGTTTTCTTTGTTAACGGCATTAGTATCAACTGTAATTGTTTTACTAATAGGCCCTGGATTCATATTGTATTGTACTTCAATAACACCCGTTTTTCCTGGAGCAATTGGTTCAGTTGGTTTTGTTGGAACGGTACATCCACAACTGCTTTTAGCATCTTTAATAATCAATGGCACATCACCGGTGTTGGTAAATTCAAAAGTTCTTTTTCCTGAATCTACACCTTTATAAACATCACCATAATTAATGGTTTCTTCTTTAAATTCAATTTTTGCACCACTTTGTGCATAAGCTGATAAACTGGTTACCATTAAACCTAAAATAAGTACTACCTTTTTCATTTTTTATTAATTTGAGAATTGTAAAAATATGTTATTTAAACTAACTAACAAAAAGTAAATACATTTTTTTTATTCTATTTTATATAATTACTTTTGCAGATACATTTCAAAAAGTATACCAAAAGACGCAATTATTTACAATTAACAAAATATAAATGATACCAGCCCAATTTGACGCCAAATCCGTAGAAAAAAAATGGTACGACTATTGGATGAAAAACAACTATTTTCATTCCACTCCAGACCACCGTACACCTTATACTATAGTAATTCCACCACCAAATGTAACAGGTGTATTACACATGGGTCATATGCTGAATAATACCATTCAAGATGTGTTAATACGTCGTGCGCGTTTAAAAGGTTTCAATGCTTGTTGGGTTCCTGGTACAGACCACGCCTCTATTGCTACAGAAGCTAAAGTTGTTGCAAAATTAAAATCGGAAGGTATTGATAAATTCGATTTAACTCGTGATGAATTTCTAAAACACGCTTATGATTGGACAGATAAATATGGCGGAACAATCTTAGAACAACTAAAACAATTAGGATGCTCTTGTGATTGGGAACGAACTAAATTTACTATGGATCCTGACATGTCAGCTTCTGTAATTCGTTCGTTTGTAGATTTATACAATAAAGGATTGATTTACAGAGGCTACCGAATGGTAAACTGGGATCCAGAAGCAAAAACAACCTTATCTGACGAAGAAGTAATTTTTGAAGAACGTCAAGGAAAATTATATTACATCAAGTATCAAATCGAAAATTCTTCAGATTATCTAGTGGTTGCCACTACTCGACCTGAAACTATTTTCGGAGATACTGCCATATGTATCAATCCGAATGATGAAAGACATTTCAATTTAAAAGGAAAAAAAGCCATCGTACCTATTTCTGGAAAGATTATTCCGATTATTGAAGATGAATATGTGGATTTAGAATTCGGTACAGGATGTTTAAAAGTAACGCCAGCTCACGATGTTAACGATAAAACTTTAGGTGACAAGCACAATTTAGAAATTATCGATATTTTTAATGAAGATGCTACTTTAAACTCGTTCGGATTACATTATGAAGGGAAAGATAGATTCGTAGTTCGCACAGAAATTGAAACAGAATTAACTTCAATCAATGCTTTAGATAAAGTAGAACAATATACTAACAATGTTGGTACTTCTGAAAGAACGAAATGTGTTATCGAACCTCGTTTATCTGATCAATGGTTCCTTAAAATGGAAGATTTAGTGAAGCCAGCTATTCATGCGGTTTTAGAATCTGACGAAATCAAATTATACCCTAGTCGTTTCAATAATACGTATGCGCATTGGTTAAATAACATTCGCGATTGGAATATTTCTCGACAATTGTGGTGGGGACAACAAATTCCGGCCTATTTTTATGGTGATGGAAAAGAAGATTTCGTTGTAGCTGAAACAAAAGAAAAAGCTTTAGCTTTAGCTAAAGTAAAAACTGCCAACTCAGAACTGACCACTGAACACCTACGCCAAGATGCTGATGCACTTGATACTTGGTTCTCTTCATGGTTATGGCCAATGTCGGTTTTTGGTGGAATTATGGATCCAGAAAATGAAGATTTTAAATATTATTATCCAACTAACGATTTAGTAACTGGTCCGGATATTTTATTCTTCTGGGTAGCCCGTATGATTATCGCAGGTTACGAAAATACTGATACTAAGCCTTTTAAAAATGTATATTTAACAGGATTAGTTCGTGATAGTCAAGGAAGAAAAATGTCTAAATCATTAGGGAATTCTCCTGAACCATTAGGTTTAATAGAAAAATTTGGTGCAGACGGAGTTCGTGTGGGATTATTATTAAGTGCTTCTGCAGGAAATGATATTTTATTTGATGAAGAATTATGTAATCAAGGAAAAGCGTTTACGAACAAAATATGGAATGCCTTTAAATTGATTAAAGGTTGGGAAGTTTCTGAAACTATTCCACAACCAGAATCTTCAAAAGTAGCAATTGAATGGTACGAAGCAAAACTGCAACAAACCCTATTAGAAATTGAAGATAATTTCGAAAAATACAGATTATCAGAAGCGTTAATGGCGACTTATAAATTAGTTTGGGACGATTTCTGTTCTTGG
>NZ_JBIPMS010000106.1:0-5605 GCF_044368995.1 Flavobacterium sp. | reverse complement strand
CTTCATTTTTACGTCCCATGTGTCCGTAAGCAGCAGTTTCGCTATAAATTGGCGTTCTTAATTTTAAATTTTGCTCAATTGCATAAGGTCTTAAATCAAACAATTGTGCTACTTTATCAGAAATTTGAGAATCTAATAAACCGTTTTTAGCAGTACCGTATGTGTTTACATAAATGTTACATGGTTTTGCCACTCCAATAGCATAAGAAACTTGAACTAAAACTTCGCTAGCCACCCCTGCAGCAACTAAGTTTTTAGCAATATGACGCGCAGCATAAGCAGCACTTCTGTCTACTTTACTTGGATCTTTTCCTGAGAATGCACCACCACCGTGAGCCCCTTTTCCACCATAAGTATCCACAATAATTTTTCTACCTGTTAAACCAGTATCACCATGTGGGCCTCCAATTACGAATTTTCCAGTTGGGTTAATGTGGTATTCAATTTTATCATTAAATAAATGAGCATATTGAGGGTATTTAGCTAAAATTCTAGGAATTAAAATTTCTATAATATCTCTCTTAATTTTTGCTAACATAGAAGTTTCCTCATCAAAATCATCATGTTGTGTAGAAACTACGATAGAATCAATTCTTACAGGAACATTATCATCATTGTATTCTAAAGTAACTTGAGATTTTGCATCAGGACGCAAATAAGTTATCGCTGAATTTTCTCTACGTAATTCGGCTAATTCTTGTAATAATTTATGCGCTAAATCTAATGCTAATGGCATTAAATCAACTGTTTCGTTTGTTGCATAACCAAACATAATTCCTTGGTCACCAGCGCCTTGTGCGTTAGCTTTCGATTCAAAATCTGTAGCGGCAGCTCTGTCAACTCCTCTATTAATATCATCAGATTGGTCATGAATAGCAGATAAAACGCCACATGAATTGGCTTCAAACATATATTCGCTTTTTGTGTAGCCAATCTTTCTAATTACATCACGTGCAATAGATTGAACATCTAAATAAGTAGTAGATTTTACTTCACCAGCTAAAATTACTTGCCCAGTGGTGACTAAAGTTTCACAAGCTACTTTTGATGATGGGTCAAATGCTAAAAAATTATCAATTAATGCATCACTAATTTGATCTGCAATTTTGTCTGGATGTCCTTCACTAACAGATTCCGACGTAAATAAATATGCCATAATTATAAAAAATAAATAATAATTAACGAAAAAATTGCAAGGAAATACTAAAGTAGGAAAGATGCTGCTTTAGCATTTTTTTACGAGGTTGCAATCAGTTCAAATTTTTCCTCTTTAATTCTGGTACAAAGTTATAAAATCAATTTGATATATAAATCATAAAATGTAATTAAAATTTTATTTTCAATCTCAAAATGCATTTATAGATTATTTTTCATTAAAAATTAATATTAAATGAAAAATTATCTAAATTTATCTAAAATAAAATAAAAAATTAGAAAATATTTCTTTTTTAGATTATTTTATTATCTTTGCGCTGTTCATAAACATACTGATTGTTATCACGAAAGGTGGAGGGATTAGACCCTTTGAAACCTTAGCAACCCTACACTTGTAGAAGGTGCTACATTCTATTCCGATTTTTTGGTCGGAAACAGATAACTAGAAAATTTAACACTTTTCGCTGATATCAATTTTACGCTTAGAAACTTGCTTTTTCATTTAGAAATTTCAAGATTTTTATTTTAAAAAATATAATATCTATAAAAAATGTTAACTAATATCAACAATTCAACGCAAGCCGCCAAAAGCAGCATTCTTCAAGCCATTAAAGAAAGAATTTTAGTTCTAGATGGCGCTATGGGTACGATGTTACAACGCAATAAATTTGAAGAAGAAGATTTTCGTGGCGAACGTTTCAAAGATTTTTCTCATCCTTTAAAAGGAAATAATGACCTACTTTCCATTACACAACCAGAAGCTGTAAAAGAAGTCCACCGTTTGTATTTTGAAGCCGGTGCAGATATTGTAGAAACTAATACTTTTTCAGGAACTACAATTGGAATGGCTGATTATCATATGGAAGATTTGGTGTACGAATTAAATTACCAATCCGCTAAAATTGCTAGAGAAGTTGCTGATGAATTTACTGCCTTAAATCCGAATCAACCCCGTTTTGTAGCAGGTTCTATAGGACCAACTAATAGAACGGCTTCCATGTCGCCAGATGTAAATGATCCAGGCTATCGTGCCGTAACTTTTGACGATTTACGAATCGCATACAAACAACAAGTTGAAGCATTAATAGATGGAGGTTCGGATGTACTTTTAGTTGAAACTATTTTCGATACCTTAAACGCCAAGGCCGCACTTTTTGCAATTGAAGAAGTAAAAGAAGAAAGAAATTTAGACATTCCAATTATGGTTTCAGGAACTATTACAGATGCTTCTGGAAGAACTTTATCTGGACAAACGGTAGAAGCTTTTTTAATTTCTATCCAGCATATTCCTTTGTTAAGTGTGGGTTTCAATTGCGCATTAGGCGCAGATCAATTGAAGCCTTATTTAAAACGTTTAGCCATGAATACTCAATTAAATATTTCGGCACATCCAAATGCTGGTTTGCCAAATGCCTTCGGAGAATATGACCAAACACCAATGGAAATGCAGGTTTTAATTCGTGAATATTTACATGACAATTTGATAAATATAATAGGAGGTTGCTGCGGTACAACTCCCGATCACATTAAAGCTATCGCAGAAGTTGCTAAAGAATTTAAACCAAGAAAAGTTTAGTTTATGAAAAATTTTATAACATTAATTTTTAGTATTGTTTTTAGTACTTTAGTTAGTTGTTCATCTACTGACAATTGTACAAAAACAATTACTATTCCAAGTAGAAATATAATTACACCAACTGGTTCAGCTTATATTCCCGAATCTAAATCAGAAGTTCCATGTGATTATGTGGAAACTCCAATTCAAGAGCAAGCGCCATTACAAAATTTTAGTTATGAAGTATTAAATTTCACTTTTATCCCCGACACAGGAAATAATACCAATAGATTAAAATTTGATATCAAACTTAATAATCCAAATAATTTTGTGATTAAAGGTTTCCCTTATTTTACAGTTAATACAGACGGTCTTGTGTCTTCTTCAGGTTTTATAAATGGAGCAACTTCTACTTGTACTGAAATAAATCCTAACTCTAGTTGTATTTTTTCTTACGACAAACAAGCATCTCTTAATTTAGGTGTTATTCAATCCATTCAGTTAGTTAATGTTAAGTATTATTTGACAGAGTAGACAAAAAATAAAAATATGAATAGATCAAATAAAATAAATTTACAACTTTCAGGGTTAGAACCACTTTTCGTTACCGAAGAATCTATTTTCGTGAACGTTGGTGAACGAACGAATGTTACAGGTTCCCGAAAATTTCTCCGTTTAATTAAAGAAGAAAAATATGATGAAGCACTTTCGGTAGCTCGAGAGCAAGTAGAAGGTGGTGCCCAAATTATTGATATTAACATGGATGAAGGTATGTTGGATGGCGTGTTTGCTATGACAAAATTCCTAAATTTAATTGCTGCCGAACCAGATATTGCTCGTGTTCCCGTAATGATTGATAGCTCTAAATGGGAAATTATTGAAGCAGGTTTAAAAGTTGTACAAGGTAAAGCGGTGGTAAATTCTATTTCTTTAAAAGAAGGAGAAGCCGTTTTTATCCATCATGCCAAACTAGTAAAACGATATGGTGCGGCAGTAATTGTAATGGCTTTTGACGAAGTTGGACAAGCAGATAATTACCAAAGAAGAATTGAAATTTGTAAAAGAAGTTACGATATTTTGGTTAACCAAGTTGGGTTTCCTGCTGCAGATATTATTTTCGATCCTAATATTTTTCCAGTAGCAACTGGTATGGATGAACATAAATTAAACGCATTAGATTTTTTCCAAGCAACAAAATGGATTCGTGAAAACTTGCCTTTTGCTAATATTTCTGGCGGTGTAAGTAATGTTTCCTTCTCCTTTCGTGGCAATGATAAAGTACGAGAAGCAATGCATTCTGCCTTCTTATATCATGCCATTCAAAATGGTATGACTATCGGAATTGTTAATCCAGAAATGTTAGAAATTTACGATGAAATTGATCCTATATTATTAGAACATGTTGAAGATGTTCTTTTAAATAGAAGAGACGATGCCACAGAACGATTGTTAGATTTAGCCGAGAGTTTTAAAGGCGATTTTAAGATAAATGAAAAGGCTATAGCTGAATGGCGAAATGGGTCCATTCAGGAACGATTGACCCATTCATTAGTAAAGGGAATAGACGAATTTATTGAAATTGATGTTGAAGAAGCCAGATTACAAGCCAAAAAAGCTATTGAAGTTATAGAGATAAGCTTAATGAATGGTATGAACGTGGTTGGAGATTTATTTGGAAGCGGGAAAATGTTTTTACCTCAAGTTGTAAAATCAGCACGTGTAATGAAGAAAGCAGTGGCTTATTTATTACCATATATTGAAGAAGAAAAAGATTCAACCGCTTCGTCTTCTGCTGGAAAAGTATTGATGGCAACCGTAAAAGGTGATGTTCACGACATTGGAAAAAATATTGTATCTGTAGTTTTGGCCTGTAATAATTTTGAAATTATCGATTTGGGAGTTATGGTTCCACCAGAAAAAATTATTGATGCGGCCATAAAAGAAAATGTAGATATTATAGGTTTGAGTGGCTTAATTACACCATCATTAGACGAAATGGTGTATTTGGCCAAAGAAATGGATAAGTTGAACATCAAAATCCCAATAATGATAGGTGGTGCTACCACTTCGCGTGCACACACGGCAGTAAAAATAGCTCCAGAATATAAGGCAACCGTGGTCCATGTTAATGATGCTTCAAGAGCAGTAACCGTTGCATCGAATTTATTAAATACGGAATCAAAAACAGATTTTTCAATAGCTTTACGAAAGGAATATGATACATTACGAGATGGCTATTTGAATAGAGCTAGAGAGAAAAATTTCTTAACAATTGATGCAGCTCGTAAAAATAAATTCAAAATTAATTGGGATAATTATAAGCCCAAACATCCTAATTTTATTGGAACAAAAATAGTTGAGGTCGAATTGTCAGAATTAGTTGATTTTATCGATTGGACACCCTTTTTTCAATCGTGGGAATTATATGGAAAATATCCTGCTATTTTAACCGATGAGGTCGTTGGTGAACAAGCAACTGAATTATTTAAAGATGCACAAAATATGTTGTCCAAAATTGTTTCTGAAAAATGGTTCACGGCAAAAGGAATTTTAGGAATTTTTCCAGCCAATACAATTAATGATGACGATATCGAAGTATATTCAGAACCTTTAGCCCAAAACCCAAAGCCCAAAACCTTTTTATCATTAAGACAACAATCTCAAAAAACGGCTGGTTCGACCAATATTGCATTAGCGGATTTTATTGCACCAAAAGAAACTGAAATTCAGGATTTTATTGGCTGTTTCTGTGTAACAACTGGTTTTGGAGTGGATGAAAAAGCAGCAGAATTTGAAAGCCAATTAGACGATTATAATGCCATTTTAACCAAAGCTTTAGGTGACAGATTAGCAGAAGCTTTTGCGGAATATTTACACTTAAAAGTTCGTAAGGAA
>NZ_JBIPMS010000028.1:0-18329 GCF_044368995.1 Flavobacterium sp. | reverse complement strand
AAAAAGATAAAAAAGTAGTTGGTGATTATATCGATTATGAAGAAGTTGACTAATTTTCTCCGTTATGGCGGAGATTTTTTTATTTTTGTAGGATAATAAATAAAGAAGTAAAATGAAGAAATTAGAAAAATTTGCCCCTCATTTATATGCCATTTTTGGTTTTATAGTCATTGCTATTATTTATTTTTATCCAGTTTTGTCTGGAAAACAAATAATGCAATCGGATATTGCCCAATATACCGGAATGGCAAAAGAACAAAACGACTTTAGAAATGAATTTCATGAAGAGCCGTATTGGACAAATAGCGCATTTGGTGGTATGCCAACGTATCAATTAGGTGCAAAATATCCTCATAATTATATTAAAAGTTTAGATAGTGCATTACGATTTTTACCTCGTCCTGCCGATTATCTATTTTTATATTTCTTAGGTTTTTATTTGTTATTAATGAGTTTAAAAGTCAAACCATTACAAGCCTTTTTTGGTGCCTTAGCTTTTGGTTTCTCAACCTATTTGATCATTATTTTAGGAGTTGGACACAATGCAAAAGCGCATGCAATAGCATATATCCCAATGGTTTTAGCAGGAATTATCTTTGTTTTTAGTAAACGATATTTGATTGGTGGAATTGTAACTATGCTCGCTGCCGGATTAGAAATTCAAGCGAATCACTTTCAAATGACGTATTATTTCTTGTTCTTATTTGCATTCGTAATTGGATTTTACATTTACGAAATTGTTAAAGAAAAAGACTTCAAACATTTATATAAATCATTCGCTATTTTAAGTTTAGGTGCTATTTTGGCCATTGGTGCGAATGCTACAAACTTATTGGCAACTGCCGAATATGCCAAATATTCTACCAGAAGTTCAAGTAATTTAACTTTTGATGAAAACGGAAAAAAGAAAACCGATACCAATGCAATGAGTTATGATTACATAACGCAATACAGTTACGGAGTTGCTGAAAGTTTAAACTTAATTGCACCTAAATTATTTGGTGGTTCCAATGCAGAAGATTTGGGAGATAAATCATCAATGTATCAATTTATTGTAGGGCAAAATGTTCCTGAAAGTGAAGCTAGAGATTTGGTAAAACACATGCCAACCTATTGGGGAAACCAACCAATTGTTGCCGCACCCGCTTATATTGGAATTGTAGTTTTTTTATTAGCAGTTTTAGCTTTGTTTCTTGAAAAAAGAAGAATAAAATACGCTTTAGCAGGAGCAGTAGTTTTATCCTTATTGCTTTCATATGGTAAAAATTTTTCTGTATTGACCGACTTTTTTATCAATTACATGCCAATGTATAATAAGTTTAGAGCGGTTTCTTCCATTCAAGTTATATTAGAATTGTGTATGCCAGTTTTAGCTATTTTAGGATTGTCAGCCTATTTAAATGCTGAAGAAGCAGAACGAAAAAAACCTTTATTATATTCAGTAGGAATTGTTGGTGGCATTTTAATTTTATTATACTTTGGAAGCGGAATGTTCGATTTTACTTGCGAAAATGATAAAATGTACGCCCAACAATACGGTCCTGAATTTATGAAAGTCTTAAAAGAAGACAGAGAGAACATGTATATGTCTACAATTTATCGTTCTTTAGGATTTTTAGCAGTGGCTTTTGGAATATTGTTTTTCTATTCGAAAAAAACGTTTTCACAATTTACAACTGTCATTTTAGTTGGAATTGTAATGGTGTTAGACTTATTTATTGTTGCGAAAAACTACGTAAAAGCAGACGATTTTGTTTCGAAAAGTCAGATTGAGAGACCTTTTGGCGAACCTACTGAAGCTGATGCAATTATTTTAGAAGACACCACACATTTTAGGGTTTTTGATGTAGATGGAAATATGAATAGTGCAAGAACTTCTTTCTATCACCAATCCATCGGTGGATATCATGCTGCTAAACCTAAGAAAATGCAAGAACTTTTCGATTATCAAATTGCGAAAAACAATATTGAAGTATTGAATATGTTAAATGCGAAATATATTTTAAAAACCAATGAAGAAGGCAATCCACAATCGTTAGAGAATCCGAATGCGAATGGAAGTGCTTGGTTTGTTTCTAAAGTTAAGTTTGTAAAATCTGGTGATGAAGAAATGAAAGCTCTAGATAAGTTGCAAACTAAAGAGGAAGTTGTAATGAATTCATTAGTTAATGACATTAAAGAAAGTTCTTTTGAAAAAGACTCAACAGCAATAATTCGTTTAGATTCCTACAAGCCAAATCATTTAAAATACGTTTCAAACAATACTAAAAATGGTTTCGGAGTATTTTCTGAAATGTATTACGAAAAAGGTTGGAAAGCAACAATTGATGGAAAAGAAGCTAGAATATTAAATGTAAATTACGTATTACGTGGTTTAGAAATTCCAGCAGGAAAACATAAAATCGAGTTTAAATTTGAACCTGAAGTAGTAAAAACAGGAAGTACAATTGCTTTGATTTCGACTCTTTTAATGCTTATTGCTATAGGTTTAGGGATTTTTTATTGGAGAAAGCAGCATAAAAATCTGGCTGAGATAAAATAATTGACTTTGAGTACAAATAAAGTTTTAATCATAACATATTATTGGCCTCCAGCAGGTGGACCTGGCGTCCAGCGTTGGTTAAAATTTGTAAAATATCTTCCGGATTTTGGTGTAGCACCCATTGTATATATTCCAGAAAATCCTAGTTACCCTTTACTTGATGAAAAATTACTTTCTGATGTTTCTGATAAAACGATAATTTTGAGAAACAAAATTTTCGAACCGTATGCTTTGGCTTCTTTTTTATCAAAAAACAAAACAAAGAAATTAGGTGCGGGCATTATTACTCAAAAGAAAAAGCAATCGTTTATAGAAAAAGCAATGCTTTGGATTCGTGGAAATATTTTTATCCCGGATGCTCGCGTTTTTTGGGTAAAACCCTCGGTGAAATATTTAAAAAAATACATTCAAGAAAACAATATTGAAACCATAATAACAACAGGTCCGCCTCATAGTTTGCATTTAATTGGTTTAGAATTAAAAAAACAAATCAAAGTAAATTGGATAGCTGATTTTCGAGATCCGTGGACGACCATTGGTTATCATAAAGAGCTAAAATTGTCTAAATGGGCGCGTGCCAAACACAAAGCTTTAGAAAAGGAAGTTTTGACGACTTGTGATACCATTTTAGTGACTTCACCAACCACAAAATTAGAATTCGAAATGCTTACAAGTCAACCCATTGAAGTGATTACAAATGGTTATGATGTAGAGAAAATTGAAAGAAAGCCATTGGATGAAAACTTTACATTAGCGCATATTGGTTCGTTTTTATCGGAAAGAAATCCGAAAATTTTATGGGGATCTTTATCAGAATTAATCCATGAAAATGAAGCATTTGCAAATCATTTTAAATTAAAATTAATTGGAGCCGTTAGCAGAGAAGTTTTGCAATCCATTTCAGAATATAACTTAGATAATTTTGTTCAAAATTTAGGTTATGTTTCGCACGAAGAAGCTTTGATACATCAAAGAAGTTCACAAGTTTTATTATTAATTGAAATTGATTCGGAGGACACAAAATGCATCATACCAGGAAAACTTTTTGAATATATGGTATCCGAAAGACCTATTTTAGCCATCGGACCTAAGAATTCCGATTTCGAGAATATCATAAAACAGACAAATACGGGCGTTTTTTATCAATATAACGAGAAAAACGAGCTAAAAAGTCAAATTTTAAGCTATTTTAGTCAATATTTGGATAACAACTTAAAAGTAAATGCAGTCGGTTTACAAAAATATAGTAGAAAAAACTTGACAAAACAATTAGCAATGACAATATCAAAATTCAATATCAAAAAACAAAATTAACAACACAAATCTAACATTCTAACAATCTAAAAATCTAACAATCTAAATATGGGCATCGTAATCAAACAATCTATTAAAAACACCATCATCACTTTTATTGGTTTTGCTATTGGTGCGATTAATATTTTGTATATGTATCCTGTTTTTTTAGGTAAGGAATATTTAGGTTTAACCAATTATGTTCTATCGGCGGCTAATATTTTATATCCAATAATGTCATTTGGTATACAAAATACTTTGATAAAGTTTTTTAATGAAAATAATAAAACAGAAGAAGAGCTAAGTAGTTATTTTAGTTATATGCTGTTGTTGCCATTACTTATCATTATTCCGTTTTTTGCGTTGTTTTATCTTTTTTACGAAAATATTGCCTTGTATGAATCGTCAAAAAACACAATTGTGTATGATTTTGTGTGGGAAATTCCAATAATCGCTTTGTTTATTGGTTATTTTGAAATTTTTTATGCTTGGTTACGTGCCCATATGAAATCGGTTTTCGGATCTTTTGTTAAAGAAGTATTTGTAAGAATATTAGTAACTATTTCACTTTTTGCCGTTTATTTTAAATTTATAACATTACCACAATTTGTCCATTCTTTGGTTTTGGTTTATGGGATTAGTTTGTTAGTAATTATTTATTACGCAAATAAGGTTAAACGCATTCAACTAAATAAAAAATTTCCAAAAAATACCAAGTCCATTTTTGTATTTACTATTTTAATTCTTTTTTCCGCTAGTGTAGCCAATATGCTTTTAGATATTGATAAATACATGATAAATCAGTTTTTAAAAATTGAGAATATTGCATTTTATTCAATGGCGGTTTATTTAGCTATGGTAATTTCGGTTCCTCAACGGGCGATGCATCAAATAACCTATCCAATTACGGCTAAATTAATTAGCGAAAATAAATGGCAGGAATTAAATGAATTGTATAAAAAATCGTCAGTGACACTTCAAGTAATTGGCGGTTTAATTTACATTGGTATTTTGGTAAATATCAATCAAGTTTATAAAATTTTACCTGATGAAGGTTATGATCAAGGATTGTTTGTTGTTTTTACAATTGGTTTATCAAAATATTTTGATGTGATTTTAGGTAATAATAATGCTATCATTTTTAATTCAAAATATTACAAAACGGTTTTGCTTTTAGGTGTTTTATTGGTTTTTGTAATCGTAGGATTAAATTTAATTTTCATACCAAAATATGGCATAAACGGAGCGGCTTTGGCAACTTTAATAGCCATTGGAATGTACAGTTTAGCAAAATTATTGTTCGTAGTTTTTAAAATGAAATTATTTCCGTTTACTAAAAACACTATAATTTCATTTGTAATCACTTTAATTTTGTTTTTTGCTTTTTATTTTTGGGAATTTCCTTTTCATCCGATAATTAATATTGTCTTAAAATCGCTACTCATTTCAGTTGTATATTTGGCATTACATTTCTATTTCAAAGTCTCTAGCGATATTAATTTTGTGATTAGAAATTTGCTAGGTAAGTTTTTTAAAGTAAAGAGTTAGTCCGAAAAATCCGAAAATTAGAGTCAAAATTCAAGAAAAGTTGAAAATAAGATTGAAAATGAATTTTGTTTTTGTTTTTGCCATCGAATTTACTATTTTAGCATAAATCAGATTCAGAATGAAGAAGTGTTGTTTACTATTTTTCTTTATAACTCAAGTAATTTTTGCTCAATATCCAACGGGTTATTTTCGTTCTCCATTAGATATTCCAATAAATTTATCAGGTACTTTTGGCGAATTACGTTCCAATCATTTTCATTCAGGTTTAGATATTCGTACCAATAATATTGAAGGCTTACCAGTATATGCTGCTGCCGATGGAATGATTGTTAGAATTAAAGTTTCGCCTTTTGGTTACGGAAAAGCTTTATATATAGCTCATCCAAATGGATACACAACAGTTTACGGACATTTACAACAGTTTAGCGATAAAATAGAAGCATACGTTAAAGAACAACAATACCGTCAGAAAAGTTTTGAAGTAGAATTATATCCCAGCAACATAAAAGTATCACAATCAGAAATTATTGCATTGACAGGTAACTCTGGCGGTAGTGGAGGCCCACATTTGCATTTTGAATTTAGAGATACAGCTTCTGAAAAAATTATCAATCCAATGGCTTTTGGTATGAACAAGCTAATTAAAGATGAATTTAATCCTGTTATTTCTAGTTTGATGGTTTATCCTGCAAATGATTCAACCTACGTAAATAAAAGCAGAAATCCAGTCAGTTTGTCTTTACAAAAACAAGTTGACGGTACTTTTTTAGCTACTAAAGTCGTTTCGAATGGAAAAATTGGTTTTGCGCTTAATTCCTTTGATTTGTCTACTAATAAGTACAACAAAACCGGAATTTATAAAGTTGAAAGTTTTTTAAACGGATCACCAAATTTTAAATACGAATTTGAAACGTTCGCTTTTGACGAATCCAAACACGTTAATTATTTTATTGATTTCAATACATTCAAAAAATTAAAACAACGCTTTCAAAAATTATTTATCAAAGAAAATTATCCATTATCTATTATTAACAAGAATACTAAAAATGGTTTTATAGATGTTAAACCCAATGTAAATTATACCTATAAAATTGTGGTTTCTGATTTTCATGGAAATACAACAGTTGTAAATGTTCCAATTTCTTATGAAAAAGCAATTCAATTTCCTGCATCATCAAAAACAGTCTCAAAAGAAAATTATTTTATAAAGTACAAATCAGAATATAATTTTGAGTTTGAAAAAACTGCCGTTTATTTTCCACCGCTTACTTTGTATCAAAATGCAACCTTAAATATTGCTGAAAAAAATGGAGTTTTGGATCTAGAAAATACTTTTGAAGCCATTCAAAACGCATTAACAGTAACTTTAGATATTTCAGATTTGTCTGAGGAAGAACAAAAGAAATCTTTTGTAGGAACAGTTTCAGGTTACAATCTAGAATATAATACTTCTTTCAAAAAAGGAACTAAAATATCTGCTAAGGTAAAATCATTTGGAAAGTATAAAGTAGGCATTGATAACGTGCCGCCCCGAATTTACAATCCTAATTTTATTGAAAACAGCAATATATCTAAGTTAAAAACGTTAAGTGTATCTATTAACGATGTGCTTTCAGGTATTGATAGTTACAACGCCTATTTAAATAATGAATGGATATTAATGGAATACGATTATAAAACCAAAAAATTAATTCATAATTTTGAAGATGATAGAGTAATTCCTGGAAACAATACCATTAAAATTGTGGTTACGGATAAATTAGATAATACAGCCACATTTACATCAAATTTTATATATTAAGTATGCTTATACATAGTAAGTTATTTCGAATTGTTCTGTTTTTTATATTTATTTCTACCTTTTCGTTTGCTCAAAAAGCCAGAATTAAAGGGGTTGTTTTAAACGAAAATCAGTTGCCAATTGAAAATGTTTCGGTAAGTTCCCCTACATCGAATACAAGCACCAATAAAAATGGTTTTTACGAATTAGAAATTGCTGCTAATGTAGAAATTACCATTTCATTTTACATTTCGTCATTTAAGAAATCAACGTATAAAGTCAATTTAAAACCTAATGAAGATTTTGAATGGAATCCCATTTTAGGAACTATTAATGAAGTAATTGAAACTGTAGTTATTACTGGAAAAAACAGAAATATCAATGGAGCTACAGCACTTTCTCCAGTTTTATTAAGACGTATTCCTGGAGGAAATGCCGGAGTTGAAAATTTAATTAAAACACTTCCCGGTGTGTATTCAAATAATGAATTAAGTACCTCATATGCTGTACGTGGTGGAAATTATGATGAAAATTTAGTTTATGTAAACGAAATTGAAGTCTATCGTCCGTTTTTAGTTCGTTCTGGGCAACAAGAAGGTTTGAGTTTTACCAATACCGATATGGTACAAAATATTGATTTTTATGCCGGTGGTTTTCAAGCCAAATATGGAGATAAATTGTCTTCTGTTTTAGATATTGCATATCGAAATCCAAAAACATTTCACGCAGGTTTAGAAGCTAGTTTTTTAGGTGGAAGTATTTTTGCAGAAGGCGTATCCAAAAATCAAAAATGGAGCAATATTACAGGAATCCGTTATAGAAATAATGCGCTATTAGTAAAAAGTCAGGAAACACAAACCAATTATCAACCTTCATTTTTAGATGTGCAATCGCTGTTTAACTTTAATTTAAATACCAAATGGAATTTTAGTTTCTTAGGAAATATTGCACAAAACAATTATAATTATCAGCCAACTTCTCGTCAGACGAATTTCGGAACTATAAGCGAACCAATTGCGTTATTAATTCAGTATGAAGGACAAGAAAAAGATACATACACGACCTTTTTTGGCGCGATAAAATCTGTTTTTGAACCTAACAAGAATAATAAGTACAAATATATTTCATCGGTTTATCATACTGTAGAACAAGAGTATTATGATATTTTAGCACAATATCGCTTAGGAGAAGTAGATGCAAATATTGGTTCTGAAACTTTTGGTAATGTTGTTTTCTCTCGCGGCATTGGATCGCAACTAAATCATGCAAGAAATAATTTAGATGCCTTAATTGTAACGAATGAAATTAAGGGAAATCATAAATTAAATGATGATAATGCTATTGAATGGAGCTTCAAGCATAATTTCGAAAATATTAGAGATAGGGTAGTAGAGTGGGAAGTTATTGATTCCGCAGGATTTTCGTTGCCAAATCCAGAATTAGAATATATAAATGACCAACCATATAATCCTTATTTTGGACCTTTAGCGCCTTACCAAAACGTTCGTGCTAAAAATAACACCACAATTAATCGATTCAATTCCTACTTAAATTGGAATTATGAAGGTTTGATTGGATCGCATACTTATTATGTAAATGCTGGAGTTCGAGGACAAAGTTGGCTGGCTTCAAATAACGAAATCTCTGGAACCAATCAATTTACATTTTCTCCAAGAGCACAATTTATTTTAAAACCAAATTGGGATAAAGAAATGGTTTTTCGTTTTTCAGTCGGAGTTTATAATCAACCACCATTTTATAGAGAATTACGTGCCAGTGATGGTTCTGTAAAGCCAAATGTAAAAGATCAAAAATCTGTTCATTTTGTTTTTGGACACGATTATAGTTTTCAAATGTGGAACAGACCTTTTAAATTAGTGAGTGAAGCCTATTACAAAACCATGACAGATGTAAACGCTTATACAATTGATAATGTACGAATTAGATATGAAGCAAATAACAACGCCACTGCTTATGTTTACGGAATTGATGGAAGACTTAATGGTGAGTTTGTTCCTGGCGTAGAATCTTGGTTTACGTTTGGATATTTAAAAACAGAAGAAAATCAAGGTGGAAAAGGTTTTATAGCACGTCCTACAGACCAACGATTAAAATTTGCTATTTTATTTCAAGATTACATGCCCAATATTCCTAGTTTAAAAATGTACCTAAATTTAGTTTATAATACTGGATTACCTGGTGGTTCGCCAGCTTATGCTGATCCCTATTTATATCAAACGCGTTTAAACGATTACAGAAGAGCCGATACTGGATTTTCCTATGTTTTTAAAGATGCAAAATTAGGAGGACATAGAAAATGGTTAGCTAATTTTTCTGAATTTAGTTTGGGTTTTGAAATTTATAATATGTTTAATAATCAAAACTCTATTACCAATACTTGGGTGCGAGATGTATATACCAAAACGCAATATGGTGTGCCAAATTATTTAACTACAAGAACTTTTAATTTAAAATTAAGTATGAGAATTTAAAGTTAGGAACGCAGATTTGACGGATGTAACAGATTTTTAATTTATTAAAATCCTTATAAAAAGACACCATCCATTATTACGTTGTAAATTTTAAAGACAATAAAGTAGTTGAATATTTTCTTTACGAATTTTATTCTAAACTTTGTAAAGCTACTAACCTAGCATACATTCCGTTTTTAGCAATTAATTCGGCGTGTTTACCTTGTTCTACAATTTCACCTTTTTGCATTACAATAATGTTGTCTGCTTTTTGAATGGTGGATAAACGGTGCGCAATTACAATAGATGTTCGGTTTTGCATCATTTTTTCTAAAGCATCTTGAACCAATTTTTCACTTTCCGTATCTAAAGCAGAAGTGGCTTCATCCAAAATCATAATTGGTGGGTTTTTCAACACGGCTCTGGCAATAGATAAACGTTGTTTTTGTCCACCCGATAATTTTCCACCAGCATCACCAATATTGGTATCAATTCCATTTGGTAATGCAGCAACAAACTCATAGGCATTAGCAATTTTTAAAGCTTCAATAATTTCTTCATCAGTGGCATTAGGTTTTCCAATAAGTAAATTATTTTTTATAGATTCGTTGAACAAGATTGAATCTTGTGTAACCAATCCGATCAATCCACGCAATGCATGCATATCCCAATCTCTAACTTCTACACCATCCACTTCAATTGAACCTTCTTGAATATCGTAAAACCGGGTTAATAAATTAGCAATCGTACTTTTTCCGGAACCTGATTGTCCAACCAAAGCAATTGTTTTACCTTTTTCCACTTCAAACGAAAAGTTTTTCAATACATTATCATCTTCATAGGCAAAGTTGATATTTTTTACTGAAATGCCTTTTTCAAAAGTATGTTTTACGAATGCATTTGGTTTGTTAACTACAATATTTTCTTGTTCTAACAACGTAAAAACTCTTTCGGCGGCAGCCAAACCACTTTTTACTTGGTAAGACGCTTTAGAAATTGCTTTTGCTGGGGTTAAAATAGTATATGCCAGTCCAATATATACTATAAATTCTGTTCCTTTAAGCGAAAAATCTTCTAAAACCATAATACCTCCAAACCAAAGCAAAACTGCAATTGTTACAATTCCTAAAAACTCACTCAATGGTGATGCAAGGTTGTTTTTGTTGGCTATACTAGTTGTTAATTTTAGTAATCTTTCTAAGGAATCATTGAATTTTTGTATAAATGAATTTTCTGCATTATAACTTTTTACGACTTTTAATCCCGTTAAGGTTTCATCTAAAGTTGAAATAAATACTCCTTGTTCATTTTGGACTCTAATTGACTTTGCTTTTAAGTTTTTACCAATTCTAGAAATAATTAGGCCAGAAATAGGAATGAAAATAAAAACAAATAAAGTTAATTTTACGCTTATTGCAAGCATCGCAAAAATTGAAAAAATGATAGTCAATGGCTCTCTTACAACTAATTCTAAAATTTGAAAAAAGGAATTTTGAACTTCACCCACATCACCTAGCATTTTGGTCATTACATCACCTTTTCTTTGATCAGAATAGTAGGATATTGGTAAATGCACAATCTTACTATATAGTTTTTCTCGTAAATCCTTTAAAACACCATTTCTTAGAATCGTAATTTGGTAAGAGGCTAAATAATTAAAAATATTTTTAAAAAGAGCTGTAATTATAACAATCCCGACGACTAATAATAATGCATATTTTGCGCCATAAAAATCATTTAATTTTGTAATATAAAACGCTAAATATTCTTGACTAAAGCTGCTAATTTCTCCAATTCCAGTATACTCTGGTTTTTTAATGACTTTTTCAGTTAGTTTAAATAAAACATCTAAAGTTGGTAATAATGACATCATTAAAACAGTGGAGAAAAATGCATAAAAAACGTTGAACACAACATTTAATATGGCATTTCTTTTATATTTTAATGCAAAAGGAATTATTTTTTTTAAATTTTGATCCATTAGTTTAATTTCATTTCAGTGATGATGTTCTGAATTTTGGCATCTAAAAATGCATTGGCTGATTCGAAATCTTTGGCAGCTTCTAAAATAGCGTTGACGCTAAAATAGAATTTAATTTTCGGTTCGGTTCCGCTTGGTCTAGCACATATTTTAGTACCATCTTCTAAATAATATATCAATACATTCGATTTTGGAATGTCCAAATTAAACGTTTCATTATTAATTAAATCACGAGCCGATGTATTTTGGTAATCTTCAATACAAACAACGCGTTGTCCGTTGATGGTTTCCATAGGATTGTCACGTAAATCTATCATCATTTGATTGATTTCTACCAATCCTTCTTTGCCTTTTTTTGTTAAAGATATTAAATGTTCTTTATAAAAACCGAAATCTAAGTATAAGTTAATCAGTTCTTTAAATAAACTACTTCCTGAAGCTTTGGCTTGTGCGGCAATTTCGCAAACCAATAAACTTGCTGCAACGGCATCTTTGTCTCTTACAGCATCACCAACCATATATCCGAAGCTTTCTTCGCCACCGCCAATAAATTGCTGATTTGGAAAGTCTTTAATAAATTTCGCAATCCATTTGAAACCTGTTAATCCCACTTTACATTCAATTCCGTAAGCACTTGCTAGTTCAAGCATCATTGGAGTCGAAACAATTGTAGAACCAATAAATTCAGTTCCTGTAATTTTGTCGGCACGTTTCCATTGTTCTAGTAAAAATGCCGTCATTACTACCATGGTTTGATTTCCATTTAACAACATCATTTTACCATTTGTATCTCTTACAGCTACTCCCAATCTATCCGAATCTGGATCTGTACCAATTACGATATCAGCTTTTATTTCGTCTGCTAAAGCGATTGCCATAGCCAATGCCTCCGGTTCTTCAGGATTTGGTGATTTTACAGTCGGAAAATTTCCATCTGGAATTTCTTGTGCTTTTACGATGTTTACATTCGTGTAACCCGCTTTTGCTAAAACGGCAGGAATTGATTTTACAGAAGTTCCATGTAATGGTGTAAAAACAATATTTAAATTTTCTTTAGCTGATTTTGGTGTATTAAAACTTGCATTTTCGATTGTTGATTTTATAAATGCATCATCAATTTCGGAATCAATATATTCAATTAAAGTTTCATTTGCTGAAAAGTTAATATCACTGTATTTTAATGCTTCTATTTCGGCAATAATTTCGCCATCTTGTGGTGGTACAATTTGCCCGCCATCTTGCCAATATACTTTATATCCGTTGTATTCTGGTGGATTATGGGATGCTGTTAATACAATTCCAGCATGACAATTTAAGTGTTTTAAGGCAAATGATAATTCGGGAGTAGGGCGCAATTCTGAAAACAAATACACTTTTATATTATTTGCTGAAAAAATATCCGCTACTATTTTCGCTAACGTATCGCTGTTTTTTCTACAATCATAAGCAATAGCGACTTTTAATTCTTCATTTGGAAAACAGTTGCGCAAATAATTAGACAAACCTTGCGTGTTTTTTCCAAGCGTGTATTTGTTGATACGATTGGTTCCAACACCCATAATGCCTCGCATACCGCCCGTGCCAAATTCCAAATTTTTATAAAAAGCATCCTCTAAACCTTTTGGATTGGAAGTCATTAATACTTCAATTTCATTTTGAGTATTTTGGTCGAAAATAGGCGTTAGCCATTCATTTACTTGATCTAATATGTTTTGTTCTATGTGCATTATTTTATTTTTTAAACCGTAGATTTACAGTTTATGTTTTTGAATTTTTAATTCAGATTTAAAATTATACTATTTCTGCTATTTTGTAGCGTTCTTCGTTGCTTTTGGTACGTAAAATAATTTCGCCTAAAAAACCGGCTAAAAATAATTGCGTTCCAATAATCATAGTGGTTAATGCTATGTAAAATTCGGGTCTGTTTGTTATTAAACGTGCCGTTTTGTGAATAAAAAGCTTATCGATTCCTAAATATATTGCTAAAATAAATCCTATAAAAAACATCAAACTACCAAGCAATCCAAAGAAATGCATAGGACGTTTTCCGAATTTTGAAATGAACCAAATGGTAATTAAATCTAAAAATCCGTTTACAAATCTATCCATTCCAAATTTAGAACTTCCATATTTTCTGGCTTGATGTATCACTACTTTTTCACCAATTTTTGAAAATCCAGCATTTTTTGCCAAAACTGGAATGTATCGGTGCATTTCACCAGAGACTTCTATGTTTTTAATTACCGTATTTTTATATGCTTTTAGTCCGCAATTAAAATCGTTTAGTTTTACTCCAGAAATTCTTCTTGCTGCCCAATTGAATAGTTTTGATGGAATATTTTTAAAAACTACAGAATCGTAGCGTTTTTTCTTCCAACCAGAAATTAAATCAAATCCTTGATTTTGAATTAAATCGTACAATTCTGGAATTTCATCTGGACTATCTTGTAAATCGGCATCCATAGTAATTACTACATCGCCCAAAGCTTTGGCAAAACCAGCATGTAGCGCTTGACTTTTACCATAATTGCATAAAAATTTTATACCTTTAATATTGGAATTAGACTTTTGTAAGTCTAAAATAGTTTGCCAAGACGCGTCTGTGCTACCATCATCTATAAACAATACTTCATAAGAAAAGTTATGACTCGTCATAACTTTCTCAATCCATTTTGATAATTCGGGTAACGATTCTTGTTCGTTTAATAAGGGAATTATTAATGATATATTCATTTACTCGTTTAATGGGTTTGTTTTGCTTTTCATTATTGCTGCAAGAATTAATCCAAATATTGCGGCTCCTAATAAAGAAAATCCATATCCTTTAGTTAATCCACCAATTGTAAATTGAGGATTATCTTTCATATCTTTAATAGTTTGTTTAATAGCCTCAGATGGAACATTCCATTTTTGTAATTGTTCTGCTTGATATGTAATTAAGTTTTCAGTAATCAAGTCTCTTGCTTCAGTATCTATAACATTAAATAGTAAAATACTAAATAAAGTTGAAATTGTTATTCCTATAACTGCACTATAAAAGTATCCTGTAAAAGCTTCTTTAAAAGGCATTTTTCCATTTAGATCTTTTTTTAATTCAATTAATTGATAAATTCCAATTGCTAAATATAATAATATCAAACCAAAGCCTAACCAAGGATTAATAAACAATTTTATATCTACAAGATAAAAAGTTAATGACATTAATACAGAAATAGCACCAGTAATAACACCAAATTTAATTCCATTTTTTTTGATAACTTCATTCATAGTTTTTTAGTTTAAGTAAGTTTATTGATTAGTATCTTAATTTAAAAATTTGTTACACTGCTTTTTGAACTACTTCATATACTTTACCATCTTCAAATTTTAGTGTTTTTGATGGATATTTTAAAAGCAACGCATAATCATGAGTTGCAATTATAACTGTCTTTCCATTAGCATTAATATTTCTTAAAACTTCCATAATTTCTATACTCGTTTGAGGATCTAAATTACCAGAAGGTTCGTCGGCTAAAATTAATTCAGGATCATTTAGTAAAGCACGGGCTATTGCAACACGCTGTTGTTCACCACCAGATAATTGGTGTGGCATTTTTGAAGCAAAATTTGCCATTCCTACTTTTTCTAGAACTTCTTGAATTTGTGCATCCATTTCAGATTTGTCTTTCCAGCCAGTCGCTTTCAAAACAAACAATAAATTTTCTTTAATGCTTCGATCTGATAATAATTTAAAATCCTGAAACACAATTCCAATTTTTCTTCTTAAAAACGGAATGTCTTTTTCTTTTAAGGTATTTAAATTATAATCTACAATTGTTCCTTCGCCCTCTTTTAGAGGTAAATCGGCGTAAAGCACTTTCATTAAACTACTTTTACCAGAACCTGTTTTTCCAATAAAATATAAAAATTCACCTTGCTGAACTTCTAAATTAATATCAGACACAATTAAATTGTCTTCTTGGTATATAGAAACGTTTTTTAAGGATAAAATCGTTTGACTCATAATGATATAATTTATTCTGTAAAAATATAAACATTTCATCGCTAAACAAAATTATTCAACTAAATTATTACGATTGCAATATTTAAGATAATTTTTGCGTTTATAATCATATCCTTTTGATATATTTGGGACTTAAAACGAAATCAATTATGAACGGTATCAAAACGCTTTTTTTAGCATTACTTTTTATTTCGCAAAGCAGTACAGCTCAGCAATCTGCTATTTATTTAAATCAAAATCTAGAATACCATAAAGCCATTCAATTATATAAAGAAAAGCAGTTTCAAGCGGCACAAATTTTATTTGAAAGAGTAAAAAATACCACTCAATCTGAAGAAATTTTATCCGATTGTGATTATTTTATTGCCAATTGCGGTATAAAAACCAATCAGCAAGATGCGGATACTTTGATGGAATCATTTATTGAAAATCACCCAACAAGTACGAAACGAAATTTGGCTTATTTTGAAGTTGCTCAATATTATTTTGCAGAGGGAAATTATACGCAATCTTTAAAATGGTACGAAAATATTTTCGAACCTGAATTAGCTGTTTCGGATCTGGAAAAAGCTAATTTTCAAAGAGGTTATGCGAATTTTTCAATTAAAAAAAATAAAGAAGCTTCTAATTATTTGAATAAAGTAATTCAGTCGACAGAATATGGAAATCAAGCCAAATACTATTTAGGATATTTAGCCTATGAAGGCGATAACTATAAAGTTGCCAACGAATTATTCGGTCAAGTTGAAAATCAAGATAAGTACAAAGAAAAAATGGGGTACTTTCAAGCAGATATGAATTTCAAGTTAGGGAATTTTCAAAAAGCGATTGATTTAGGCGAACCGCAATTGAAAAAATCATCGGCAATTGAAAAAAGTGAATTGTCGAAGATAATAGGAGAAAGTTATTTTAATTTAAAACAATACGATAAAGCAATTCCATATTTACAAGCCTATAAAGGAAAAAACGGCAAATGGAATCATACCGATTTTTACCAATTAGGATATGCTTTTTACCAACAAAAAAATTATGAAAGTGCGATTTTACAATTTAATAAAATTATTGAAGGAAATGATTTTTTAGCACAAAACGCGTATTATCATTTAGCAGAAAGTTATCTAAATACCGACAAAAAACAACAAGCGTTAAATGCTTTTAAAACTGCTTCGGAAATGGATTTTGATGCTAAAATTCAAGAAGATGCCGCTTTAAATTATACAAAATTGAGTTATGAAATAGGGAATCCTTACGTTTCAACGCCAGAAATTCTAAAATCGTTTATGGATAAATATCCAACGAATCCTAATAATCCAGAATTGAAAAGTTTATTGATCAACTCATACATCACTTCTAAAAATTATACAGAAGCTTTAATTTTATTAGAGAAAAACAAATCGCCTGAAAATAAATTAGCTTATCAAAAAGTTGCATTTTACAGAGGTTTAGAAGTGTATACAGATGGCAAGTATCAAGATGCTTATCTGTTATTTAAAAAATCATTAACTGAAAATAAAGACGCAATAATTACAACTCGTGCTACTTTTTGGAAAGCAGAATGTGAGTATAGTTTAGACCAATTTTCAGAAGCTGTTATAACTTATAAACAATTTTTAAATCATACGGCAGCTCCAAATACGCCTGAAAGTAAAACTGCGGAATATAATTTGGCTTATGCGTATTTTAAAATTAAAGAATACGAAAATGCCATTCCGTACTTTAATGCGTTTATTTTAAAAGGAAAAGACGATAAAGTAAGATTAACGGATGCGTATTTAAGAATGGCAGATTGCAATTATATTTCCTCAAAATATTGGCCAGCCATGGATGCTTATAATAAAGCTATTGAGCTTAAATGCGTAGATGCTGATTATGCTGCATTTCAAAAAGGAATGAGCTATGGATTTGTGAACAAAAATGAAAAGAAAATTGAGGATTTAAACAAGTTTGTAACCACCTATAAAACATCTCAATTTATGGATGATGCTTTATACGAATTAGCTAACACCTATACCGTTGAAGAACAAAATGACAATGCCATAACTATATTTGATGTTTTAATAAACAATCATATAAATAGTGCTTATATCGCGAAATCAATTTTGAAGCAAGGTTTAATTTTTTACAATACGGATAAAGATGATGCTGCTATAACAAAATTTAAAAAAGTGGTAGCAGAATTTCCAAATTCGCCAGAATCATTAGAAGCTGTTTCTACGGCAAAAAGTATTTACAAAGCCAATGACAATATTCCGGAATACGCCGCGTGGGTAAAAACACTTTCTTTTGTGGAAGTTTCAGATGCAGAATTAGATGACGACATGTACGAATCGGCAGAAAAAAAATATTTGACAAATAATGCTAAACAAGCCATATCTGGATTTACAAGTTATTTGGTACAGTTTCCAAACGGATTACATGCTTTAAAAGTTCATTTTTACTTGGCTCAATTGTATTTTGCAGATGCATTAGAAAAAAACGCAATTCCTCATTACGAGTCTGTAATTGCGCAAGCTAGAAACGAATTTACAGAACAAGCTTTGGTTCGATTATCTGAAATTTATCTGAAAGATAAAAATTGTGATGCAGCAATTGTAGTTTTAAAGCAATTAGAAACAGATGCGGAATATCCGCAAAACATCACTTTTGCACAAGCTAACTTAATGAAGTGTTATTATGAAAAACAAGATTTTACTAATTCAGAATTGTATTCA
>NZ_JBIPMS010000001.1:0-56096 GCF_044368995.1 Flavobacterium sp. | reverse complement strand
AAATTTACTTCGTTAAAAACTGTAAATATTGTTTAGTAAAATTATATTCAAAAACCGCTTGTAATTGCTCTAATTCTTTTTGAATCATTTGTGTTTCAGATTGCAATAAATCAGTAGTTTTTTCTAACCCTTGTGCAAATCTGTTTTGACGAATTCTATACGCTTCTTGCGATTGTTCGAAAGCTAATTGCGATAAATTCACTTTGTTTTCTGCGTCTTTTAATTGGCGATTGGTTTTGTTTAATTCCAGTTGACTTTGCTTGGTATATTGGTCTTTTTCTACATCGGCTTTTTGAGATTCTGCCTTAGCTTTCTGATATTTCCCAACAGTTTTATTACCATCAAAAACATTCCAAGATAATTGGGCGCCAACTAAATAGCCTTTTGCCGATGTTCCTAAAATGGTTGCGTCGTACATTTCATAACTTCCAAAAGCATTTAATCTTGGTAAAAACGTCATTTTTGAAGATTGTAACATTTTTGCATACGCTTCCGAAGATTTGTGCATCGCTTGAATGTCTTTTCTATTCTCAGATAAAGTAGTATTTATTGCTTCGATGGAAATTGTATTTTCCAACGCTTCTGTTGGTTTATAGACTTTACCTTGCGTGTCTTCGTTTATTAAAAACCCTAAATAATCTGAAGCATTTTGCACATTACTTTTTGCATATTGCAACTGATTGGCAATTTCATTTACACGAACTTGCACGTTTAACAAATCGGTTTTTTGTAGCATGCCTTGTTTGAAATAATTTTCTACTAATTTCAAATTGGCTTTTCCGGTTGTATTTGCTTTTTCTAAAACTTTTACTGCTTTATAGGCCAATTGCAATTGCATATATGCTTTTGAAACCTCTAATTCAAGGTATTCTTTGGTGCGTTCGGTTTGTAGTTGAAACGCCTCCATTTTGGATTTAGCAGCTTGTCTTCCATACAAACCATCAACATTAATTAACGGTTGTTGAATTTCAAATTTCGTAGCAAAATTTTGTGTTTTTGCAGGATCGTTTAATAAAGCTGGATTAAAATCAGAAGCAGTTAAAATTTCCTGGTTTAATTTAGAACCAAAAGCCATTAAAGGATTTGTAGTTGAAATTCCAGTATGTGAAACATTAATATTTGGCAAAAAAACCGCTTTAGATTGGTTGTAATCTGCTTTTGCTGATTGATAGTTTTTTTCAGCAATTTTAACTTGTAAATTATTTTCTAATATTTTTTTAGAAATATCGTTTTTAGAAACGGGAAGTGTGTCTTGCGCCAAGCCAAAAACTGAAAACAATAAAGTTGAAATAAGAATAGTTTGTTTAAATTTTCTCATAATTCTAATTAATTATGAGGCAAATGTAAACGCATAAAAAATAGTGTACAGTAACAAGTGTTACAGAGGTGTGAAATTATCTACAACAACTCAATATACGCTCTATTCAATTTAATTTTTCCTTTGTTTTCTAAAGCTTTTAAAATTCGAGAAATTACGACTCTTGACGTATTTAAATCGTAAGCAATTTCTTGATGAGTTTTATTAATTTGGTTGGACGTATTAATTTTAGATTTTTCTAAAAGATAATTTAATACTCTTTCGTCCATATTCATAAATGCTAAATGATCAATTGTGGTTAGCATTTCTTTCAATCGATTGTTATAGCTGTTAAATACAAAATTTCTCCAAGTGGCATATTTTCCGAGCCATTCGTTCATTTTAGCTACTGGAATTAAAATTAGTTGTCCGTCAGTTTCTGCAATGGCGCGAATTTCACTTTTAGCATTTCCTAAGCAGCACTGCATAGACATGGCACAAGTATCCCCTTTTTCTATAAAATATAAAAGTAATTCCCCTTCGTCAAAATCTTCACGTAATATTTTAATGGCTCCGTTCAACATTAATGGCATATTTTTAATGTTTTCATTAAAGTCTATAATAATATCGCCTTCTTTAAAATCATGAATTTTAGAAACCTCTAAAATTTCGTTGATCAAATTTTCTTCAAAAATAAAATTATACGTGTTTTGGAGTGTGTTTTTCATTTTTAGGAAAATTTAAGTTTCCATTAGCGAATTTAGTAAATTCAAAAACAAAAAGTAAAGAAATAAAAAAGATTTCACTGGAAACTATATAAAATAAAAAAGGCGAAACTTTCGTTTCACCCTTTTTGCCCCAAATCTACCATAAAACTTAACCTACTAATTTTCTGGTGAGTTAAAAGTATAGTAAGTTATTTCATTAAAATAAAATAATTGTTGTATGGTTAATATTTTCGATGAAATGCGCTTTTTTAATAAGCACGTGCTCCATTTCCTTCATAAAAGTTAATAAAAGCGGTATTTACAACACGGTTTCCTCCAGGTGTTGGATAATTTCCAGTAAAATACCAATCGCCTAAATTTTTAGGACACGCTTTGTGTAAATCTTCAACTTTTTGAAAAATAATTTTCACTTTTGCTTTCACTTCACTAGTAGTTAGCATTTGAGCCATTTTATCTGAAATTTGTTCCTCTGTAAACGGATTGTAAATTTCTTTTACATGATTGACCACTTCATTGTCTTTAAGGCCTTGCTGTGCTTTACATTTTTTATAAACGTCTTCTACAATTTTATACTGATTGGTTTCCTTTAAAAGTTCCAATGCCGCTTTAAAAGCGATAAAACCTTCTAATGTACTCATATCAATTCCATAACAATCAGGATATCTAATTTGAGGAGCCGAAGAAACTACTACAATTTTCTTAGGATGTAATCGGTCTAAAATTTTAATGATACTTTGTTTTAATGTAGTACCACGAACAATACTGTCGTCAATAATTACCAGATTATCTGTTGGTTTTACTACACCGTAAGTGATGTCGTAAACATGTGCAACCATTTCATCTCTACTACTGTCTTCCGTAATAAAAGTACGAAGTTTGACATCTTTAATGGCTATTTTTTCAGTGCGAACTTTTTCGGCTAAAATTTCATTTAACCCTTTTTCATTTAAAGTGTCTTTTTGCGCAATAATATCCTTAACTTTTTGTTCGTCTAAGAATTTTTGTGCGGCTTCAGCCATACCATAAAATGATGTTTCTGCTGTGTTTGGTATAAATGAAAATACCGAATTATGAATGTCGTTTTCAATTTCTTTCAACACACTTGGAAAAACATATTTTCCTAATAATTTTCTTTCTTGATATATTTCGGCATCGCTTCCGCGAGAAAAATAAATTCTTTCGAAGGAACAGGCTTTTTTATCCGTACATTCTCTAATGTTTTCGAAAAGTACATTTCCGTTTTTCTTAACAATAATGGCATCTCCAGCTTCTAATTCTTTCACATCCTCAAAGGCTACATTAAAAACAGTTTGAATTACTGGACGTTCTGAAGCTACTACTACAATTTCATCATCATGATAATAATAGGCTGGTCGAATTCCGTTTGGATCTCTAACCACAAAAGCATCTCCGTGGCCTAAAAGTCCTGCCATAGCGTAGCCGCCATCAAAGTTTTTAGAGGCTCTTTTTAAAATTCTTCCAATATTTAATCGCTCTACAATTACGGGTGATGCTTCCAATTTAGTCAGTCCTTCGTTTTTGCAATCCAAATATAATTGTGTGATTTCATCATCTAAAAAATGACCGATTTTTTCCATAACTGTTACCGTATCAGCTAGTAGTTTTGGATGTTGTCCCACATCTACTAAATCTTGAAATAATTCTTTAACATTGGTCATATTAAAATTTCCAGCAACTAATAAATTTCTGTGCATCCAATTGTTTTGACGTAAAAAAGGATGCACACTTTCGATGCTATTTTTTCCAAAAGTTCCATATCGAACGTGACCTAAAAACAATTCGCCTACATATGGAATGTTTTCTTTTTGCAACGCTACATTATTTTGATACGACGGATTTTTAGCTAATTCCTCTGAAATTCTGGTGTTTATTTGTCCGAAAATATCCTGAATAGGTTGTGCTTGATTAGACCGAATTCTACTAATATATCTTTGACCTGGTTCTACATCTAATTTAATACTGGCAAAACCTGCACCATCTTGTCCGCGATTGTGTTGTTTTTCCATTAAAAGGTACATTTTTTCTACCCCGTAAAAAGCCGTACCATATTTTTCTCTATAGTATTCTAATGGTTTTAAAAGTCTAAGTAAGGCAATTCCACATTCGTGTTTAATAGCGTCGCTCATAGTTGTTGGTGTTTATTCTAAATGTAATACCTAAACGGATTTATATAATTTTCTATTAAAAATGCCCCGAAATTTCGAGGCATAGTTTGGTCTTATAATTGGATATCAAATTGTGTTAACGCTTTAAATTGTTGTAAACGAGCATAAACTTCTTCTTTGTTTAAGTTTACCATTCTTTCGGTTCCAAATTTTTCTACACAGAAAGAAGCCAAATTTGAACCATGAATAATAGCGTTTTTCATATTTTCAAAAGATATGTCTTCCGATTGCGAAAGATATCCTGAAAATCCTCCAGCAAATGTATCGCCTGCTCCTGTTGGATCAAAAACCTCTTCTAAAGGTAAAGCTGGTGCAAAGAAAACATCTTTATTATGGAAAATTAATGCTCCGTGTTCCCCTTTTTTAATCACAACGTACTTAGGCCCCATGGTATGAATTTTTGCTGCGGCTTTTACTAAAGAATATTCTCCAGATAATTGACGGGCTTCTTCATCGTTGATGGTAATCACGTCTACACGTTTTATAACTTCTAATAATTCTGGTAAAGCACAATCCATCCAAAAGTTCATAGTATCTAAAACTACTAATTTTGGTTGGGTTGTCATTTGATTTAAAACGGACGATTGTACAATTGGGTGTAAATTACCCAACATAACAACCGATGCGTCTTTATATGCTTGTGGCACTACTGGATTAAAATCTGCTAATACATTTAACTCAGTAGCCAATGTATCACGAGAATTCATATCATTATGGTATTTTCCACTCCAAAAGAAGGTTTTTCCGCCTTTTACAATTTCAATTCCTTCAATGTTTATATTTCTTTCTGATAATAAATCTAAATGTACTTGAGGAAAATCTTCCCCTACAACAGAAACTATTGCAGCGTCAACATTAAAAAAAGAAGCCGATAAACCAATATATGTTGCTGCGCCGCCTAAAATTTTATCTGTTTTTCCAAAAGGTGTTTCAATGGCATCAAATGCTACCGTTCCTACAATTAATAATTTACTCATTTACTTTGATTTTAATAAGCTGCAAAGATAGTTATTCCGTTTGAAGATTAAAAATGTTAGACTAATTTTAGTAATAAAAATATTTCGTTAAAAGAATCCCATTTATACTTTTGTAAAAGTTATTTTTTATAGTAATTTTGAATGACTATTAATTTATCGTTTTACAAATTTGGAATCTCCAAAAAAAACCACACTTACAACCAACGAAATCATCAGCAAATTAGAGTATTACTGCTCTTACCAAGATCGTTGTCATAAAGAAGTGGAACAAAAATTACGAAGTTTTACCTTACTTCCGGAATTAAAGGAACAAATTATTGTACATCTTATCGAAAATAAATATATCGATGAGGAACGTTTTTCTAAAAGTTTCACAAGAGGAAAACACAATTATAAAGGTTGGGGTAAAAACCGAATTGTTCAAGAATTAAAATTTAGAGATATCTCCAAAAGAAACATCGATTTAGCTTTATTGGAACTACCAAACGATATTTATTTGGCTAATTTTCATGCCCTTGCAGAAAAAAATTGGAACGCAATTAAGGAACGAAAAGGACAAAAGAAAAATAAAAAATTTGTAGATTTTTTACTCCGAAAAGGATACGAAACCAGTTTGATTTTTGAAAAACTTAAGCAACTAGATAATTAGCCAATTTTCAATTTGCCATTAAGAATAATTATCTAATTGGCACATTGACACATTAATCAATTGGCGCATTAATTTCCTATCTTTGCAAAAAATAATCCATCATGTTAGAAAATAAAGATCAAAAAACAACGAGCATTGCCAGTTTAGGTGAATTCGGATTAATTGAACATTTAACCAAACATTTCAAAATTAATCAAGAAAGTACGCTTAAAAGTATTGGTGACGATGCCGCTGTTTTAGATTTTAAAGACAAAAAAGTAGTAATTTCTACCGATTTATTAGTAGAAGGCGTACATTTTGATTTAAGTTACATGCCTTTAAAACATTTGGGATACAAAGCAATTGTGTCTACTATTTCAGACATCTGTGCGATGAATGCAGTGCCAACACAGGTTGCCATTTCGGTGGCGGTTTCTAATCGTTTTCCGTTAGAAGCTATGGAAGAACTTTTTGCAGGAATTACTTTAGCAGCCAACGCTTATAATGTAGATGTAATTGGTGGCGACACCACCTCTTCTCAAAAAGGATTAATTATTAGTATTACGGCTATTGGCGAGTCGAATTTAGAAGAAATTACCTACCGAAATGGCGCACAACAAACTGATTTATTGGTTGTTTCTGGCGATTTAGGCGCGGCTTATATGGGGTTACAAGTTTTGGAAAGAGAAAAACAAGTGTTTCAAGTCAACCCAAACAACCAACCTGTTTTAGACGATTATACTTATTTAATTGAACGTCAATTGAAGCCAGAAGCTAGAAATGACGTGAAAGAATTATTGGAAAAATTAGAAGTAAAACCCACAGCTATGATTGATATTTCAGACGGATTGTCCTCTGAAATTATGCACATTTGTAAGCAAAGTAAATTAGGGTGTAATGTATATGAAGAAAAAATTCCGGTAGATCCACAATTAATTAATGTGTGTGAAGAATTTAATGTAGATATTACAACTATTGCCTTAAATGGAGGAGAAGATTACGAATTGCTTTTTACCATTAAAATGGAAGATTTTGAAAAAATAAAACACAATCCAAATTTTACCATTATTGGTCATATGGTTGCAGAAAGCGAAGGCATGCATTTGGTGACTCGTGCCAACACAAAAATTGAACTAAAAGCCAGAGGCTGGAATGCTATAAACGAAGAATAAAATTAGTTTAAAAAGTATTTTATAACAATTTCTGTTCTTCCGTTTCGTAAAAGGTATCAATATTTAATTTTTTTTGTTGCGAGGCCATCACGGCTAATTGGTCGCAGCGTTCGTTTTGAGGATGGTTGTTATGGCCTTTAATCCACATGAATTTCACTTGATGTTGCCTATAAATTTTTAAAAAGCGCATCCATAAATCGGGGTTTTTTTTGTCTTTGAAGTATTTTTTCTCCCATCCAAACACCCAACCTTTTTCTACTGAATCTACAACATATTTAGAGTCTGAAACTACCAAAACAGTGGTTTTAGGCGTTTTCAATTTTTCTAAACCTACAATTACAGCTAATAATTCCATTCTGTTATTAGTAGTATGCCTAAATCCTTCAAAAAATTCTTTTTTATAAGGCGAACCTACCATTTCCATTACCACACCATAACCGCCAGGGCCTGGATTTCCTTTGGCAGCGCCATCTGTATAAATGTGAACTTGGTAGGGCATTTTTGATTAATTAGATTGTTAGAAGGTTAGATTTTTAGATGTTGAAATTAAGAAAATATTGCGGTTTGACTAACTATGAAGTCTAACCTTCTAAAAATCTCTCAATAACTTTCGGAAAATGTTCCATTTCCAATTCGTGAATTTTTTTTGCGATTTCATCTGCAGTTGTACAATTTTCAATAGTTACATTGGCTTGAAAAATAAATTCGCCTTCGTCAAAATGTTCGTTTACATAGTGTATAGTAATTCCTGTTTCTTTTTCTTTATTTTTTAATACCGCGTTGTGTACGTTTATGCCAAACATGCCTTTTCCGCCATAATTAGGCAACAAAGCTGGATGAATATTAATCACTTTACTTGGAAATTCGTTAATAATATGAATGGGAAACTTTAATAAAAAACCTGCTAACACAATTAAATCTGGTTGCAATTGCTTCAGCTGGCTTAAAACCGTATTCTCTGAAAGTTCCTTTTTATTGAAAACAAAAGTTGGGATTTTAAATTTTTTAGCTCTTTCAATTACTTTAGCTTCAGAATTGTTCGAAAATACACCAACAACTGAAACTGCATTAGACATGTCAAAATATGCCATAATATTTTCGGCATTAGAACCGTTTCCAGAAGCAAAAAGCACAATCTTCTTCATTTCATTCTGTTTTTTTAAACTTATTGAAGCAATAAATCATATAAATATCACACAAAAGTATAAATTCATTTAGGTTTAATGGCAAAAATTAAAAGAAATTAAAAATTATTTTAAATGAAAAGCATAGAGAATTAGGGTATTTTAAGTTTTTTTTATACATTCGTTGTTATATTTACTAACAAAAATGTTGTTTTAAAATAAAGTTTTTTATTTTTGCAAACAAATAAATTAAAAATTAAAAATTATGTCAGACATTGCATCAAGAGTAAAAGCGATTATCGTGGACAAATTAGGTGTTGACGAAAACGAAGTAGTAACAGAAGCAAGCTTCACTAACGATTTAGGTGCTGATTCATTAGACACTGTAGAGCTTATCATGGAATTCGAAAAAGAATTTGACATCCAAATTCCAGACGACCAAGCTGAAAACATTGCTACTGTAGGTCAAGCAATTTCTTACATCGAAGAAGCTAAGAAATAATAACCAATCATCCGTATGAATTTTTTTATACGGATGTTGTTATTTTTTGTTTCTGTTTTTAAAAATCTTTGTTTAGATTTGTAAAAACATTGATTGTATTACAATCATTCACATAAGACATTTATGTAATACCCAATGTTAATATTTAAAATATGCACATTGGGTTTTTCTATATAACTAAAAAATAATTTATGCAATTAAAACGTGTAGTGGTTACAGGGCTTGGAGCACTAACTCCAATTGGAAACAACATTCAAGAATATTGGAATGCCTTAATTAGTGGAAAAAGCGGTGCTGCGCCAATTACTTATTATGACACTGAAAAACATAAAACGAAATTTGCTTGTGAAGTAAAAAACTTCAATATCGAAGAATTTATCGATAGAAAAGAAGCAAGACGAATGGATAAATTTGCACAATATGCCATTGTGGCTGGTGAACAAGCCATTGCAGACGCAGGTATTTTAGATTCAAACGTAAATAAACAAAGAGTAGGTGTAATTTGGGGTGCAGGAATTGGTGGTTTGGAAACTTTCCAAGAAGAAGTACTAAGTTATGCTAAAGGAGACGGAACACCTCGTTTTAATCCGTTTTTTATTCCTAAAATGATTGCCGACATTGCCCCCGCTCATATTTCTATGAGAAATGGCTTTATGGGTCCAAACTATACAACAGTTTCCGCTTGTGCTTCTTCTGCAAATGCTATGATTGACGCTTTTAACTACATACGTTTAGGAATGTGTGATGTAATTGTATCTGGAGGTTCGGAAGCAGCAGTAACCATTGCCGGAATGGGTGGTTTTAACTCTATGCAAGCGTTGTCTACAAGAAACGATTCGCCAGAAACGGCTTCTAGACCGTTTGATGCTAACAGAGATGGGTTTGTTTTGGGCGAAGGTGCAGGCGCCTTAGTTTTTGAAGAATATGAACATGCAAAAGCACGTGGTGCAAAAATATATTGTGAAGTTGGTGGTGGCGGAATGTCATCTGATGCCTATCACTTAACAGCACCCCATCCCGAAGGAATTGGAGTTATTGCAGTAATGGAAAATACATTACGCGATGCAGGTATGAAACCCGAAGAAGTAGATCACATTAATACGCACGGAACTTCAACACCCTTGGGGGATGTTGCAGAATTAAAAGCAATAAGCCATGTTTTTGGTGCACACGCTAAAAATATAAATATCAATTCTACAAAATCTATGACAGGGCATTTGTTAGGTGCTGCTGGAGCGATTGAAGCGATTGCTTCGATATTAGCAATGAAACACAGTCTTGTTCCTCCAACAATAAACCACACCACAGTAGATGAAAATATTGATCCATCATTAAACTTGACATTAAACACGCCACAAAAAAGAGAAATAAAAGTAGCAATGAGTAATACTTTTGGATTTGGCGGACATAATGCTTGTGTGCTTTTCAAAAAATTAGAAGAATAACTTCATGCGTCGCATTTTAAATAAAATATTGAACAAACCCCCTTCTTCTAATCAAGACGGGGTTTTTTTTGAAAAAATTACCAAAATATTAGGATTTAAACCCAATACAGAAATTTATTACAAACATGCTTTCACACATCGTTCCTCTAACCAAACAGATGAAAACGGATTCCCAATTAGTTATGAACGTTTAGAGTTTTTAGGCGACGCTATGTTAGGTAGTGTAATTGCTGCTCATTTATACAGAAAAGTTCCAACAGGCGACGAAGGTTACTTAACGAAAATGAGATCTAAAATTGTAAGTAGAGAGCATTTAAATGAGTTAGGTAAAGATTTCAACTTAGTCCAATTTATCGAAAGTAAAGTAAGTCCTTCCCATTTTGGGGATAATATACATGGAAATTTATGCGAAGCTTTTATTGGGGCTATTTACTTAGATAAAGGTTATACCTATTGCGAAAAATTTATTCAGGAGAAAATCATCAAACAATATATAGATATTGAGCGCTTAGAAGGAAAAGTAATTAGCTATAAAAGTGTAATTATTGAATGGTGTCAGAAAGAAAAAATTACTTTCAAATTTGATATTTTTGAAGATGATGGTAAAGAAGGCGTAAAATACTTTGGCGTAAAATTAGTAATGGACAATCAGGTAATTAGCAAAGCCAGAGCCACTTCGAAGAAAAAAGCAGAAGAAACAGCTGCAAAAAGAGCTTTTTTTGCTTTACAAGATAAAATTGAAAACAAATCCTAAATTATTTTATCAACTACAACGTTTGAATTAAAAATTTAATAGTTTAGAAACCTATTTTACTGCAATTTAATAATTTTTACTCCTATCTTTACGATTATTAAAAAAATAAATGGCTAATCTTAAACTTACATTCGACGATTTTGAATCAAATGATTTTGAGTTACTTGCGATTCACTCTAATTTAAAAGATTTTAAATTAACGTTTTTAATCAATTTAAAGTTAAATGTTTTGATGGCAAAAAATGAAAACGAAATTTCAATAAAAACCTCTGAAGGAACGGGAAAATTTTCTAGATTTAGTTATGACGATTTGAACCAAGATATTACTTGGGAACTCATTAAAAATCAAACGAATTTTAATTCGAATCAAAACAATACAGGTTTCTTTTCTGAAAATAATATTACATTAAATTTAATTCCAGAATTAAAAACAGCTGATTATTTATTAAAAATAGACAATATAGATTCCAAATTTAAAAGCACAGAAGTCATACAAAAAATAAATACCATACAAAATGTGTCTACTATTTATAAAGTAGATACAAGTAATTTAAAATCGATAAACAATTTAATTTTTTAAAGATGCATACAACCAAAAAAACAAAAATTGTTGCCACATTAGGCCCAGCTTGTAGCAGTAAAGAAGTAATTAAAAAAATGATTGACGCCGGAGTTAATGTTTTTAGAATTAATTTTTCGCATGCAGATTATACAGATGTAAAAGAAAAAGTAGATATCATCCGCGAATTAAATGATGAATTTGGTTATACCACTTCTATTTTAGCCGATTTACAAGGCCCAAAATTACGCGTAGGTGTTATGAAGGAAGATGTATTAGTAAATCCTGGAGATATTATTACCTTTCAAACCTCAGAAGATATTCCTGGAACGGCTGAAAGAGTTTACATGAACTATAAAGAATTTCCGAAAGATGTTAATCCTGGAGAAAGAATCCTTTTAGATGATGGAAAACTAATGTTTGAAGCTATTGAAACCAATAGAGTAGACGAAGTAGTTTGTAAAGTGATTCAAGGTGGCCCCTTAAAATCTAAAAAAGGAGTAAATTTACCTAACACAAAAGTATCGCTTCCTGCATTAACAGTAAAAGATATTAAAGACGCCATTTTTGCTTGTGAAAACAAAGTAGATTGGATGGCGCTATCTTTTGTTAGAACTAAAGAAGATATAAAAGACCTACAAGATTTAATTGCACAACATTCTGAACACAAAATACCAATTGTAGCAAAAATTGAAAAACCAGAAGCAGTTGAAAATATAGACGAAATTGTTGTTGCCTGTGATGGTTTAATGGTGGCTCGTGGTGATTTAGGTGTTGAAGTGCCTGCGCAAGAAGTGCCTTTGATTCAGAAAAAACTAATTTTAAAAGCAAAATTAGCCCGAATTCCAGTAATTGTAGCTACTCAGATGATGGAAACGATGATTACTAGTTTGACACCTACAAGAGCAGAGGTAAACGATGTAGCCAATTCAGTAATGGATGGTGCGGATGCCGTAATGCTTTCAGGAGAAACTTCTGTTGGAAATTATCCAGTACAAGTTATTGAAACCATGACAAGTATTATCGAAAGCGTAGAAGATTCTCCACTTATTAATGTACCTCATATTGCGCCTACAAAAAGAAATGATAGATACATCACTAAATCTATTTGTTTTAATGCAGCGGCCATGGCAGATACTATAGATGCGAAAGCTGTTACAACATTAACAAATAGTGGTTATACTGCTTTTCAAATTTCAGCTTGGAGACCACACGCACATATTTTAGTATTTACCTCAAACAAAAGAATTTTAACCCAATTAAATTTACTTTGGGGTGTAAGGGCCTTTTTCTATGATAAATTTACAAGTACTGATGATACCATTGATGATATCAACAAAATATGTAAAGAAAAGAAATATGTAAAACAAGGTGATATGGTTGTTAACTTAGCTTCTATGCCAATTGCTAATAAAGGAATGGTAAATACCTTAAGAATTTCTGAGATTGAATAACAAAACGATTTAAAATATAAAATCCCAAAATCATTTAAGAAATTGGGATTTTTTTATGCCTTTTTACTATCGTTTTAAACTAAAATGTGATTTAAAAATCCCTTTTTGCTTACTTTGTGTAATGAATTCTACTGAAAACCAATAATCTGTTGAGGGTAAATCTTTCCCGTCATATTTTCCGTCCCAGCCAGAACTAGCAGGAGATATTTGTTTTAAAAGTTTTCCATATCTATCAAAAATAGAAATTATACTTTTAGGTTGTTGTGCCAAATCAAAAATATTCCAAGTGTCGTGAAACCCATCTCCATTTGGAGTAAAATAATTTGGATAATTAATGATATAAATAGGGCCAATTCTTGTAGGAGAACAATTTCCTAATGTATCATAAATAGATACAAAATAAACCCCTGTAATTAAGTCAGTAAAGGTATTGCTCGGTTGAATTGGGCTTAACGTTCCGTTTGGATACTCTAATTGATACGTGTAATTTCCGTACCCATCTGTTATATTTACAGAAATAAAAGTCCCGTCGGTATCAAATTCTGGGCTTACAGTAAAATTAGCTTTTGCAGGACTTGATTGTATAATGGTAACTGTTGTGTTATAATAATTACAAGCCGAACCAACATCTGGAGTGAGCTTAATAAACGTAACATTATACACCCCTGCTTGCGTTGCGGTAAAATTAGGTCCTGTACCTAATAAAGTCCCATTTAAAAACCAACTTACTGTATACCCTGCAGGATT
Source organism: Flavobacterium sp. (assembly GCF_044368995.1). GTDB lineage: Bacteria > Bacteroidota > Bacteroidia > Flavobacteriales > Flavobacteriaceae > Flavobacterium. The sequence continues at coordinate 42,523 of NZ_JBIPMS010000001.1, read as the reverse complement.
TAAACCCGTTTGAATCGTATAAGGACTAATTAAAGTATTTGTAACAGGGTCTACACAAATAATCCCTTGAGGTAAAGTAATATTTAATAAAGGATGAACTGTAAAAGTAAACGACTGTTCCGCATTACAATTTAGATTATTCAATGCGGATGCAAATACATAATAGGTATACGTGCCAGGGACAGAAATATTTAAATTTGTTATTAAATTAGAAATATTTCCTCCTGGTTGCGAATAATAATTTAAAGTGAAACCTACTGAAGGTAAAGTAGGTAAGGTATATGTTCCGCATTCTTCTGTATCAAACACTAACGCTAAGGCAGCTAAATTTGGGGTTTCGGATACAATAATATCAAAACTATCTTGAGCATTACAAATTATTCTATCGCCATTTGATGCTACTACCCAGATGGTTGTAGTGGTATTTGGAACATTAAATACTAATCCATTTGCAACGGGTAATGAACCAGCTTGATCATAAAAATAACCTATAGTATAGTTTTCTGGAGTGGGGGGCACATGCGTTAAAGCTGGTAAAGTATAATTTTGAGATTCGCATACAAAAACATTGGTGTAAATTGGTAAGTTAGTTCCGCTGTACGTTACTGTAAAAGGTTTATTAATTGTACAATTGGTTACCGTGTCAATATTATATAAATAAAAGGTTTGCGTAGCAGAAAAAATAGTTGTTGGCAACACTACAGTACCGCCTCCAATTGGCCCCCCTGGCGCGGTATATATTGTGCCATTAACCGGTTGAGCAATAGAATAAGGTGTGCATTCAAATCTATCTAAAACACCATCAGTGGGTGGAAATGGGTTTAAGCTTATGGTAAACGATAACTCGTTCGAACAACCATTCGCATCGGGGCCGTTAAATACATAGTAGGTTCCTGGATTTAATCTAATTCCAGATAAATCAATAATATTTCCAGCAAAAAGTGGAATTTGCCCTAATGTAGTAGGGCCTCCTGATAAGGCATAATAAGAACCATTTGTTAATATAGGCAAAACAAATTCACCACAATACAAGCCACTAGAAATTGCATCAACCAAAGGCAAGGGATTAATAATAATGTTATAATTTAAATTGTCTGAACAGTTTGGTAATAATGTTGTATTGGCATAATAATATATTACTTGAGAAGTTGTTATTGGAATATTGGGATCAACAACAGAACCTCCTCCTAAAGGAGCGGTATAATAGCCGCCGAAAGAAATAGCTGGTAATGTATAACTATTACATGCAGGTATTGTAGTAAACAAATTTGTGTCAATTATGTTAATTTGAAAATCCGTTTCTAAAGCACACCTCCCTGGATTTCCATTTGCATTAATAAAAGTAGTGCTATTATATATGTACATTATTTGAGTAGCAGTTATACTATTCCCAGCAAAATAAGGCATTCCCGTTCCTCCTGGTTGAGAAAAATAATTCCCATTAGTTAATGCTGGTAATACATACGAATTACAATAAGTTACATCTGGCAAAGTATCAATTAACGGTAGTGGGTGAATGTTAATATTAAATAATTCATCTCTACAAAAAACGCCATTTACTTCAGCATAATAATAAATTGGTTGAATAATATTCAGCTGTGTTATATTTTGAAAAACTGTTCCGGTAGGAATTAAAGTGCCAGTGCCAGTTGGCCCTCCTGGCGCGGTATAAAAAGCCCCAATATTATATGGTATTGAAGGTATAGTAAAAGAGCCACAATTGTCTAAAAGCGGGCTATATTCATCAACAAAATAGGCTAAAAAAGAAGATTCGTTGAAACAACCATTAACATCAGGTCCATAATATATAAAATACATAGCACTTTCATCAATTATATTTCCTGCAAATAGTGCTGTACCAGAACCCGATGGCCCTGTAAAATAATTTCCATTTGTTAAAACAGGTAAAACATAATTACTACAAGCAACCACATCGGCTAAATCATCAACAAGAGGTAATGGATTTACATTAATATCTACACTTGTAACATCAAAACAAGAGGGATTAGAACTATTTTGCATTCTAATCCAAATAGTTACTGTTGTTGTTCCATTAGGTATGGCAACTGAAGAAATCACACCAGTATTTCCTGCAACAGCATCTGCCTGATTAGAAAAATATAAAACGCTATAACCTGTTAATCCGTTTAATACTTGAAGATTTAAATTAGCTAAAAAATATGTTGTTGCAGTAGGCGCTTCACACAATTGTACATCAACGGGTTGAGTAGCATTAACAACAGGATTTATCACTAAATCAAATTGATATATGGCATTACAAAACGAGTTTGATATTGTATTAAAAATTTTAACATAAATAGTTTGCCCTGAAGTTGTAGAAAAATTTGTTGTTCCCGCAATTGGATTGTTTGCAGTTATATCGGCCATTGAGGCATAATAAAACAAATCATATGTTGTATTGTCTATACCTAATTGGGATTCGTTATTTGTTGTTAAATCAAAAGTATAGCTTGCTGCGCCTATATTACAAGTTTGTAAATTAATTGGATTAGAAACTGCTAAATTATTAACAATTACAGTATCGGTAAGAAAACATGATCCTTTAGTAATTTCAACAGAATAAGTTCCTGGCGTGTTTACAGTATAAGACGATGTATTTCCTCCAACTGGATTTCCGTTTTGAAGCCACTGATAAGTATATGTATTATCTAACTGAGCATTTAATTGTATGGGATTTCCAGAACAAATTGTTTGATCTGGACCTAAATCTAATGTGGTTGTAAAACTTCCTCCAGAAATAAATACTGCAGAATCATATCCTGAATTATTATAATCCCCAATTACCAATCGTATTTTATAGGGAACATTTGGAATTACTGCCGAAGCCGCATTCATAACTACAGTATGTCCTCTCATATTTAATGTAGAAGCTGGAATATTAGTTGGATTGTATGTGCTAAAAAAATTAGAATTCGCCGATTCGCAATTGGTATTATATAATTTATTTCTAATGTCTTTAACCGTAACCGGCATACTTGTTCCTGGAATAACTGCTAAATTGGTTGAAACACCTGTATTTAAATTGGTTAAAACAAATGCAAATACGTCACTAAAAGCACATTGGTATTCACCATATTCATTAGACGCAAATAAGAAATCAAAACTAAAACTGTTTGAAACGGACGTAAAATCGAATTCTAAAAAAGCCACATCGGTTATTGTAGAAGATTGTCCCGTACTGTTGCTTATGGTTTGTAAATAAGCATCCGTATTGGTATTAATTTGTGAACTTAAAGTAGCATCATTAATATAATTACCTTGTGTATTTAACGCCACCCCATTTCTAATAATAATCCCTTCATTTATGGGAAAAGCAGATCCGTTTTTATTAAAATAGGCAACAGATTGGTTAGAGGAAATTGAAATATTTGAAACAGAAACACAAGAATTTAAGAGTAGTAAATCTACAAGCTGAGCAGGAGTATTGGTGGTGTTGTCTATTGTTATGGTCTGCGAAAACACACTAGAACTTATTGCTAATATTAAAATATAAAGGGGCTTCAAATTCATATTATTAGTATAGTTTTTAATTAGTATATAAATTTAAGAAATAATTTAAAAACAAAAAAGCATATTATCTATAATATACTTTTTTGTTGGTTTATTTATTTAATCGTTAAGCTTTAAAACGGCCATAAATGCCTCTTGTGGAATTTCTACATTTCCTACTTGGCGCATTCGTTTTTTACCTTTTTTCTGTTTTTCTAGTAATTTACGTTTACGAGAAATATCTCCTCCATAACATTTTGCAGTAACATCTTTACGAAGTGCTTTTATAGTTTCGCGTGCAATTATTTTTGCTCCAATAGCTGCTTGAATTGGAATATCAAATTGCTGACGTGGAATTAATTCGCGTAATTTTTCGCACATTTTTTTACCTATATTGTACGCATTGTCTTCATGGATAAGCGCCGAAAGTGCATCTACAGAAGTGGCATTTAATAAAACATCTAGTCTTACTAATTTTGAAGTTCTCATTCCTATTGGATGATAATCAAAAGAAGCATATCCTTTAGAAACTGTTTTTAATCGGTCGTAGAAATCAAATACTATTTCTGCTAATGGCATATCAAAATTTAATTCTACACGTTCGGTTGTTAGGTAAGTTTGATTGGTAATTAAACCTCGCTTTTCAATACACAAACTCATTACATTTCCAACATAATCTGATTTTGTAATGATAGTTGCTTTAATAAATGGTTCTTCAACGCGGTCAAGCTTACTTGGCTCTGGTAAATCTGATGGATTATTGATTATAAAACCAACTTCTGGTTCTTTCTTTGTATAAGCCAAATACGAAACGTTAGGTACCGTTGTAATAACGGTCATATCAAACTCCCGTTCTAATCGTTCTTGAATAATTTCCATATGTAACATTCCTAAGAATCCGCATCGGAAACCAAATCCTAAAGCGGCAGAACTTTCTGGTAAAAACACCAAAGACGCGTCGTTTAATTGTAGTTTTTCCATGGAAGAACGTAAATCTTCATAATCTTCTGTGTCTACAGGATAAATTCCGGCAAAAACCATTGGTTTAACGTCTTCAAAACCGTTAATCATATTGGTTGTGGGCTCCTTTGCATCTGTAACGGTATCACCAACTTTTACTTCTTTTGCTTCTTTTATTCCAGAAATTAAATAGCCCACATCTCCTGTAGAAATTACATTTTTTGGAACCTGATTTAATTTTAAAGTCCCCACCTCATCGGCAAAATATTCTTTACCGGTTGCCATGAATTTAATTTTCTGCCCTTTTTTAATTTCACCGTTTACAACACGAAAAATTACTTCAATTCCTCTAAAAGGATTATAATGTGAGTCAAAAATCAAAGCTTGTAAAGGTTCGTCTTTAGTGCCTTTTGGATGTGGAATTTTTTCAATAATGGCTGCTAAAATATTTTCTACCCCAAACCCTGTTTTACCAGAGGCGTGAATAATATCTTCTAATTTGCATCCTAATAAATCGATAATATCATCTGAAACTTCTTCCGGATTGGCAGACGGCAAATCTACTTTATTTAAAACAGGAATAATTTCCAAGTCGTTATCTAAAGCTAAATATAAATTAGAAATGGTTTGTGCTTGAATGCTTTGTGCGGCATCAACAATTAATAAAGCGCCTTCGCAGGCGGCAATACTTCGAGACACTTCGTAAGAAAAATCTACGTGACCCGGTGTGTCAATTAAATTTAAAATATATTCCACGCCTTGGTACGTATATTCCATTTGAATCGCGTGACTTTTAATGGTAATCCCACGCTCGCGCTCCAAATCCATATTATCTAACAATTGCGCTTTTTCTTCTCTAGCAGTAACGGTCTGTGTCGCGCCCAAAAGGCGGTCAGCTAAAGTGCTTTTCCCGTGGTCAATATGTGCAATTATGCAAAAATTTCTAATGTGTTTCATATTCAATTTCAAAATTCAATAACAATTTCAAAAATCAATAAAATATTGAAACTAAAATTGTTTTAATTCGTTTTATAATCTACAAATGTAGGCTAATTATGCGGTTTTGAAAAAGAATAATTTAGGAATAACTTACTAAAACTCAATCTTCAATTGACACACCACAGATTTTTTCTGATGGGTGTTTAAATTATTCAAGGAAATCCCCAATAATCGTACAGAATTTTTCAATTTTTCTTGATATAATAATTCTTTTGCGGTTTCAAAAATCAAATTTTTATCGGAAATAAAATACTGTACCGTTTTACTTCTGGTTTGTTGTGAAAAATCAGAATATTTTATTTTTAAAGTAATTGTTTTTCCTGCTATTTTGTATTTTTTAATACGACGTTCCATTTCTTCCGCAATGTTTTTTAAACGTTCTTCCATGTAAATTTCCGAAGATAAATTTTTATCAAAAGTGCGTTCTGCTCCAACAGATTTCATTTCTCTATTGGATTTAACTTGACTAAAACTTATCCCTCGAGATAAATTAAAGTACGATTTGCCGCTATTTCCAAAGTGTTTTTCTAGATATTCTAACGATTTAGATTTTAAATCTGTTCCGGAATAAATACCCAGTTGATACATTTTTTCAGCGGTAACTTTTCCAATTCCGTAGAATTTTTTTACGTCTAATACTTCAATAAACGCTTCCACCTCGTCCGGATTTACAGTTTTTTGTCCGTTTGGCTTATTAAAATCACTAGCAATTTTAGCAACAAATTTATTTACAGAAATACCTGCAGAAGCTGTTAAACCAGTTGCTTCAAATATTTTTTGTCGGATTTCTTTAGCAATTAATGTCGCACTAAGATTTCCTTTTTTATTTTCCGTAACATCTAAATATGCTTCATCTAGGGAAAGTGGTTCTACCAAATCTGTATATTCATAAAATATTTTTCTAATTTGTTTAGAAACTTCTTTGTATCGTTCAAAATTTGGTTTTACAAATATTAAATCAGGACATAATCGAGCAGCTTGAGCTCCACTCATTGCGCTTCGGACACCATGTTTTCTGGCTTCATAACTAGCGGCACTTACTACACCACGAATTTCGTTTCCCCCTACAGCAACAGGTTTCCCTTTTAAATCAGGATTGTCCAATTGCTCCACAGACGCATAAAAGGCATCCATGTCAATGTGAATTATTTTTCGTTGTATGATTTCCATAAGATAAACAAAGTAATGAAAAAAATACGGTTGATCGAACACAGATTTCACAGATTTTTACCAATTTAAATTACGCTAGCTTTAAAAACCTCAACCAACTTGAAACAAAAAGAATGATAAAACTTATATGACTTATATATTTAAATATTGTAATTTTGATTCTTAATATTTTGAAAATTATGCAAGAAATAGAACGCAAATTTTTAGTCCAATCTTTAGATTTTATGATGGAAGCTGTCCAATTTGAAAAAATTGCGCAAGGTTATCTAAATTCTACACCTGAACGAACTGTCAGAATCAGAATTAAAGATAAAAAAGGATTTATTACGATTAAAGGCCAAGGCGACGAAACAGGTACTACACGTTTTGAATGGGAAAAAGAAATTGAGTTATACGAAGCAGAAGCTTTATTAAAATTATGCGAAACCGGCGTAATTGTTAAAACCAGGTATATAATCAAAAAAGGAAATCACACATTTGAAGTTGATATTTTTGAAGGGGAAAATAAAGGATTGATTGTTGCTGAAATTGAACTTTCCGACGCCAATGAACCCTTTGAAAAACCAAATTGGCTAGCGGAAGAAGTTACTGGCGAAGAAAAATATTATAATGCTTATTTAAGCAAAAATTCTTTTACTACTTGGTAAAAGGATTTTTTTATTTCTTTACAATCTCAATATTTACATCAATATGTCCGCCATAATTTGAAGGCCTTATTTTCCAAAATGCGGCTCTCGATAAATCAATATGTCTGTTTTTATGAAATGGCCCTCTATCAGTAACGGTAACGTAAACTACTTTTTTAGTTTTTATACCTGTAACTTTTAATTTTGTGCCAAATGGAAGTTTTCGGTGTGCGCAAGTCATGTCATTATTATTAAATCTGGTTCCGCTTGCGGTTCTTCTACCATTAAATTTATTTGCATAATAGGAAGCGTGTGCCGATTCATGATACATTTCTAATTTTTCAACAGGCTTGGCTAAACTGTCTTTTTTCTTTATTGTATCAGTAACTTTTAGTTTTGGTTTATCTTGAGAAAGCGGTAATTTTATGTTTTCCTTCTGAAAAAAAAGCACTACTAAAAGCGGTAATATGTATATAAATTTTTTCATCTTCATATAATATAAGATTAAAAAAGAAGTAAATTTTCACTTACTTCTCTTTATATTTTCATTGATTTGACACTAATTATGCCAACCAATTCGTCCAAGGAATTCTTGATAAAATTAATAGCAGTCCTATAGTAAAAAATATTCCTATTTTTTTAAACTTCCCATTACTGCTTTCTTCTTTTTTATGTTTGCTCCAACCAATTGTAATTATAACAATTGCAATGATATTGATTAAAGGATGCTCCAAAGCAGTTAATCGCATGGCCGAATTTGACATTTGGCTTAAAGCTGCTTTTCCTATAGGAGATTCTATCCAAAGCACGATTCCAACTACTAATTGTATATGACTAAAAATTAACGCAATTAAAGAAATACTTCTATCTTTTGAAGTAAAATTTCTTTTTGCTGATAGCCCTGAAAAAGCATTGATAATAGCTAAAACTAATACCGCTAAAACTGCATAAGCTAATGAAGAATGAATAGATTGTAACATAGTTTATTTTTTTAGTAATAATTTCAAATATAATAAAATATATGGAATTCCTATTTAAATATATATTAAAAATTGTAAACTTTAGTTGGCGTTACACAATAATCTAATTGAATATCAGTGGTTGACGTATCAGAAATTATTGTTTCAGCCTCATAAAAAGAGACCCCTATTTTAAGTGTTTTTGAATTACATTTTGATAAAAACTGGTCGTAAAATCCTTTTCCGTAACCCACCCTATTCCCTTTTTCATCAAAAGCTAATAAGGGGACAAAAACCACATTAATTTTAGAAACAGGAACTTCTAAACCGTCAACAGGTTCGGGAATATCGTGGTTATTTTTCTTAATTTTGGTTGTGTCTGTTAAAAGAAAATGGGTCATTTCTTGAGTTGAAAAATCACTTACGGAAAGGACAATGTTTTTATCTTTTCCAGCCAAAACTTGCAAAATATATTCTGTATTTACCTCTTTTTTGCTTTCAATAGATAAAAAAAGTTGGTAAAAACTGTGTTGCCAAATATCTAAATGGATGATATGATTAGCAATTAGCAAAGACATTTCATCTATTTCATGGTCTGATAAATTAGCTCTTAATGCGCTATACTTTTGTCGTAACGCTTTCTTATTCATCTTCTAAGGTTTTTGAAATATGAAAAACGGCATCGCCTTGATAAACAATTGGGGCATCATTTACATTTATTAAATAGCCTGCATGTGGTGCTTTTAATTTATGACTCACCTTTCCAAAAGGATCTGAAATTGTGGCTAACAATTCGCCTTTTGTTACAAAACTTCCAATTTGTTTTATCCCATGAAACATCCCAGAAAAATTAGCCCGAATCCAATCCGACTTTTCAATATATATAGTTTGGTGCGGTTTTGAAATTTCGTGTTTCGTCTTTAGCATCCCAAAATGGGCCAAAACCCGTTTGGTTCCTTCTACAGCTTCTTTAGTAACTGCATTATTAATATCAACCGATTTTCCTCCTTCAAATAATAACATTTTTACATTCATTTTATCACATGAGCTTCTAAACGAACCAGAAATATTATTAGAATATAATGTAAACGGAGCACCAAATACATCTGAAAGTGTTTTTAACTCATCGTTATTAGGAACAATTCGTATTTGTGGCGCATTAAATCTTTGGGCGCCACCAGCATGAAAATCTATTGCATAATCTATATTTGGTATAATTTCTTTTAAAATATAATAAGCAAATTGACTCGCTAAAGAGCCTGTTTTGCTTCCAGGAAAAATTCGGTTTAAATCTCTACCATCTGGAAATTCTCTAGTTTGATTGACAAATCCAAAAATATTAATTACAGGAATACAGATAATAGTACCTCGTTTTGGTTTGTTAATTTTTTTTACAATTAATTCCCTTACAATTTCAGTTCCGTTAATCTCGTCGCCATGTAAACCAGCAGTTAACAACACTACCGGACCTTCTTTATTACTTCTTTCTACAATAATTGGAATGTGTAAATCGGTCATCGTATGCAATTTCCCAATTTGCATATTGATGGTTTTACTTTTTCCTGGCAAAATAGTTTCGTTAAAAATAGTAATTTCCTTGTGCATTACGTGTTTTACTTTTTGGCTAAAGTAATAAAAAATTACTTTATGCTAAATCCAATTGTTTTTCGCTATTTTTGTGAGGCTTTCTCAAGTTAAATTACTGAATACTAAAAACTGAACACTGCATACTAAAAATGACACCACTAGAACTACAAATTCAAACCTTACCTGAAAATCCTGGTGTATACCAGTATTATGACAAAGAAAATAAGATTTTGTATGTTGGGAAAGCAAAAAATTTAAAAAAACGGGTGCAATCCTATTTTACAAAAAACCACGAGAATTACAAAACCTCTGTGCTTGTAAAAAAAATTGTTACTATTAAACATATTGTTGTTCCTACAGAAACCGATGCGTTATTGTTAGAAAACAGTCTTATTAAAACACTACAGCCCAGATACAATGTTCTGCTTCGTGATGATAAAACCTATCCTTGGATTTGTATTAAAAAAGAAACGTTCTCGAGGGTATTTTCTACTCGGAAAATGATAAAAGACGGCTCGGAATATTTTGGGCCCTACACCAGTTTTAAAACCGTAAACACGTTATTAGAATTAATTAGAGAATTATATTCTTTACGAACTTGTAATTTTGATTTATCGCTATCAAACATCCGAGCAGAAAAATATAAAGTATGTTTAGAATACCATATTGGAAATTGTAAGGGCGGCTGTGAAGGATACGAAACGCAAGAAAATTACCAAAAACAAATTACGGCTATACGAGAAATTTTAAAAGGAAATTTCAAAGAAAGTCTAAAAGATTTCAAAAATCACATGCAACATTTGGCCTCAGAAATGAAGTTTGAAGAAGCCCAAAAAATTAAAGATAAAATTGAAGTTTTAGAAAACTATCAAGCGAAATCAACAATAATAAATCCTAAAATTACCAATATTGATGTGTTTTCCATTATTTCAGACGAAACGATGGCGTATGTTAATTTTTTACAGATTTCTCACGGAGCTATAATTCGCTCGCACACTTTAGAGTTAAAGAAAAAATTAGATGAAACCAATCAAGAATTATTAGAATTAGCAATTGTAGAAATCAGGGCGCGTTTCTTTTTAACTTCAACAGAAATTATAGTGCCTTTTGAAGTTGATTTAGGGGATAAAATCAGAATTACTGTTCCTAAATTAGGAGATAAAAAAGAGATTTTAAACTTATCTGAACGCAATGCAAAATATTACAGATTCGACCAATTAAAACAAATTAAAATTGTAGATCCAGAGCGGCATACCAACAGAATTATGGCGCAAATGCAAAAGGATTTACGCCTTTCTATGGAACCTAGACATATTGAATGTTTTGACAACTCTAATATTCAAGGAACAAATCCAGTAGCAGCATGTGTGGTATTTAAAGATGGAAAAGCCAGTAAAAAAGACTACAGACATTTCAATATTAAAACCGTTGAAGGCCCAAATGATTTTGCTTCAATGGAAGAAGTAGTGTATAGAAGATATAAAAGATTACTAGACGAAAATGAATCGTTACCCCAACTTATTATTATTGATGGAGGAAAAGGGCAATTATCATCTGCATTAAAAAGTTTAGAAGATTTAGGTTTGCGTGGTAAAATCGCCATTATTGGTATTGCAAAACGATTAGAAGAATTGTTTTATCCGGACGATCCTATTCCTTTATATTTGGATAAAAAATCGGAAACGCTAAAAATTATTCAACAATTACGAAACGAAGCGCACCGCTTCGGAATTACTCATCATCGCGACAAAAGAAGTAAATCGGCATTAAATTCTTCCGTAGAAAGTATTCCTGGCATTGGAGAAAAAACTATGATAGCCTTAATTTCGCACTTTAAAAGCGTAAAAAGAGTAAAAGAAGCAACTGAATCTGAAATTTCTTCAGTAATTGGCCTTTCAAAAGCAAAAAAAATTTCCGACTTTTACAAAAAAGAATAACTCGTGATAAAGAAACAAGTAAAAAGTAAAAAAAGCAAAGTGAATCACATTCGTGGTACATTTTCTTGTTTTATACTTTTTACTTTTGCCTGCTTACTTTTGCCTGCTTACACAATTGCTCAAGACAGTATCCAAAAGCCTAAAATAGGATTGGTGCTTTCTGGTGGAGGCGCAAAAGGATTGTCACATATTGGTGTTCTAAAAGTAATTGATTCTTTAGGTATAAAAATAGATTACATTGGAGGTACCAGTATGGGCGCTATTGTAGGTGGATTATACGCTTCTGGATATACAGGTAAACAATTAGATTCTATATTTAAAACATTAGAATTTGACGATTTAGTACAAGATAACATCCCCCGAAAATCTAAGTTACTTTTCAATAAAAGAAATGATGATATTTATGCTTTGTCTCTACCCTTTAAAAAATTAAAGCTCGAAACGCCAAATGCCCTTTCAAAAGGGTTTTACAATTACAATTTTTTATCAAAAATAACTTATCACGTTAGAAACACACGAGATTTTAAAAAATTGCCAATTCCGTTTTTCTGTATGGCTACAGATATCGAAACTGGCGAAGAAATCTTATTAAATAAAGGAATTTTTCCACAAGCATTAATAGCAAGTAGTTCTGTTCCAAGTATTTTTTATCCCATTGAAATTGAAGGAAAACTATTAGTTGATGGCGGTGTTACAAATAATTATCCTATTGAAAGACTTAAAGAATTGGGTGCCGAATTTATTATAGGTGTTGATGTACAAGAGGAATTGAAAGACCGAAATGAGTTGCAAGGTATTACTACTATTTTTGGACAAATTTCTAATTTCTATACACAATCTCAAATGAAAAGTAAGCGCCAACTTACTAATATTTATATCAAACCTGAAATAAAAGGGTATTCTGTTCTATCCTTCGAAAATGGAAAAAAAATCATTCAAAATGGGGAGTATGCTACGAGAAATTTTTTATCAGAATTACTAAAATTTGAAAACAAAGCATATCAAAAACCTAAGTTAAAGCTTGTTAAAGATTCCATTTTTATCGGAAATATTGCTTTTACAGAATTAAAAAATTATACCCGCGCTTATGTTTTAGGAAAATTAAGATTTAAACCCAACTCAAAAGTAAGCTTTGAAGATTTTCAAAACGGTATTCAAAATTTAAGCAACACACAAAACTTTAGTTCATTAAAATATCAATTTAACGAAAAAGATATTTTTATTAGTTTAAGGGAAAATAAGATAAATACTTATTTAAAATTCGCACTTCATTATGATGAATTGTATAAAAGTGCCGCATTAATTAATATCTCTCAAAAAAAAATAATCTCAAAAAACGACATGGTTTCTTTAGATTTAATTTTAGGCGATAATTTCAGGTATGATTTCAATTACTTGATAGATAATGGTTATAATTTTAGCTTCGGAATTAACTCCAGTTTAAATAATTTTAATAAAAATGTAAATACAGCATTTGGAATTCAAAGTTATCTAAGCAACGCGTTTGATAAGATAAATTTAGATTATTCAAGTGTCAACACCAAAGTGTTTCTACAAACTATTTTCTTAAGAAAATTTAATATCGGTGGCGGATTAGAATTTCAAAACCTCTTTTTAAAATCAGAAAATTTGTCAAAAGCCAATAAAGTAATCGAAAACAGTAACTATTTTTCGTTAGTTGGTTTTCTTAATTATGATACTTTTGATGATAAATATTTTCCGAAAAAAGGTTGGTATTTAAAGAGTAACTTTAATTATTATTTTAGTTCGTCAGATTATAACAATCAATTTTCAAAATTTTCTATCTCTAAAACAGATTTAGGAATTGCTGTTGCTCCAATAAAAAACTTCTCTGTAGTCTTTAAAAACGAAATTGGTTTTAAAATAGGTCATTCTACATTGCCCTATTTTGATTTTGCTTTAGGAGGAACTGGATTCAAAGACAGTGCTAATATCATCCCTTTTTACGGATATGATTTTTTAAGTATAAGTGGAAATTCCTATATTAAAAGTAGTGCGACTTTTGATTACGAATTTTACAAAAAAAATCACATTAACTTAACCTATAACGCTTCAATTGTGGGCGATTTTATTTTTAATGCCACAAAAACATGGTTTAACAAACCCTCAAATACCGGATTTGGATTGGGTTACGGATTAGAAACATTAATAGGGCCAATTGAAATGAAATATACTTGGTCTCCTGAATCCAATTTTTCCGCTTTTTGGGTGAATTTAGGATTCGTTTTTTAAATATTTTTTTTGATTTGGATATTTAATTGAAAATATCCTATATTTGAAGCAACTAAAAAATTATTTCTTTATGTCTATTTGGAGAGTTAAACCTGTATCCGCCTTTGAGGCTGATATGAAAAAAAGTGAGTTAAAAAGAGTTTTAGGTAAATGGAGCTTAACAGCCATTGGTATTGGAGCAATTATTGGTGGAGGTATTTTTGTACTTACAGGAACAGGAGCTTACTATCACGCTGGACCAGCATTAGCCATTTCTTTTATTATTGCGGGTATCGCATGTGTATTTGCCGCTTTATGTTATTCTGAATTTGCTTCAATTTTACCTGTAGAAGGTTCTGCTTATGCGTATGCATACGGTACAATTGGTGAAGTTTTTGCATGGATTATTGGTTGGGGATTAATTTTAGAATATGCCATGGGCTCCATGACGGTAGCTGTTTCTTGGTCTGGATATTTTAACAAAATGCTCAAAATGTTTGGTATAAAACTACCCGATTGGCTAACTACAGATCCTGCAAGTTATACTGGTGAAGGGTTTTCTATGAATTTACCAGCACTTTTAATCGTTCTTTTTGTGATTTCAATCCTTATTAAAGGAACTAAAAGTGCCGCTACAGCAAATAATTTCATTGTAATTTTAAAAGTTTCTGCCGTTATATTTGTAATTGTTGCCGGTGCATTCTTTATTAATGTGGATAACTGGACCCCTTTTATTCCTGAAGCAACTCAGATAGTTGACAAAGCGGGAACACATCAAGCTTATGGTTTTGGTGGGGTTGTTTCTGGAGCTGCTGCAATTTTCTTTGCTTATGTAGGTTTCGATGCGGTTTCAACTCAAGCAGGTGAAGCTATTAATCCCAAAAAAGATGTGCCTTTTGCAATTATCGCATCGTTATTAGTTTGTACGGTACTTTATATATTAGTGTCATTAGTATTAACTGGAATGATGAGCTACCAAGACTTCAATCCGCTTGGAAAATATCCTGAAGCAATTAAAGCTCCAGTAGCTTACGCTTTTGATATCGCTGGACAAGCTTGGGCGGGTTACATAATAACTATTGCTGCAACTATTGGTTTAATTTCAGTATTAATGGTAATGATTATGGGACAATCTAGAATTTTCTTAGGAATGTCTAAAGATGGATTAATTCCTTCTGTTTTCTCAAAAATTAATCCATTATCTGGAACACCAAAAAACAACTTAATGATATTAGGAGGATTTATTGCTGTTGTAGCCGCCTTTACCCCTATTAACAAATTAGCCGATATGACCAGTTTTGGTACTTTATTTGCCTTCACTATGGTTTGTATTGCAGTTTGGATTTTAAGAGTAAAACAACCAGGTTTAGAGCGTACTTTTAAAGTTCCTGCTTTACCAGTAATTGCAGTTTGTGGTATTTTAATTAATACCTATTTAATGTTTAACTTAAGTCATGACGCACAATTACTATCTTTAGGATGGTTAGCAATTGGAGTTTTAGTATATTTCTTATACGGTAAACGAAATTCAAAACTAAATAACAAACAAGAATAATATTAAAAACGACTTCAATTGAAGTCGTTTTTTTTTATAATATATTTTTCCGACATTTGTGATATGGAAAACTGGAACGGATTATTAGCCCACTTAAAATTCCTCATCAAGAGAAATCCTGAGTGAGTAGTTTTATGTGCTAATTATATAATATGTAATTTGCAAATTAACTAATTATTTTATTGTCTAATTATCTAATTAAAAAAAAATGCCAATATATCATAAATTAGGAGAAATCCCTCACAAACGACATATCCAGTTTGAAAACCCAAACGGCGGGTTATACTACGAACAACTTTTTGGTACTGAAGGTTTTCATGGACATTCTTCACTATTATACCATGTTCATAGACCAACACAGGTTAAAGAAATTACCAAATCTTATTCTGTTGAACCAAAAATAGCCATTGGTAAAAACATAAAATCACTATTATTAAAAGGTTTTGAATTACAACCCGCCGACGATTTTTTAGAAAGCAGAAAAGATATGCTTGTTAATAAAGATTGTATTATCGGATTAGCTGCACCAAAAAAATCATTGCGTAATTATTTTTATAAAAACGCCGATGCAGACGAAATGATATTTATCCATAAAGGTTCTGGAAAACTTAGAACCATGATGGGAAATATAGATTTTGAATATGGCGATTACTTAATTATTCCACGCGGAATGATTTATCAAATTGATTTCAATTCTGAAGACAATCGCTTATTTTATGTAGAATCTTATACACCTTTTTATACCCCAAAAAGATATAAAAATGATTCCGGGCAGCATTTAGAACATGCGCCATTTTGTGAAAGGGATTTTAAATTACCCTCTGAAATAGAAACGCATGACGAAAAAGGTGATTTCTTAATCAAAATCAAAAAAGAAGGTATGATGCACGAAGTGGTTTATGCCACTCATCCTTTTGATGTTATCGGTTGGGACGGTTACAATTTTCCGTACGGATTTTCAATTCACAATTTTGAACCCATTACAGGTCGTGTACATTTGCCGCCACCTATTCACCAAACTTTTGAAACAGCAACATTTGTAGTATGTTCTTTTGTGCCAAGATTATACGATTATCATCCAAAATCAATACCTGCTCCATATAATCATAGCAATATTGATTCTGATGAAGTGTTGTATTATGTTGATGGGGATTTCATGAGTAGAAACAACATCGAACAAGGTCACATCACTTTACATCCAAAAGGAATTCCTCACGGACCAGCACCAGGCGCTATGGAAAGAAGCATTGGCCATACCGAAACTAAAGAATTAGCAGTTATGGTTGACACGTTCCGTCCATTAATGGTTACAGAAGCTGCAATGGGATTAGATGATGGGAAATATTATAAATCTTGGGTGGAATAATTAGCGAATTTATAATTGAGCGAATTAGCGAATGATTTAATTCGATAATTAACTAAACCGTTTATTAACTAATTTTTTAAATGAAATTCACAAACAGTTCAAAATATCAAAACAACCCTATCTTGAAAGAATCTTTTGAGTTTGCGTTAATGGTAATAAAATATGCCGAATTGCTTGATGAAAAAAGAAAATATATAATAGCAAAACAATTAGTTCGTTCTGGAACATCTGTTGGTGCAAATATCAAAGAAGCTCAAAATGCAGAAAGCAAAGCTGATTTTGTTCACAAACTTAAAGTTTCATTAAAAGAAGCTGACGAAACAGAATACTGGCTTTTTCTGTGTGAAAATTTAGAAAATTATCCTAATCCGGAAGGGTTAATTGATAAATTAAATGGAATAATAAAAATGTTAAACAAAATAATAAGCACAACGAAAAATAATATACGAACATAGAAATTAGCAAGTACAAACCAATTTTCTATTCGCTAATTATTAAAATCACAAATTAATATGAAAGATTTAAAATCAGTCGAATACGGCTTAGAAAAAATATTTGAAGGCGCACAAGATTTCTTGCCTTTATTAGGAACAGATTACGTGGAAATTTATGTGGGTAATGCTAAACAAGCTGCTCATTTTTACAAAACAGCTTTCGGTTTTCAATCATTGGCTTATGCCGGATTAGAAACTGGCGTAAGAGACAGAGCGTCTTATGTATTGAAACAAGACAAAATACGTTTAGTATTAACAACGGCTTTAAACAGCAATTCACCCATTGGCGAACACGTAAAAAAACATGGTGATGGTGTAAAAGTTATCGCACTTTGGGTAGAAGATGCCAGAAAATCATTTGAAGAAACCACAAAACGTGGAGCAAAATCTTATTTTGAGCCAGTTGTTGAAAAAGACGAAGATGGCGAAGTAGTTCGTGCAGGAATTTATGGTGCCTATGGAGAAACGGTGTTTGTTTTTGTAGAACGAAAAAATTACAACGGAATTTTCATGCCTGGTTATCAAGAATGGAAATCTGATTATAATCCAAAACCAGTTGGTTTAAAGTTTATTGACCACATGGTTGGAAATACGGGCTGGAACAGAATGAATGAAGCTGTAAAATGGTTTGAAGATGTAATGGGATTTGTTAATTTTCTTTCTTTTGACGACAAACAAATTACTACAGATTATTCGGCATTGATGTCGAAAGTAATGAGTAATGGCAATGGAAGAATTAAATTTCCAATTAACGAACCCGCTGAAGGAAAAAAACGTTCTCAAATTGAAGAATATTTAGATTTCTATGAAGGCGAAGGCGTGCAACATATTGCAGTTGCTACGGATGATATTATTACAACAGTTGCTGATATGCGTTCTCGTGGAATTGAATTTTTAAGCACACCGCCACAAGCTTATTATGATGCCATTCCAGAAAGATTGAAAGATCACATGTCGAAATTTAAAGAAGACATCAACGAACTTCAAAAATTAGGTATTATGATTGATGCGGATGAAGAAGGGTATTTGTTACAAATTTTTACCAAACCAATTGAAGACCGACCTACTCTTTTCTTCGAAGTTATTCAAAGAATGGGAGCTAGAGGTTTTGGAGCAGGAAACTTTAAAGCGCTTTTTGAGTCTATCGAAAGAGAACAAGCCAAAAGAGGAACATTATAAAAACCTATTAGTTAATAACAATATTATCAAATACTTAAAAAAAGTTGGTTATTTTTTGGTTTTGTTAAATTTTAACCGCTTTTCTTGTGTTTTTTTCTGTTAAAAGTGTTAAACTTGATTTTTAATTAAATAAAACATAAAACCTTAACATATCTTTGCAGGGCATTTGAGAGGTAGTAGACTCATATTGTGTATAAGTTTTCATAATTTATAGTTTTTTGGTTGGTTAAACATAAAAACTCAGTTAATTCATTTGACTGGGTTTTTTGTTTTTTGTAACTTTGGAACAATAATTGTATGCTGCAAAGAAAACCTTATAAAATGAAAAGAATAATTTTACTTTTAACGGTGTTTGTACTCTTCAACTCTTTTAATACTGAGGAAATAGATGCTTATACCATTGGTGAATTTTTCAAATTAAAAATACATTACGGAATAATAAATGCTGGTTATGCCACTTTAGAAGTTAAAGATGCCGAACTAAACGGTAAAAAAATGCACCATGTTGTTGGAAAAGGATACACAACTGGTATGACAAAAATAATGTTTAAAGTAATGGACAACTATGAAAGTTACTTTAACAAAGAAACCAACAAACCTTATGTGTTTATTAGAAACATAAACGAAGGTGGTTACACAAAAAATCAACAAGGCTATTTCAACCAAAACAACAATACCGTTTTAGTAAAAGACTTCAAGAATAAAACTGAAAAAACATTTAATGTCCCTGAAGATATTCAAGATAT
This sequence comes from Flavobacterium sp., assembly GCF_044368995.1. GTDB lineage: Bacteria > Bacteroidota > Bacteroidia > Flavobacteriales > Flavobacteriaceae > Flavobacterium. Next base: position 23,203 of record NZ_JBIPMS010000001.1, on the reverse strand, counting down.
CGTTTCTTCTTTCTATTACCTAAGAAACCACCCTAAGATTGATAAGTTAGCTGTGGGCGAGTCCATAACAATAGATATGTTTTTTGATGAAGAAACTACAAAATTTAAACTAAAATTTGTTGGTAAAGAAAATATAAACTCTAAATTTGGAGAAATAAACTGCATGATTTTTAAACCATTAGTTCAAGCAGGGCGTGTTTTTAAGGAAGAAGAAAGTCTTACGGTTTGGATATCGGACGATGATAACAAAATTCCCATCAGAGTAAAGGCCAGTTTAGCAGTTGGTTCTATAAAAGCAGACATTGATCAATACAAAGGATTGAAACATCCGATAAATTTTAAATAATACTTATTTTGCAAGAAACTATTTCAACAAAAATCGAACAATTAGATGAAAAGTTCGAAAAAATAAATCAAAAAACAGAAACTCATTTAGAAGGATTGCTTTGGGCAAAACCAATTACTTATTGGGATTATATTCAAACCGATGCGCTTTTAAATTTACAAATTCAACGTTCTACTTTACCAGATGAAATGGTGTTTATCATGTATCATCAAGTAAATGAATTATTATTTAAAATGATACTTTGGGAAATGGATCAAGTGTGTCATAATACCGCGCCAAGTACCGAATTTTTCACAGAAAGATTAAATAGAATTAGCCGTTATTTTGATATGTTAACCACTTCTTTTGATATCATGAAAGAAGGCATGGAACCCGAACAATATTTAAAATTTAGAAACACCTTAACGCCTGCAAGTGGTTTTCAAAGTGCCCAATACAGAATGATTGAATTTGCATCAACAGATTTGATTAATTTAATCGATTTACGTTTTAGAGCAACTATTGACAGAGACACATCTTACACACACGCTTTAGAACATTTATATTGGCAAGCCGCAGGAAAAGATCATCAAACAGGAGAAAAATCATATTTGTTAAGCGAATTTGAACGAAAATATAAAAAAGAATTTTTATCTTTTATGGAAGAATACAACACCATAAATCTTTGGCAAAAATTTAAACAATTACCAGAAAACGATCAAAAAAACCCAGAATTAATAGCCGCTATGCGTCATTATGACAAAACTGTAAATATTACTTGGGTAATGGGACATTTTAATGCTGCAAAAAAATATATTGAAAGCGTTCCAGGAAATCATGAAGCTACCGGCGGAAGTGATTGGAAAAAATACATGCTGCCAAAATACCAAAAAAGAATTTTCTTTCCAGAACTTTGGAGCGTTGAAGAATTAAAAAACTGGGGAGAATAATTAAAAACCAAGATTTGAAGTACATCTTATACGCTATATTACTACTCACGTTTTCTTGTCATAACAATGAAAATGACAAAAAAACGGCAGATAAAATCGCTAAAAAAATCCCCATAATTAAAAAATACGGATTTACTTTTAATGATTTTTCTGTGGTAGAAGACACCTTACAATCTGGCGATACTTTTAGCACAATTTTAGAAGCGTATACGCTACCCGATAGTATAAAAACATTTGATGTTACAGAAAAAATAAAAGACTCTTTCAATATAAAAACCATCCGAGCGGGTAAAACTTTTTTGACTTTTTCCGACAAAAAAAATAAGAAAAACTTAAAAGCTTTGGTTTATGTGCAAGACAAAACTAGCTTTTTGGTAGTCGATTTAAGAGACTCTATCCGTGTAATAATTAAAAAACGTCCTACCATTGTAAAAAGAAGAACTATTGCAGCAGAGTTGGACGGATCGTTATCAGAAACCTTATCTAGAAAAGGCATTAGTGCTGATTTAGCAAACGAATTGGCACAAATTTATAAATATTCCATTGACTTTTTTAAGCTAAAAAAAGGGGATAAGTTTGCCGTTTCCATCAAAGAAAAATATTTTGAAAACGGGGAATATTTAGGAGTAGATGAAGTAGAAGCGTCTTATTTTGAATACAAAGGAAAAAAAATATACGCTTTCCCTTATAAATTAAATGAAAACCAAAAAAAAGTTGAATATTATGACGAAAAGGCTTCGGGAGCAAAAAGTATGTTTTTAAAAGCCCCTTTGTCCTTTTTCAAATTAACCTCAAAATTTACAACCAGACGGTTTCATCCGGTACAATTTACTTGGAAAGCACATAACGGAACGGATTATGCCGCGCCTCACGGAACGCCAATAAAAACAACCGCTTCTGGAGTTGTAGAAGCCACGGGATACACTTCCGGAAACGGAAATTTTGTGAAAGTAAAACACAACGGAAAATACGCCACACAATACCTGCACATGTCGAAAATTTTAGTCCGTAGAGGACAATCTGTAACGCAAGGACAAGTCATTGGAAAAGTTGGAAGCACTGGTTTATCAACTGGTCCGCATGTGTGTTATCGTTTTTGGAAAAATGGAGTACAAGTAGATCCTTTGCGGTTAAAATTGCCTACTTCGGAACCCATGACAAAAAAACAAAAAACAAAATATTTAGCTGCCATTGCACCGCTAAAAAAAGAATTAGACGAAACCACCACAAAAACATTTAAAGAATAAACAATTTTATTATGAAATTACAACATATCAATCCAACAGAAACAATTGCTTGGCAAAAATTAAAAACTCATTTTTCAGAAATTGAACAACATTCTATTCAAGATTTGTTTCAAAATGATGCCAAACGAGCAGAAAAATTCAATATTGAATGGCATGATTTTTATGTGGATTTTTCTAAAAATAATTGGACGAAAGAAACCCTAAACTTACTTATTGAGTTGGCCAATGAAGTAGGATTAAAAGACGCCATTTCAAAATATTTCTCGGGAGAAAAAATAAACGAAACCGAAAACAGAGCAGTGCTTCACACGGCATTACGTGCCAATGAAAACGATGTGGTTTTGTTTGAAGGCGAAAACGTAATGCCTGAAATTTATGACACGAAAAATAAAATAAAAGAGTTTACAAATAAAATTGTTTCTGGAGAAGCAAAAGGATATTCTGGAAAATCATTTACTGATGTGGTGAATATTGGAATTGGTGGTTCGGATCTAGGTCCTGCAATGATTGTGGAAGCCTTACAATTTTATAAAAATGATTTAAACACCCACTTTATTTCTAATGTAGATGGCGACCATGTACAAGAAATACTAAAAAAATTAAATCCAAAAACTACTTTATTCGTTATCGTTTCTAAAACATTTACTACTCAGGAAACCTTAACCAATTCGGAAACTGTAAAAAAATGGTTTTTGCAACAGGCTACAGAAAAAGATATTGCTAAACATTTTGTAGCCGTTTCCACTAATTTGCAAAACGTAACCAACTTTGGTATCGCTCCCGAAAACATTTTTCCAATGTGGGATTGGGTTGGCGGCAGATTTTCATTATGGAGTGCCGTTGGTTTAACTATTAGTTTAGCCGTTGGATACGAAAATTTTAATCAATTATTAAAAGGGGCGAATAAAATGGATGTGCATTTTGCAAATACGCCTTTTGAAAATAACATTCCAGTAGTTTTAGCGTTGTTAAGTATTTGGCATAATAATTTCTTTGGCGCCGAAACCGAAGCATTGATTCCTTATACGCAATATTTACAAAAATTGGCGCCTTATTTACAACAAGGTATCATGGAAAGCAACGGAAAATCTATTGCTAGAAACGGAAAACCTGTAAATTACCAAACAGGAACGATTGTTTGGGGCGAGCCAGGAACCAATTCGCAACACGCGTTTTTTCAATTAATTCATCAAGGAACAAAACTAATTCCAACAGATTTTATTGGTTTTATTGAACCGCTTTATGGTGAAAAAGACCATCATAACAAATTAATGTCTAACTTTTTTGCGCAAACTGAAGCCTTATTAAAAGGTAAATCTCGTGAACAAGTGCTTTCAGAATTTGTAGCTCAAGGTAAAACAGAAACCGAAGTAGCACATTTGATCCCATTTAAAGTTTTTGAAGGAAACAAGCCTACCAATACTTTATTAATAAAAAAATTAACTCCAGAAAGTTTAGGCGCATTAGTAGCCATGTATGAACACAAAATTTTTGTACAAGGCATTATTTGGAACATCTATAGTTATGACCAATGGGGTGTTGAACTAGGAAAACAATTGGCCAATTCTATTTTAAGCGAAATAGAAAACGGAACCATCAAAAACCATGATAGTTCAACAACTAAGCTATTAAGTAAATTTATTAGCTAAAAAATGTTAATAAAATAAATAAATGTTAATGTTTTCTTAATGTTATTCCTTAAATTTTTTTTATTTTTGTATAAAATATTTAACTAACAAAACATGAAAAAGAACATTTATTGGTTTTTAACCTTATTATTGATGTCTTCATCAATGGTTTTTGCTCAGTCAACCGTAACTGGTAAAGTAACTGACAACTCTAACAATCCTCTAGCAAATGCTATTGTGAGTGTTAAAGGAAATGCATCTACAGTAAAAACTTCAGAAGATGGAAGTTTTAAAATTGTTTCAAAAGAAAATGCTGGAACAGTTGTTATTTCTTTTCTTGGATTTGAATCTTCAAAAGTTTCATTTGCTGGAAATCAAAACTTAGGAACTATTGCTTTAGTATTAAGTAGTTCAGAAATTGAAGAAGTAGTGGTAAAATCTACAACAGTTGATATCGCTAAAAGCAGAAAAACTCCTGTAGCGGTTTCTACAATCAAAGCTTCTGAAATTCAAGCAAAATTAGGAAATCAAGAATTTCCTGAAATGTTAAATAACACCCCTTCTGTGTATGCTACCAAATCTGGTGGTGGATTTGGAGATTCAAGAGTAAACATTCGTGGATTTAACCAAAACAACATTGCAGTATTAATTAATGGGGTTCCTGTTAATGATATGGAAAATAGTGCAGTATACTGGAGTAACTGGGCTGGTCTTTCTGATGTAACTAGCGCTATGCAAGTACAAAGAGGTTTAGGGTCTTCTAAATTAGCTATTTCTTCTGTGGGTGGAACTATAAATGTAGTTACAAAAACAGCAGACCAAAAAGAAGGCGGAGTATATGCTTCTTCTTTTGGTAATGACGACTATTTTAAAAACCAATTGTCTTACAATACTGGTAAAATGAAAAATGGTTTATCCGCTTCGTTTTTAATGTCAAGAACAACTGGAGATGGATATGTTGATGGTACAAAATTTGAAGGTGGAAATTATTTTATTGGTTTAGGATACCAATTAAATGACAAACATGATTTTCAATTTGTATTTACCGGCGCACCACAATGGCACAACCAACGTAGTGCTGCTCCAACAATTGCACAATATATTAAATATGGTAATCCTGCAGAGATGGATCCAAACATTAGATACAATTCTGATTGGGGAATGTTAAATGGGGAAGAATATAGTTTTAGAACTAACTTTTATCATAAACCTGTAGCGTCATTAAACTGGGATTATAAAATTTCTGATAAAATGAAATTATCTACTGTTGTTTATGCCTCTTGGGGTCGTGGTGGAGGTTCTAACGGAACTGGAGCGATTAGAGGTAATAGATTTTTCGCAGATAATTTAAGAAAAGCAGATGGGACTATAAACGTAGATTTAATTCAATCTTGGAACTCAGGACAAGCTGTTTCTATTCCTGGAACAACAGGGACATCTACAAGAGGTTTAACGTCTGGACAATTCCAAAATAATAATGGAACTGCAACTAATACTACTAATGGTATTTCTAAAATTTCATCTATCAACTCGCATAACTGGTATGGAGGTATTGTAAACTTAAACACAAAACTTACTGATAAATTAACGTTAGATTTTGGTGTTGATGCAAGAACCTATAGAGGAATTCACTATCAAGTATTAAACGATTTATTGGGTTCTACAAGTTTTAACAACTTAGCAGGTGATGCAAACAACTTAAACACCGTTTCAAATTTCCAATATGCTACAGAACCTAACTTAAATCCTTTATGGAATACAGATTACCAAAAAGCGATTAACTATAATAATGATGGTTTAGTTAATTGGCTTGGAGCCTTTACACAATTAGAATACTCTACAGAAAAATTGACATTGTTTTTACAAGCTGCGGTTTCTCAACAAGGTTTCAAAAGAGTAGATTATTATAAATATTTATCATCTAATCCATTGTCGTCAACTGACTATAAAAATATTTTAGGTGGAAATGTAAAAGGGGGTGCAAACTATAACATTGACGAAAAAAACAATGTGTATGTGAATGCAGGTTATTATTCTAAACAACCTTTCTTTAATGCAGTTTTTATCAATAATGCATCTGTTATAAATGAAAACTTAACTAATGAGAAAATCATGGGATTAGAAGCCGGTTATGGTTTCAAATCTAAACTATTTTCTGCTAATGTAAATGTATACAGAACTACTTGGAAAGATAGATTTATTAGATTAACTGCTAATATTAATCATGATTTGAATGCCACAACTCCAACAATTCCTGGTTCTGCCTTCTTAGAAGGTGTAGAGCAAATTCACATGGGTACTGAGTTAGATTTCGTATTCAAGCCATTCAAGAAATTAGATATTAATGGTATGTTCTCATACGGAGACTGGAGATATGGAAGTAATGTAACAGCAAGTTACCAAGATGATAACAATGTAGTTATTACAAATCCAACCACTAATGAAGCTTTTAAAGAAACTTTATATACTGATGGGTTAAAAGTGGGTGATGCGGCTCAAACAACTGCTGCTTTAGGATTTTCTTACGAAGTGTTAACAAGAGTAAGATTAGATGCTAATTACAGATATATTGACAGATTATATGCTGCAATTGACCCTGTAAACTTTAAAACACAAGCTGCTAACGATTTAGGCTCATTAGAGTTACCATCTTACGGTTTAATGGATTTAGGTTTTTCTTACAAAATGTTGGTAGGTAAAAACAAAGAAAATTCTTTAAACTTCAGATTTAACATGAATAATGTTTTAAACACTATTTACATTGCTGAATCTAGAACAAATATTTTAACAAAAACGCAAGCAGACTTTGCTACCGAAACGTTATATAATAACTATATCAACACACAAACGTACAATGGTATTGATACTTCAAACCAAGTATTCTTTGGATTTGGTAGAACATCAAACTTTACAGTTACCTACAAATTCTAATTCTTTAGAAATTTAAAATGCTAAAACCGTTCCAATTCATTTTGGAACGGTTTTTTTTTATCTTATAAAATCATACATTTACAAAAAAATACAATATGGTATTAAGTAGATTTTGGTTGACTATTTTTATTTCTTCTATAGTGTTTATTATAGTAAGTTTATTTGCAAGTAACACCTATTCCGTAGATTATGTGTTAAATGGAAAAAAAGATGATCCTATTTTAATTTCGGAAAAGTTTTTAAAAGAAATTCCTGCTTTTATTAAAGATAGTATTCAAAAATCGTCGGAAAAAACATTTACTATCAATAGAGATACCTTAAATCCAGATACTACATACGTTTATAAAAACCAAACGGTAAAAATATATAGTGGCAAACAAAAATCGGATGGTTTATTGCCCACTTGTAAAACCAGTTTGTTTGATATTATTTTACCACTTATGGCCTATTTGGCTTTCTTTTGCGGATTAATGGAACTATTAATTATTTCTGGCGCATCCGAAAAATTAGCCAAAAAATTAAGTCCGTTTTTCGCACAAATATTTCCTTCCGTGCCTAAAAATCACGAATCGGTTTCCTACATGACGTTAAATTTTGCAGCTAATTTCTTAGGGTTAGATTCTGCCGCGACGCCTTTCGGATTAAAAGCTATGGAAAGTTTACAAACACTAAATCCAGACAAAGACAAAGCCAGCGATGCCCAAATTATGTTTATGTGTTTACACGCCGCGGGTTTAACTTTAATTCCAACCTCTATTATTGGCTATCGTGCAGCAGCAAATGCAGAAAATCCTGCAGATGTAATGTTGCCTTGTATCATCACCTCATTTATAGGGACCATTGCTGCCCTATTAATTGTCGGCATCAAACAGAAAATAAACTTTAAAAGCGCCACTTTAATCGTTGGATTAATGACTATAATTGCTGCAATTACTGGTTTATTATTTTACGTTAACGGATTAAATTTAGTAGAAAAAAACTTTTTTACCTCTAATTTATCGGGTTTAATGTTAATTGCAATTATTGGGATTACATTAGTTTATGCTTTCACTAAAGAAAAGAAATTTGGGGAGCAAAAAACCACGATTTTTGACGCTTTTGTGTCTGGTGCCAAAAACGGTTTAACTACTGGTGTAACTATTTTTCCTTATGTAATGGGAATGTTAGTGGCCATTTCATTTTTTAGAAATAGTGGTTTGTTTGAAATTATGAGCAACGGTATTTCTTTTGTATTTTCAAATATTGGTGTAAGCAAACAAATTACCGATTCCTTACCTGTTGCTATGTTACGCCCTTTCAGTTCAAGTGGTTCGCGAGGATTTATGATTGACGCCATGAATACCTTTGGAGTAGATTCATTAACCGGGAGATTGAGTACTATTTTTCAATGCAGTGCAGAAACTACTTTTTATGTAATTGCGGTATATTTTGGAAGCATTCATGTAAAAAACACCCGATACACTTTAGGAATTATGCTTTTGGTAGATTTAATTTGTGTAATTGCCGCAATTGCTGTGGCGAGTTGGTTTTTTTAGAGGGTGGATCTCCAAATTCCTGCAAGGTTTCCAAAACCTTGTAGGTATAAAATTATAAAAATAAACCAATAATAAGCAAGACCAAAAAGGTTATTGAAACCTTATAGTTGAAAAATAAACGCCAAATGAAACTTGAAATTTTAGAAAAAGACAAAGTTTATCACATCTATAACAGAGGTATTAATGGTGAAACTATTTTCAATACTGATGAAAATAAACGCTACTTTCTAAAACTATATTTGAAATATTTAGAACGTAAAGTAGAAACTTTTGCCTATTGCTTAATGGATAATCATTTTCATTTTGTGTTTCAAATTAATAATGAAAAAGAAGTGACACAAGCACTATCGAATTTATTTAACGCTTATGCAAAAGCATTTAACAAACAAAATAATAGAACTGGAAGTTTATTTGAAAAACATTTCAAAAGAATACAAATTGAAAATGAAGAATATTTAAAAAATGTAATTCAGTATATTCATCTAAATCCAAAACATCACTTGGACATAGATTATAAAAGCTTTTCTTTTTCTTCCTACAAAGCAATTCTTTCAGATAAACCAACTCACTTATTAAGAAATGAAGTGGTTCATTTATTTGAAAATATAGACAATTTTATTTATTGTCACGATTTTAAAAATGAAATATTATCTGAAAAGCAAAAGCTAGAATAAAAAAATTGTTTTAAACATAAATAGCTATTAAATAACAAAATACGAAATAATCCTTCAAGGTATAGATAAACACCTACAAGGTCAAAAAAAGACCTTGCAGGTGAAACAGAAAACTTTTGGAAAGCTTGTGTGATATCCGTAACTTTACGCTTCAAAATTCAAACAAATGGACTTTATATATCAAGACCCGTATCCAATTTTAAAAGACGATACGCAATACAAAAAATTAACTTCAGATTTTGTAAAAATAGAACAACATGGCGATAGGGAAATCTTAGTGGTGGACCCAAAAGGATTAGAATTATTGGCTCAAGAAGCCATGGACGATGTATCATTTATGTTACGTTCATCACATTTACAAAAATTACGAAACATAATTGAAGACCCCGAAGCCACTGACAATGACAGATTTGTGGCATATAATTTATTACAAAATGCTGCGGTTGCAGTTGAAGGTCAATTGCCTTCCTGTCAAGATACTGGAACGGCTATTGTTGTAGCTAAAAAAGGAGAAAATGTTTACACCGGTGAGGAAGATGGCGAATGGTTATCTAAAGGGATTTACAATACGTACCAAAATAAAAACCTTCGTTATTCGCAAATTGTACCTATTTCGATGTTTGAAGAAAAGAATTCGGGTTCAAATCTTCCCGCTCAAATTGATATTTATGCCAAAAAAGGCGCTACTTACGAATTTTTGTTTTTAACAAAAGGTGGTGGTTCAGCCAATAAAACCTTCTTGTACCAAAAAACAAAATCGTTATTAAATGACAAATCTTTAGAAGAATTTGTTCGTGAGCGCATTATGGATTTAGGAACAGCGGCTTGTCCGCCCTACCATTTGGCTTTAGTAATTGGTGGCACTTCTGCCGAAGCGAATTTAGCAACTGTCAAAAAAGCATCAGCAGGTTATTATGATAATTTACCAACCACTGGTAACATGTCTGGTCAAGCATTTCGCGATTTAGAATGGGAAAAAAGAGTACAAATCATTTGTCAAGAAAGTCAAATTGGTGCGCAGTTTGGCGGAAAATATTTAACGCACGATGTTCGTGTCATTCGTTTGCCTCGTCATGCGGCTTCTTGTCCGGTAGGAATGGGCGTTTCTTGTTCAGCAGATAGAAATATCAAAGGAAAAATTACAAAAGAAGGTATTTTCTTAGAACAATTAGAAACCAATCCGAGTCAGTTTTTACCAGCAACAGCGCCTCATTTAGAACCCGCTGTTGCTATAGATTTGAATAAACCTATGTCGGAAATTTTAGCAGAATTATCGAAATACCCAATTAAAACCCGTTTAAAATTAAATGGTACTTTAATTGTAGCTCGTGACATTGCACATGCAAAAATTAAAGAATTATTAGACGCAGGAAAACCCATGCCTGACTATTTCAAAAACCATCCTGTTTATTATGCAGGGCCTGCAAAAACCCCAGATGGCATGCCTTCAGGGAGTTTCGGTCCTACAACCGCAGGAAGAATGGATGTTTATGTGGATGAATTCCAAGCCACTGGCGGAAGTATGATCATGTTAGCCAAAGGAAACCGAAGTAAAGATGTAATGAATGCTTGTCATAAATATGGTGGTTTCTATTTGGGTTCAATTGGAGGTCCTGCTGCCATTTTAGCAAAAGAAAATATATTATCTGTAGAAGTTGTTGACTTTGAAGAATTAGGTATGGAAGCCGTTCGTAAAATCACTGTAAAAGACTTTCCTGCATTTATCATTACCGATGACAAAGGAAATGATTTTTTTGCTAATTTGTAAATAACATCAAAAAAGTAAATTAATAGATTAGATAACAAATGTTAAAGTTCGATAATTTAAAAACATGATATTGTTATTAAAACTTAAATTAATATATTTGCTTACCAAAATTTACTAAAAAAATGAAAAAAATGAAAAATAAAATATTTATATTATCTCTATACTTTACAAGTCTTTTTGCATATAGCCAATCTGAAAAAGACATTATAAATATCACTAAAGATTACGATGTTGCACTAATTAAAAGTAAGGCCAAGGAATTCAAAATTTTAGAAGAAAAAGAAAGAACAAGAGCTTATAAATATGCTCTAGAAAATAACATTCCATTAAGTTATACTGATAAAAAAGGAAATTTTCATCAATTAATGAGATTGACTTCAGACGGGCATCCTTTGTACTATGCAACAGAAAACCAAGATGCGGCAAGATCAACTAGAGCTATTCATTTGAATACAAATGGATCACTTGGCCTTACTTTAAATGGACAAGGAATGGTAGCACGAGTATGGGATGGAGGAAAAGTTAGAACACAGCATAATCATTATGGTGGTAGAGTTGAAAGTGTGGATGACCCAAGCGGAACTTCTTATTCTTCTCATGCATCACACGTAACGGGTACTGTTTTAGCAAATGGATCTCCTACTATTAGAGGTATGGCTTATGAGGCTACAGGAAGAACTTTCGATTGGAATGATGATGAAAACGAAGTGCTATCAGAAGTTTTATTAGGGATGTTGATTTCAAACCATTCTTATGGTGTGCCTGTGACAAATCAAAATCCTCCGTTTGTAACGTTGCCAGCTTGGTATATCGGAACGTATGATTCTGACGCAAGAAACTGGGATGAAATAGCCTATTTATCACCCTACTATTTAATGGTTGCTTCAGCAGGAAATTCAGGTACTGATCAAAATAATGCCGAGCCTATTTATTTTGGTTATGATAAATTAACTGGAAATAAAACAGCTAAAAACAATTTAGTTATTGCTAATGCTCAAGATGCAGAAATTGATGAAGCGGGAAATTTAACTACTCCATTGTTAATTAATAGTTCAAGTAGCCAAGGACCGACTGATGATAGAAGAATAAAACCGGATTTAACAGGGAACGGGACATTTTTAACATCTACAAGTGGTTCAAGTAATAGCTTAACCTATGTATCATCTGGAACATCAATGTCTTCGCCAAATGTAGCTGGAACTTTATTATTATTACAACAACATTATAAAAATATAACCAATAATTTCATGAAAGCTTCCACTTTAAAAGGTTTAGCTTGTCATACAGCTGATGATTCTGGAAACGTAGGACCAGATGCAATTTTTGGTTGGGGTTTATTAAATGCAAAAGCTGCGGCTCAAGCCATATCATCAAATGGTCTAAATTCTTGGATTTCTGAAGAAAGACTAAATCAAGGACAAACTTACACAATTACAGTTAAGTCTTTAGGAACAACTCCTTTAATGGCTACTGCTTGTTGGACGGATATTCCTGGTGATGCCAATAATGGTGAAAGAGCAGCAAACGATTTAACTCGCGCACTTGTAAACGATTTAGATGTTAGAATCACAAGAAACGGAACTACTTATTATCCATGGAAATTAGATTCAGACCCAACTCTTGATGCAACTAGAGTTGGAGATAATAATATCGACAACGTAGAGCAAGTAAAAATAGATGCTCCGCCTGCCGGAGATTATGTAATAACAGTTACTCACAAAGGAACCCTTGAAACTAACAAACAAGATTTTTCATTAATTATTACAGGTGTTACTTCTGGATTTGCAATTATTTCTACTTCTAATGATCTTGAAGTTTGTGCCAATCAAGCCGCAGTTTACACATTCAATTATTCTCAATCTAGTGCAACAACAACTAACTTTAGTGCAGTAGGATTGCCAAGTGGCGCAAATGTAGTTTTCTCCCCAACTTCTAGAAATTCAAATGGTCCAGTTACTATGACCGTTTCTAATTTATCTAATGTAGTTCCTGGTACCTACAATGTAGGAATTATTGGTAATAATGGAACGGAAACTGAAACGCGTTTTAAAGGATTAAAAGTTTATAATAGTGCATTTAGCCCAATTGTATTAAACACTCCGGTAAATAATCAAAATACGGTTGCAACTACAGTTAATTTAACTTGGAACACTAGTGAAAACGCTGAAATATATAATGTTCAACTTTCAACTTCACCAAATTTCACAACATTAATTACCGACGTTAATACAACTGGAAACTCATTTGTAGTTTCAAATTTAAGTCAAGAAACTTACTATTACTGGAGAGTTTTGCCTTTAAACCGATGTGGTGGTGCGCCAACATCTTCAGGTACAGTTAATACGTTCCAAACAGGCGTTTTATCTTGTGGAAACGAATTTATAGCAACCGACTTTTCAAATAATATTATAAATACCACTAATACTGCCTTAGCAATAGTTCCTATCATAGTAACTGGTGGATTAACTATTGGAGATATTAATATTCAATTAGATATCTCTCATACCTATGTAGAAGAAGCAAATGTAAGACTTCAAGGACCTGTAAGTATTGGAAGTCCAATGATTACCTTATTTAATGGTGTTTGTGTTGGAAATGATAATATAAATTGTATTGTTGATGATAGTGGCACGCCTTTAGTTTGTGGTACAAATCCGGCTATTTCTGGAACTGTTCAACCGCAACAAACGCTTACTGATTTAAATGGATTACCAGCTGACGGTACTTGGAATTTAATTGTTTCTGATGGAGAAAATGGCGATGGCGGAACAATCAATTCTGTGAAACTTCAAATTTGTAGCATCCAGGTACCGCTTGCAATTGAAGATACTGCTTTTTCTAACTTAAAAATATATCCTAATCCAACTACTGGAATTGTAAATATTGATTTGGGTAATCAAAATTTAGAAAGTAATTCAATAGTAAAACTATATGATATACAAGGCAGAATAATTTCAACTAAAGAAATGATTAGTACTATAGACAATATCAATATTTCTAATTTATCTGATGGGGTATATTTAATCACCATAGAAAACGGAAGTTCTAAAACAACCAAGAAAATTGTTTTAACAAGATAATCAAATTAAAAGGGTTCTAGTAGGACTCTTTTTTTGTAAAATAATACTAGATATAATCTGAATTTTCTAATAAATATGAGGAATAAATTATTAAAATGCTATTGTATAATTTAGTTTCCATAAAAAAACCCCGATAAAAAGTATTTTATCGGGTTTTTAAATATTAGAGATAAAATTATTTTGAAGCCGGAGCAGCTACTGCTGGTGCTTCATTAACTTTAACAGTTCCTTTGATTGTTATTGTTTTTGGCATAGCATTTTCTTCGCTTGTGGTTACTGTAACCGTTTTGTGAAAAGCACCGCCTGCAGCTGCGTTATAAGTAGCTGTTACTGTTCCTTTTTCACCTGGTTTGATCGCAGTTTTTGTGTAATTAGTTGCTGTACATCCACAAGATGCTTTTACATCCTTTAAAGTAACATCTTTGTTAGTAGAGTTGGTAAAAGTAAACTCGTAAGAAACTGGTTTCCCTTGTTCAATAGTCCCAAATTCGTGCGTTTCTTTTTCCCATTTCATTTGAGATGGTGTTTGCGGTGAAGCTGGAACAGCAACAGCAGCTGGCGCGGGAGTTTGAGCAAATGAAATTGAGCTCATTAATAAAGCAAATGCAAGTAATTTTACTGTTTTCATAATTATTATATTTAAATTAGTTATTATTAATAGTACAAATGTATTTATTTTTTTAATTAATGTTGTTACTCCACGCTATTTATTGTGTTAATGAGATGTTAATGATTAATTTTTATTAATTATTTGTTTTTGTTCTCCGGTTTTTCTTTTGTTCGTTCTTTTACTTCTTCGTACCATTTCCCCAAGTTTGGTAATATAAATTTAGAAACTTCTTGGACAGGTTGATAAAATAAAGATTGGTTTAGTGTTTCTTGTTTTACCAACATCCCATTACTATTTATTCTTTGAAGCAAACTTATTAAAACACCTAACATTAAAATGGTTTTTAGCATACTAAAAATAGCGCCTCCTAATTTATTTAGCCAACCTAAATAGGCAAAACTTACTATCTTTGTAAAAAATTTTGCCAATAAATGAATGCCAATAAGCACTAAAATAAAAGTAATGGCAAAAGCAATAATTTCAATGTATTTTGGATTGGTTTTTATTTTTTCTTCTAAAGTCAATCTAACAATATGCGAAAATTTTATAGCTACAAATATCCCTACAATTAAAGAACTAAAAGAAGCTATTTCTACAAAAAGACCGTTTTTTAACCCATTATATATACTGTACCCTAATAAGACGGCAAAAACAATATCAATAAATTCCATAAATTATATATATTTTATAAAAACAAAACTACAAAATGCAAACCTCAAATACTATCTTTGTAAAAAACAAAATATAAATGTCTAGAGATATACAATTAAAAGAACGCTGGGAAAAAGTAGTGGCTTTTTTATCTGAAAAATTTGCCGATGGTGAAGTGTTGGATTTAGATGCCATTATTTATTTAATTGGCGTGCAAGAATTAGGGAAAATAAATATGGAATTTAAAAAAGACGAAAAAGTAAACCTGATGCACATTGCCATTTGTAAACTATTAGAACCTTACGGATATTACGAATTTGAATTTTTTGATAAAGATGGCTGGCCACATTATAAAGTTGTAAAAGAACTTCCACCACTAAAAGCAGGAGAGCAATCGGTTTTAATGAAAGAAGCCATCGTGAATTATTTTTTAGAAAAAGAGATTATTGAGTAACTAGTGGTAAGTAAAAAGTCAATAGTGAAAACCTTTAAATTAAACTTGCTAATCACTTTTTACTTTTCACTAATTACTTTTTTATAGACTAATCGCTAAAAAATACATAAATTTACAGACTATTACCTTTTTATAATGATACACAAGATAAAACAACATATTGAAGAAGCTAAAGCTTTCCAAACTGAAGACAAAAGTACTTTAGAAGAATTTCGTATTAAATACTTAGGAAGTAAAGGTTTATTGAAAGATTTTTTTGCCGAATTTAAAAACGTTCCTAACGAACAAAAGAAAGAATTTGGTCAGGTAATAAACGAGTTAAAAAACACGGCAGAAGAAAAAGTAAAAACCATTCAGGAACTTCTTGAAAATAAAACGGAAACTATAAGCCTATTTGGAGATTTGTCTCGCCCTGGAAGTCCAATTCATATTGGTTCTCGTCACCCTATTTCTCTAGTTAAAAATCAAATTTTAGATGTTTTTTCAACCATTGGGTTTAACGTTTCTGAAGGGCCAGAAATTGAAGATGATTGGCATAATTTCACCGCATTAAATTTACCGGAATACCATCCCGCTCGTGACATGCAGGATACGTTTTTTATACAAACCAATCCAGATGTTTTATTGCGAACACATACCTCATCTGTGCAAGTGAGATATATGGAAAACAACCAACCGCCTATTAGAACCATTTCTCCTGGAAGGGTTTTCCGTAACGAAGCTATTTCGTCTCGTTCGCATTGTATTTTCCACCAAGTAGAAGGGTTGTATATTGATAAAAATGTGTCGTTTGCCGATTTAAAACAAACGCTTTTATATTTTACTAAAGAAATGTTCGGAAAATCTAAAATCAGATTGCGTCCGTCTTATTTTCCATTTACAGAACCCAGTGCGGAAGTAGATATTTATTGGGGATTGAAAACCGAAACTGATTACCGAATTACAAAAGGAACAGGCTGGTTAGAAATTATGGGTTGCGGAATGGTAGACCCAAATGTGTTGAAAAACTGTGGTATTGACTCAAACGAATATACCGGATACGCTTTTGGAATGGGAATTGAAAGAATTGCCATGTTATTATACCAAATTGGTGATATTAGAATGTTTTATGAAAACGATGTTCGTTTCTTAGAACAATTTAAGTCTAGCTTATAACAAAAAAATCCCGATAATCTCGGGATTTTTTGTGAATTTGTTTTTATTTAAGCACCCCTAGTTGTGTTAAGAAACTCATGTTGTCCATAAAATCTCTTTCTTCAACAATTTTTCCGTTTACCATTTTTGCAATGGTACAACCTTCAATGTCTACTGTTTTTCCAGTTGCAGGAATTCCCATAAAATTACCTGTGTGCGTTCCTTTAAATTGCCAGTATTTTGTTACTTTGTCACCACTAGCATACATCTCTTTCACAATAAATTTTCTGTTTGAGAATCCAGTTACAAAATTAGCATAATAAGCTTTTGCGCCTGCTATTCCTTTAATTTCTGGTACTGTATGTAATACAATTTCTGGTGCGTAAGCAGTGTCTAATACATTTACTTTACCTTCATTTACAACTAATTCCCATGTTTTAGAATAGGAATCGATGTTGGCTTGAGCTACTTTCTCTCTTTCGGCACTTTCATTTTTACAACTTACACACAGTAAGCTTGTTAATGCAATAACTACAATAGATTTTTTCATAATATAGAATGATTAAAATTTTGGATAATTATTTTAATAAGTTCAAAATTGGTGCAGAATCATAGATGTCCCATTCTTCAACAACTTTTCCGTCTTTGATAGCGAAAATCATATTGTAATTGATTACAACTGATTTTCCTCCTCTTGAAAAAGTAGCGTCATAATAGGTAAACACGTAATTTTTAACACCTGTTTTTTCATTTGCTTTATCATTAATAATTTCCCAAATAAGCGGTTTTTTACTTAATGAAATTGTCATCCCATTTGCTTTAATATCTTCTAACATTTTAATGTTTTCGTCAATACTTATATCATTCATATTATCATGAATAACGGCTTTTGGTGCGAAGTTGGCTTTAAAATTTGGGAAGTCAGAATTTTCAGCCATAGCAGTCAATTTTTTTACCATTTCAATATTGGCTGATTTACTAACCGTTACACCAATTTGATCTGGATTTTTACCTTCTACAGTTGAAGCCGTTCCTTCTTTTTTACAAGAGATAACTAGCAACCCAACTAAAGCTATAAGGGAAATTGTTTTTTTCATTTTTTTAAGATTTAAATTAATAAAGAAAGTCAAATATATAAATATAACTGATTAAAAACCAACTAATTAAATAATATTCCCTTTTTTTATAAAACACTTAATATATTGAGTGTTTTATTTGCTTTACTAAAGCTTCTAATTCTAGAAATTAACTTATTTTAGCTACTGGTTTTTTTGGTTGTTCTGAAATTAATAAGTTAAAAATCATAAATTGTATATAAAAAGGTTCAACTAAAGTTGAACCTTTTTATAATGATTAAAAAAATATTTCAATTTGAACTAAAATACTATTCTTAAAAAAGAAATTACATTCCCCCAAATTTAGAAACTCTCCAGTAAGTTCCGTCAAAAACCAAAGTAGTATTTTTATTCGAATCAATATTAATATCTCCTGGAGCCACAAATTTTTGTATGCCTGTATTCGAGCTATTAAAATTATGTAGCGACAAACCAGTACAACAGTTTAATGTTTGATCATTAACTGAATAAATATGAATAACTTGACCCAAAACACCCCCTGATAAACCATAAATACTTGTCCAACTTGAATCTGGTCTTACAAAAAGAATGGAAACATTAGAAACATCATAATTATTCAATTCAGAGTATTCAATAGTTGCTGTACTCATTACCATTCTACCAGAAGAAATTATGGATTTAGCCGTTACTGATCCACTAGTTTTAACATCCGTAACATCTGTATTTCCTAATTGAATGGTGTTATCCGCAACAACAATTGCTTGATAACCAATGGCAGTTGCATTTGAAATTAATCCATTAGAATTGGAATTGTTTCCTAAAAATGTATTATTATAACCTGTATTACCAAATCCTGAGTCGTTTCCAATTGCTACGTTATTATTACCTACTTCATTAGAAAATAAAGCATAATTACCAATAGCAGTATTTTTATTTCCTAAGGTGTTTAAATAAAGGGCATTAGCACCGATTGATGTATTATAACTACCCAAACTATTATTTGCTAATGCCGACTTTCCTAGGGCGTTATTTTCAGAACCCAAAGTGTTATATTGTAAGGAATACGCTCCATAAGCTGTGTTTTCGTTTCCTATTGTATTTAAAGACAGTGATTCTTGTCCAAAAGCAGAATTACGATTTCCGGAAGTATTTGCCGTTAGTGAGCTAATTCCAACAGCAACATTTTCGTAAGCTGATGAATCAGTTCCTCCAGCTCCTACTTTGATTCCGTTTACAGTAATATCCGAAACAAACGATTTATTTCCTGCAAAAGTTTGGTCTTCTATGGTAACAATACCACCATAAGTTGCATCAGCTGGAGCAAGATTTAACTCGCCTTCGGTAATAGAAGCACCAAATGAATTTGAAGAAGAATTTATTGCGCCTACAGTAACAGTCCCTGAAGCAATTTGAGCATCCACATAGGTTTTTACTGCTAATTCCGTTGGAAACTTAACATTTGTAGTGTCAGACAAAGTTACATCAATAGATTTGTTTGCCGCATCTTCTTTCGAAGAAACATTCGACTGCAACGTTGATATCTGATTCTGTAACATCGATACATCACTCTGCAACATATATATATCTGATTGATAATAACTATTCCACATCATTTGGTTGTTCCATATGTCATACTGCAACATTGATATTTGAGACTGTAACATCGATACATCACTCTGCAATATAGATATATCTGATTGATAATAATTATTCCACATCATTTGGTTGTTCCATACATCATTCTGCAACATTGATATCTGAGACTGATTATACATTACATCAGACTGCAACATGTTCAGATCAGATGTAGTTGCATACCCTGTAAGATCTGCCGTTGGGCCTTGTGGTCCTTGTGCACCATCGACACCATTTGTTCCATCAATTCCAGCTGGGCCTTGTGGTCCCATTTCGCCTTGAGGTCCCATTTCGCCTTGAGGTCCAACTGCACCATCAGCACCAGTTGCTCCGTCAATTCCTGCTGGACCTTGTGGGCCAATTTCTCCTTGTGGGCCTTGTACCCCTTGAGGTCCATCAACACCATTCATTCCGTCAATTCCTGCTGGGCCTTGTGGTCCAATTTCTCCTTGTATTCCTTGAGGTCCAACTTCGCCATTAGCACCAGTTGCTCCGTCAATTCCTGCTGGACCTTGTTGTCCAATTTCTCCTTGTGGGCCTTGTACCCCTTGAGGTCCATCAACACCATTCATTCCGTCAACTCCTGCTGGGCCTTGTGGTCCAATTTCTCCTTGTATTCCTTGAGGTCCCATTTCTCCTTGTATTCCTTGAGGTCCCATTTCTCCTTGAGGTCCAACTGCACCAGTTGCTCCGTCAATTCCTGCTGGACCTTGTTGTCCAATTTCTCCTTGTGGGCCTTGTACCCCTTGAGGTCCATCAACACCATTCATTCCGTCAACTCCTGCAGGGCCTTGTTGTCCAATTTCTCCTTGAGGTCCCATTTCTCCTTGTATTCCTTGAGGTCCCATTTCTCCTTGTATCCCTTGAGGTCCCATTTCTCCTTGAGGTCCAACTGCACCAGTTGCTCCGTCAATTCCAGCTGGGCCTTGTGGTCCAATTTCTCCTGGAGCTCCCGGAATTCCCATTTCGCCTTGTAACCCTTGAAGTCCCATTGCCGCACCATTAGATACCGAACCATCAGCCATTAAATATTGAGTTGAAAGACCGTTTTGTTTTATAAATGAGTTAGAAGTTGTGTTTCCATTAATAGTTGTGTTTCCATTAATATCCATTGCTCCATTTAAAGTCGCTTTTTGATCTGCTCCAAGCGTTAATGTATTTTGACCCGCAGCACCTAAGTTAAGAGCATTATTTTGTTCCGCTCTTAAAGTAATATCATTACCACTATTAAATTGTAAGTATCCTGTTCTTGTAGATCCATCTGTATTATACCCTGAAAACCATCCGCTTGAATTTTGAATTCTATATGCTTCAGAACTAAATCCAGTAATTAATCCATTTGAACTAGTGTTGCCATTAGTAGTAGTATTGCCGCTTACAGTTGTATTGCCATAAATAGTTGCATTTCCATAAATATCCATTGCTCCATTTAAAGTCGCTTTTTGATCTGCTCCAAGCGTTAATGTATTTTGACCCGCAGCACCTAAGTTAAGAGCATTATTTTGTTCCGCTTTTAAAGTAACATCATTACCACTATTAAATTGTAGGTATCCTGTTCTTGTAGTTCCGTCTGTATTAAACCCTGAAAAGTAACCGCTTGAATTTTGAATTCTATATGCTTCAAAACTAAATCCAGTAATTAATCCATTTGAACTAGTGTTGCCATTAGTAGTAGTATTGCCGCCTACAGTTGTATTTCCATAAATAGTTGCATTTCCATAAATATCCATTGCTCCATTTAAAGTCGCTTTTTGATCTGCTCCAAGCGTTAATGTATTTTGACCCGCAGCACCTAATTTAAGAGCATTATTTTGTTCCGCTCTTAAAGTAACATCATTACCACTATTAAATTGTAGGTATCCTGTATTTGTAGATCCATCTGTATTATACCCTGAAAAGTAACCGCTTGAATTTTGAATTCTATATGCTTCAAAACCAAATCCAGTAATTAATCCGTTTCCATTTAAATTAGAATTAAAGGTTTTATTACCCGTAAAAGTTTGGTCTGCCGTGGTAACAATACCTCCATAAGAAGCATCGGCTGGTGCAAGTTTTAATTCGCCTGCAGCTATAGTAGCACCATTTGAATTTGAAGTAGAACTTATTGCGCCTACGGTAACAGTAGCGTCACTTCCAGCTGGTCCTTGAGGTCCCTGTGCGCCATCAGCGCCATTAGTTCCGTCAATTCCTGCTGGGCCCTGAGGTCCCATTTCTCCTTGTATTCCTTGTGGGCCAACTTCGCCATTAGCACCAGTTGCTCCGTCAATTCCTGCTGGGCCTTGTTGTCCAATATCTCCTTGAGGTCCCTGAGGTCCCATTTCTCCTTGTGGGCCTTGTGCACCATTAACACCATTCATTCCGTCAATTCCTGCTGGGCCTTGTTGTCCAATTTCTCCTTGTATTCCCTGAGGTCCCATTTCTCCTTGTATTCCTTGTGGGCCAACTTCGCCATTAGCACCAGTTGCACCGTCAATTCCTGCTGGGCCCTGAGGTCCCATTTCTCCTTGAGGTCCCTGAGGTCCCATTTCGCCTTGTATCCCTTGAAGACCAACTGCACCATCGACACCGTTAATTCCGTTAATTCCGTCAATTCCTGCTGGACCTTGTTGTCCAATATCTCCTTGAGGGCCCATTTCGCCTTGTATTCCTTGAGGTCCAACTGCACCATCGACACCGTTAATTCCTGCTATACCTTGAATACCTTGAATACCTTGTGGACCAACTGCACCGTCAAGACCTTGAATGCCTTGTAACCCCTGAGGACCAACTGCGCCATTAAGACCGTTTATTCCGTTTATTCCGTTTGTTCCGTTTGTTCCGTTGGAACCTGCTAAACCTTGAGGACCTGTTGCACCTGTTAATCCTATTGGCCCCTGAGGACCAACTGCGCCATCAAGACCGTTTGTGCCGTTTGTGCCGGCTAAACCTTGAGGACCAACTGCGCCATTAAGACCGTTTATTCCGTTTGTTCCGTTGGAACCTGCTAAACCTTGAGGACCTGTTGCACCTGTTAATCCTATTGGCCCCTGAGGACCAACTGCGCCATCAAGACCGTTTGTGCCGTTTGTGCCCGCTAAACCTTGAGGACCAACTGCGCCATTAAGTCCATTAAGTCCATTTGTGCCAGCTAAACCTTGAAGACCTGTTGCACCTGTAGGTCCAGCTACTCCCTGAATTCCTGGAATACCTTGTGACCCCGTAGCTCCTGTTAATCCTATTGGCCCTTGTGGACCAACTGCTCCGTCAAGACCATTTGTCCCTGCTATACCTTGTGGTCCTTGTAATCCCTGAGGACCAACTGCGCCATTAAGACCGTTTGTGCCGTTTGTTCCAGCTAAACCTTGAGGACCTGTTGCACCTGTTAATCCTATTGGACCTTGAGGACCAACTGCGCCATCAAGACCGTTTGTGCCGTTTGTGCCGGCTAAACCTTGAGGACCAACTGCGCCATTAAGACCGTTTATTCCGTTTGTTCCGTTGGAACCTGCTAAACCTTGAGGACCTG
>NZ_JBIPMS010000027.1:0-18857 GCF_044368995.1 Flavobacterium sp. | reverse complement strand
TGCTTCTGCAGGAAACGATATTATGTTTGATGAAGAATTATGTAACCAAGGAAAAGCGTTTACCAATAAAATTTGGAATGCTTTTAAATTGATTAAAGGTTGGGAAGTTTCAGATACAATTCCACAACCAGAATCTTCAAAAGTAGCGATTGAATGGTACGAAGCAAAACTGCAACAAACCCTATTAGAAATTGAAGATAATTTCGAAAAATACAGATTATCAGAAGCGTTAATGGCGACTTATAAATTAGTTTGGGACGATTTCTGTTCTTGGTTCTTAGAAATGATAAAGCCTGGATACCAACAACCAATTGATAAAACGACTTTCGACAAAGCAATTGAAATGTTGGAGAATAATTTAAAATTATTACATCCATTTATGCCTTTCTTAACAGAGGAAATTTGGCAACATATTGCAGAAAGAACACCAGAACAAGCTTTAATTGTAGCAGAATATCCGAAAATGACATCAGTAAATACGGGTTTAATTGCTGATTTCGATTTCGCAACGGATGTTATTTCTGGAATTAGAACAATCAGAAAAGATAAAAATATTCCTTTCAAAGATGTGATTGAATTAAGAGTCGTGAACAATGAAAAAGCATCTTCTCATTTCGATTCAGTTATTATGAAATTAGGTAATATTACAGATTTAGAATTTGTAACAGAAAAAGTAGATGGTGCGTTATCGTACAGAGTTAAATCTAACGAATATTTTATTCCAATTACTGGAAACATTGATGTAGAAGCAGAAATAGCTAAACTAACGGAAGAATTAAATTACACTCAAGGTTTCTTAAAATCGGTACAAATTAAATTATCTAATGAAAAGTTTGTAGCCAACGCCAAACCTGAAATCATTGAAAATGAACGCAAAAAAGAAGCTGATGCTTTGGCAAAAATTGCAACTATTGAGCAAAGTATTGCTGGATTGAAGTAAAATATTTATTAAAAGTAAAAAGCCGATTTTCATTTGAAAATCGGCTTTTTTTATTTGTATTATTATCAATTTCTAATCATTCATAGAAATCAAAAATTCTTCATTGTTTTTGGTACGTTTGATTCGAGATTCGATAAATTCCATAGCTTCAACAGGGTTCATATCGGCTAAATATTTACGAAGTATCCACATATGTTGTAACGTAGATTTGTCTAATAATAAGTCGTCACGACGCGTACTTGAAGAAACCAAATCGATAGCTGGGAAAATACGTTTGTTAGAAATTTTTCTATCTAATTGTAATTCCATATTACCTGTTCCTTTAAATTCTTCAAAGATAACTTCGTCCATTTTAGAACCTGTTTCTGTCAATGCAGTGGCGATAATACTTAACGAACCACCATTTTCAATATTACGTGCCGCTCCAAAGAAACGTTTTGGTTTTTGTAATGCATTGGCATCTACTCCTCCACTTAACACCTTTCCAGATGCTGGTTGAACCGTATTATATGCTCTTGCTAAACGTGTAATGGAATCTAATAAAATTACTACATCGTGTCCGCATTCTACCAAACGTTTTGCTTTTTCTAAAACAATATTTGCTACTTTAACATGGCGGTCTGCCGGTTCATCAAAAGTAGAAGCTATTACTTCGGCACGCACACTACGTTGCATATCTGTAACTTCTTCTGGACGTTCGTCAATTAATAAAACAATTAAATATACTTCTGGATGATTGGCCGCTATTGAGTTTGCAATATCCTTTAATAACATGGTTTTACCCGTTTTTGGTTGCGCTACAATCATCGCACGTTGTCCTTTACCAATTGGCGAAAACATATCAATAATTCTTGTAGATATAGAAGTGTTTTTTCCTGATAAATTAAATCTTTCTTCAGGGAAAAGTGGTGTCAAATGCTCAAAAGAAACTCTGTCACGAATGACTTGCGGATCGTGTCCGTTTATTTTTAATACACGAACTAAAGGGAAAAATTTCTCTCCTTCTTTTGGAGGGCGAACCACACCTTTTACAGTATCTCCCGTTTTCAATCCAAATAAACGAACTTGCGATTGTGATAAATAAATATCATCCGGAGAGGCTAAATAATTATAATCCGAAGAACGTAAGAAACCATATCCGTCTGGCATCATTTCTAAAACGCCTTCACTTTCAATGATTCCATCAAATTCAAAATCCGATTCACGAAAGTTTTTGTTTCCGTTGTTTTTGGCAAATTTAGGATTGGTACTTTTCTTAAAATTTGGATTTGAGTTGGTTTTTTCTTGTTCTTTAGTTTCAGAATTTTCTATTTCTTCTGAAGTAATTTCTATTTTATTTTCTTCCTCTTGTTTGGGTTGTTGACTGTATGACACTGATTTTTTTTCAGAATCTAAATCAAAAGAAGCTCTTTCTTGTGCTCTATTTGAGGGTTTTGTAATAACTTTTTTTATTCTTGCACGTTGCGATTTAACTCCGTTTTCAGTAGCGTCATTTTCACTAGTTGTTTCTTCTGCAATTGGTTGAGCAGATGCGGAAGTGATTTTAGTTTTTGCAACTGTAGACTGAGGTTCAGATGTGTTTTGTAAATCTAATATTTGAGAAATTAATTCGTCTTTTTTTAAAGTTTTGAATTTCTGGATATTAGCAACTTTGGCAATTTCTTGCAAATCAGGGAGCTTCATCCCTTTTAGTGTAGATGTGTCAAACATAAATGTTTATTGATTTTTTTTAATCTTAATATAATAAAAAAACTGTGATGAGATTTTTTTGCTTTTTTAAAGTATCGTATAATGAAGTACTTACGATTATTTGATGCAATAATACGAATATTTTATTATAAAACAATAGTTTTTTAAAAAAGAAAACTTATTTTTGTTCAAGGAAAAGTTTAAAAAATGTTACAAAGAATTCAATCCATATATTTGTTTTGCTGTATGCTGAACGCAGGTGTGTTGCCTTTGTTTATTAGTTTGTGGACAACTACTTCCAAAAAAGAAGTATTCGTTACAAATAATATTTTGTATCTATTATTATTCGGTTTAACCGTTTTTTTGGCTGCAATAAGTATTTTTAGTTTTAAGAAAAGACAAAATCAGTTTGTTATCAACCGACTGAATATGATATTAAACTTTATTTTAATAGGATTATTAGTATATCATTCACTAAATCTATCTGGAGAGGCGCAAGTTTCTGAGAAGGGTATTGGGATGCTTTTACCCATTTTTTCTATCGTTTTTCTTGCTTTGGCTAACAAAGCAATTAAAAGGGACGAAGATCTCGTAAAATCTGTGGACAGAATACGATAAACCTATCATCTTAGCTTTATTAGTGCGTAGAAAATCCGTTTTGAGAAATCAAAGCGGATTTTCGTTTTTAACCTCTTTCTAAACGCCAAAAATCGTAAATCGTAAATCCCAAATCGTAAATTCTATTTACTTGTCTCCTATTTCAATAATCTCCAAACTCTGAATTTTCTCTCCATCAATTTCAAATCGCAGCATCGTTCTTTTTTGATGAAATCCTGAAATACCTGCTGCACCCGGATTCATGTGTAAGCAATTGAGTTTCTTATCAAATATAACTTTTAAAATATGGGAATGACCACAAATAAATAACTTTGGTGGATTTTTAGTAATTTCTTCTCGAATAGCTGGACTATATTTCCCTGGATAACCACCAATATGTGTAAGTAAAACTTCTACACTTTCACAAAAAAAACGATTATTTAAAGGAAATTCTAATCTTGCTTCATGATTGTCAATATTTCCAAAAACAGCTCGTAATGGTTTTAGCTTTTTGATAGTATCTGTAACTTTCAAATCGCCAATATCTCCTGCATGCCACACTTCGTCTGCCAATTTTACATATTTTAAAATGGTTTCATCAATATGGCTGTGCGTATCAGAAAGGAGTAATATTTTTTTCATTTAATAAGAGTTTCTAAGTTACAGAGTAACTAAGCTACAAAGTTGACAAAAAAATATTGTTTATTGTTTATTTTTAAGAAAACATTGAATAATATAATTCAAATTCTTAGTAACTTTGCAACTCAGAAACTTTGCAACTTAAACATAATTGAGATATTTCATTGAATTTGCCTATAACGGAAAAGAATATTTTGGGTTCCAAATACAACCTAATGCTATATCAATACAAGAAACTTTAGATAAATCTTTATCGCTTTTGTTACGTGATAAAATTGAAATTGTTGGCGCAGGTCGAACGGATTCTGGTGTTCATGCCAAACAAATGTTTGCTCATTTTGATACTGAAGTTATACTTGATATTCCTACTACCATTCAAAAGCTAAATTCATTTTTACCTAAAGATATTGCCATTTTTAATATTATTGAAGTAAAATCTGATGCACATGCCCGTTTTGATGCAACTAGTAGAACTTACGAATACCACATTACTAATTCTAAAGATGTATTCAATATAGATGGCAGTTGGAAAGTACATCATGAATTGGATTTAGATTTAATGGATGAAGCCTGCAAAATACTATTTGAATACACTGACTTTGAATGTTTTTCTAAAATTCACACCGATGTAAAAACCTTTAATTGCAAAATTACCGAAGCACATTGGCAACAAATTGAAAATCAGATTATTTTTACCATTACAGCCGATAGATTTTTACGAAATATGGTTCGTGCCATTGTAGGCACTTTAATAAATGTTGGCATTCATAAAACATCTTTGTCAGATTTTAAAACTATTATTGAAAGTAAAAACCGAAATAATGCTGGTTTTTCTGTTCCTGCTCACGGATTGTATTTAACAAAAGTAAAATATCCATATATTTAGCCTTCAATTAACTATAAGCCAAATGAGCGTTTTAAAATCATCCTCTTTTAAAAAATTAATGCATTATGCCATTCCTTTTAATAGCAAACTTTTCTCAGTTGCTTTTTGGGCTGTTTTTTTAGCACTAGTCTCAGGTTTACGACCATTAATTTTAAATATTACCATCGACAAATATTTTGTAAATACCAGTAAAGAAACCAATGTAATCCAAGATTATTTTTTAAACCTAATCAGCCAATTATTAATTGAAGATAATGCCAATTATAATATTAAGGTATTAGTAGCTATTATGTTTATCATACTACTATTAGAAGTAGTAGCACAGTACTTTTTCGTATTCATTTCAAGTTGGCTTGGACAAGATATTGTAAAAGTAATTCGTGAAAAATTATTTACACATTTGGCCAGTTTTAAAGTTAAATATTACGATAACGAACCTGTTGGAAAATTAATTACGCGTTGTGTGTCGGATATTGAAAACATAGCAAGTATATTTAGTCAAGGATTGTTTATGATTATTTGCGACACTCTGAAAATGGTTATTGTTCTGATTTTTATGCTAGTAATCAATTGGAAAATCACTTGTATTGTTTTACTTATCATGCCCGTTATATTAATTGCTACAAATATTTTCAATAAAAAAATGAAAATAGCTTTTAATGAAGTTCGAAATGAAGTGGCCAACTTAAATACATTTATTCAAGAAAGGTTAACAGGAATGAAAATTGTCCAATTATTCAATAGAGAAAAAATTGAATTTGAAAAATTTAAGGAAATTAATCATAAACACAACAAAGCCTGGTTAAAAAACATTTTATACAATAGTATTTTCTTTCCTATTGCCGATATTGTATCAAGTATTACATTAGGATTAGTTGTTTATTTTGGTGCTATATTTATTATTAATGGCGACACCAATACCAGTGTAGGACAACTTATTGCCTTTAACATGTATATCGCCATGCTATACACGCCTTTACGCCAAATTGCAGATAAATTTAATGTCATGCAAATGGGGATTGTTGCGGCAGACCGAGTTTTTGAAATTTTAGAATCCAATTCAGAAGTGCAAGACAATGGAACTATTCCTGCTGAAAAATTAAAAGGAAACATAATATTCGACAACGTAAGATTTAGCTACCTAAAAAATGAGGAAGTTTTAAAAGGAATTAATTTAGAAGTAAAAGCTGCAGAAACGATTGCTATTGTTGGAGCAACTGGCGCAGGAAAATCAACAATTATTAATTTGTTAAATCGTTTTTACGAAATTGATTCAGGAAAAATAACAATTGATGCTATTAATATTAACGATTTTACACTTGAAACCTTAAGAAATGAAATTGCAATGGTGTTACAAGATGTTTTCTTATTTGCCGATTCTATTTACAATAACATCACCTTATTTGACACTTCCATTCAACGCGAAGAAGTTTACGCTGCTGCCAAAAAAATAGGCATTCATGATTTTTTAATGTCCTTACCTAACGGATATAATTATGACGTAAAAGAACGAGGCGTCATGTTATCTTCAGGGCAGCGACAATTAATCGCCTTTTTACGTGCTTACATTAGCAATCCAAGTATACTAATTTTAGATGAAGCCACTTCATCAATTGACTCTTACTCGGAGGAATTAATTCAAAAAGCAACACAAACGCTAACACAAGGAAGAACTTCAATAATAATCGCGCACCGTTTGGCAACTATTGTAAATGCGGATACTATCATAGTAATGGATAAAGGTATAATTGTAGAAAAAGGCAAACACAATGAATTATTACAAATTGAAAATGGGTTTTATAAAAAGTTATACGAAGCCCAATTTGAAAAAACAGAAAATAGAGATTAGACTTTTGCCTTTTACCTTTTCCCTATTAACAAAAAAAATACATAAAAAATAAATAAATATTTACTAATTTCGCAATCAGAAAAATAAGATAAAAACATAAAAAACATGAAATACGATATTATAGTTTTAGGAAGTGGTCCTGGTGGATATGTTACAGCAATTAGAGCTTCTCAATTGGGTTTTAAAGTCGCTGTTATTGAAAAAGAAAGTTTGGGTGGCGTATGTTTAAATTGGGGATGTATTCCAACTAAAGCCTTGCTAAAATCAGCTCAAGTTTTTGATTATTTAAAACATGCTGCCGACTACGGATTAAAAGTAGATAATGTAGATAAAGATTTTAGCGCAGTGGTTGCCCGTTCACGTAATGTGGCTGGTGGCATGAGTAAAGGTGTTCAGTTTTTAATGAAAAAAAATAAAATTGATGTTATTGATGGTTTTGGAAAAGTAAAACCAGGCAAAAAAATTGATGTAACTGCCGCTGATGGAAAAGTTACTGAATATTCTGCCGATAATATCATTATTGCAACTGGCGCTCGTTCTCGTGAATTGCCAAACTTACCACAAGATGGTGTAAAAGTAATTGGCTACAGACAAGCAATGACTTTACCAACGCAACCAAAATCGATGATTATTGTAGGTTCTGGGGCAATTGGAGTGGAATTTGCTCATTTTTATAATGCCATGGGAACGAAAGTTACCATTGTAGAATTTATGCCAAATATTGTACCTGTTGAAGACGAAGACATTTCAAAACAAATGGAACGCTCTATGAAAAAAGCTGGTGTAACTATTATGACCAATTCATCTGTTGAAAAAATAGACACTTCAGGAAAAGGCGTAAAAGCAACTGTAAAAACAGCTAAAGGTGAAGAAGTTATCGAAGCAGACATATTACTTTCCGCAGTGGGTATCAAAACAAACATTGAAAATATTGGTTTAGAAGAAGTGGGTATTGCAACAGACAAAGATAAAATCCTAGTAAATAATTTTTACCAAACTAATGTTCCAGGATATTATGCCATTGGCGATATCACTCCAGGTCAAGCTTTAGCACATGTAGCGTCTGCAGAAGGTATTTTATGTGTAGAAAAAATTGCAGGTTTACACGTAGAACCGTTAGATTACGGAAATATTCCAGGTTGTACGTATGCCACTCCAGAAATTGCTTCCGTTGGTTTAACTGAAAAAGCGGCTAAAGAAAAAGGTTATGATATTAAAGTAGGAAAATTCCCGTTCTCAGCTTCAGGAAAAGCAACTGCCGCAGGAACTACTGACGGATTTGTGAAAGTAATTTTCGATGCGAAATACGGAGAATGGTTAGGTTGTCATATGATTGGCGCTGGTGTTACGGATATGATTGCAGAAGCAGTTGTTGCAAGAAAATTAGAAACTACGGCACACGAAATATTAAAAACAGTTCACCCTCACCCTACTATGAGTGAGGCGGTTATGGAAGCAGTTGCCGCAGCTTATGATGAAGTGATTCATATTTAAGATTTACGATAAAAAAACCGTCTTGTTTTATTACAAGACGTTTTTTTTTTATGTATTTTTTAACTTATTTATTATATTAAACCTGACAGGTTTTAAAAACCTGTCAGGTTTAATTTCTTTTACTATATCCCAGCAATTACTTTTAACTCTTTCACAAAACGTTCAGCTAAAAAATTCGCTTCGTTTTGTGTTGGCGCTTCGGTATAAATTCTGATAATGGGTTCTGTATTTGATTTTCTTAAATGCACCCATTCTGAAGCAAAATCAATTTTTACTCCATCTATAGTGCTAATTTGCTCGTTTTTATATGTCTGAATCAAAGATGCTAAAATGGCATCTACATCTATTTGGGGTGTCAATTCAATTTTATTTTTTCTCATATAATATTGCGGATAACTGGCGCGTAACTCGGCAACCGTTTTATCTTGACCAGCTAAATACGTTAAAAATAAAGCTACACCAACCAAACTATCTCTTCCGTAATGTAATTCTGGATAAATAATGCCGCCATTTCCTTCACCACCAATAATGGCATTGGTTTTTTTCATTAATTCAACTACATTAACTTCTCCAACGGCACTGGCTTGGTAACTTCCATTGTGTTTTTCAGTAATATCGCGTAACGCACGTGACGAACTCATATTAGAGACTGTATTTCCAGGTGTTTTACTCAAAACATAATCGGCTACAGCTACTAAAGTGTACTCTTCGCCAAACATTTCACCATCATTTGAAATAAAAGCCAAACGATCTACATCTGGGTCTACTACTATTCCAAAATCAGCTTTTTCTTCTAAAACTAGTTTGCAAATATCTGTTAAATGTTCTTTTAAAGGTTCTGGATTGTGAGGAAAATGTCCGTTTGGCTCGCAATATAATTTCACCACTTCCACGCCCATTTGTTCTAATAAATTTGGAATTACAATTCCTCCCGAAGAATTTACACCATCAACTACAACTTTATATTTTTTAGTTTTCACCAAATCCGCATCCACTAAAGGCAAGTCCAATACTTCATCAATGTGAATGTCCATGTAAGAATCATTTGTAGTAACTTCTCCTAACACATCTACATCAACAAAATCAAACGCTTCTGCTTCAGCAATTTCTAAAATTTTAGCACCTTCTGCCCCACTTAAAAATTCGCCTTTTGCGTTTAATAATTTTAAAGCATTCCATTGTTTCGGATTATGAGAAGCCGTTAAAATAATCCCACCATCTGCCTGTTCCATTGGCACTGCTATTTCTACTGTTGGCGTAGTAGAAAGTCCTAAATCGATAACATCAATTCCTAAACCTAAAAGCGTATTTTGTACTAAATTATGAATCATAGGTCCAGAAATACGCGCATCACGACCAATTACAACTTTTAGTTTTCTATCGGTTACTTTCGAATTATTTTTTAAAAAAGTACCATAAGCTGAGGCAAATTTAACCGCATCAACTGGCGTTAAATTATCGCCTACTTTACCTCCAATGGTTCCTCGAATGCCTGATATAGATTTTATTAATGTCATTATTTTAGGTTTAAAAGTTTAAAGGTTTACATATTTAGAAGTAAACCCCAAATAAAGTACAAATATAAATGTTAACCATAAGATAGCAACAAAACATGCAAAGTATTTTATATATTTACGAAAGAAATAACTATTAATTTTTCGCAACACAGATTATAAAAATTATATAAATTTCTAAAATCTGTGTTTATAAATACTATTTCCATATAAACGAACAACCAAATAAACAACTCAACCACAAACTTGAACTATCTCGCCCACATATATCTTTCCAATGAAGATGATTTCATTAAAATTGGCAATTTTATGGCCGATGCTATTAAGGGTAATAAATATGATTCGTATCCTGTAGGTATTCAAATTGGGATTAAATTACATCGTTTTATTGACAGTTATACAGATTCACACGAAATTTATAGAAAAAGCAAACACCGATTACATGAGAATTTCGGTCATTATTCGGGTGTGATTATGGATATTGTTTACGATCATTTCTTAGCTAAAAATTGGCAACTATTTTCAAATATCGCTTTAGAAAAATATGCGGATGATTTTTATAATTTATTACAAAGTAATTACGACATCTTAGCTCCAAAAACCCAAAATCAATTGCCTTATATGATAAAAACCAATTGGTTGGTGTGCTATAAATCGCTAGAAGGATTGGAATTAATTTTATTTCAAATGGACTATCGCACTAAAAACAGGGTAAATATGCAAGCTGCCATGCATGAAGTCAAGAAATTTTATGCAGAAATAGAACAAGAGTTCTTAACGTTTTTTACTGCATTACAACAGCAAAGTAAATTAGAATTAAACAAACTAAAAAACGATTTTCATTACAACACCTAAATAGATTCATAATACTATTTGTCAAATCTGTGTACCCTAAACATTTTATCTTTTAAAAAATTAGCGTATTTTAGCCATTCTAAAAAAAACCTTTTGTTAAAACGAATACAAAAAATAGCCCATTTTTTCGAAAACTATTTTTCTAAACTGAAGTCGGTTTTAGAGCCGCGTCAGTTTTTATATATCTCTAGTGTTTTAGTAGGATTTTCAGCTGCTTTGGCTGTAATTGTTCTAAAAACGTTTGCGCACAATGTATTTTTATTTTCACAATACTTAAACACAAAACTGCATTTACCTTACAGTAAAAGTACCTTACCTATTATTGGAATTTTATTAACGGTATTTGTAATTAAAAACTTCTTAAACGGAAACATACAAAAAGGAACATCGCAAATTATGTATGCCGTGGCTAAAAAACGCAGCGTGATGCCAGCCAAACAAATGTATGCGCAAATAATTACCAGTTCATTAACCGTGGGTATGGGCGGAAGTGCGGGATTAGAATCGCCAATTACGATTACAGGTGCTGCTTTTGGTAGTAATTACGCTTTAAAATATCGATTAAGTTACAAAGACAGGACCTTACTTTTGGCTTGTGGCGTGGCAGCCGGTATAGCTGCAGCGTTTAACGCACCTATTGCAGGAGTTTTGTTTGCCATAGAAGTTGTTTTGGCAGAAATTAGTATTGCTGCTTTTACACCACTAATAATTAGCGCCGCAACAGGATCAATCGTTTCGATGTTGTTATTAAATGACGATGCGCTATTTAGTTTCAAATCAATTCAAGATTTTGATTCCAAGAATATTCCGTTTTATATTATTTTAGGAATTTTGTCTGGGTTTGTTTCCATTCATTATGCTAGAAACTTTAGAAAAGTAGAACGTTTTTTTGCCACAAGAAGTAAAAATAGCTACAGAAAAGCCCTTTTTGGTGCCCTTATTTTAGGAATACTAATTTTTATTTTTCCTAGTTTGTTTGGTGAAGGATACGAGGGCATTAAGTTTTTAGCTGCCAATCAGCCAGAAAAACTATTGGAAAATACACTTTTAGCACGTTTTGAAAACAACAAATGGATTATTTTTGGTTTCATTACTCTAACCTTATTATTTAAAGTATTTGCTACTGGAATTACATTAGGCGCTGGTGGAAATGGTGGTAACTTCGCTCCTTCTTTATTTGTGGGTTCGTATTTAGGGTTTTCTACTGCGTACTTTATTAATATGCTAAAGATTACAAATTTGCCTATTAGTAATTTCACATTAGTAGGCATGTCTGGTGTGTTGAGTGGTTTGTTTCATTCGCCCTTAACTGCGATATTTTTAATTGCAGAAATTACGGGTGGCTACAGTTTAATGGTGCCTTTAATGTTGGTTTCTTCTATAAGTTTTGCCATATCGAAACATTTTGAACCGTATTCATTTGACATTAAAAACTTGGCAGATAAAGGCGAAGTATTTACAGACGATAAAGACAAAAACATCTTGCAATCAATAGATGTTAAGAAACTGATTAGCAATCATTTTACGCCAGTAACCGAATCCAAAACATTAGAAGCGTTAATTGAAAAAATAGCCGCTTCAGACGATGTTATTTTTCCTGTTTTAAATGACGACAACAAACTTATAGGTTTGATTTATTTAGATGATATTCGTCCGATTATATTTTCTGCGTTTAAAGTAAAATTTACTTCCATTACAGAAGTGATGCAACCTGTAAAAGACAAAGATGTGGTTGATTTTGAAGATAATATTGAAAGTATTATGAATACATTTGAAAGCACCCACCAGATTATTTTGCCAGTGTTGGAAAATAAAGCTTTCATAGGTTTTATCTCTAAAGCGGATATTTTAGAAAAATACCGCGAACAATTGAAAGAATTGGTGATTGAGTAACCCTTCATTTTTTTAAATAGCATTTAAAATAATTTATTATATTTGGGTTAATAAAGCAAAACAAAACTTTGCATATTTACAAGTTATGCCTAATGCAAAAAAGTTCCGTGTATAGACCGCAAATGACAGAAAAACATAGTTTTGTTAACGACACAATATTTAGACTTAAAACAGTTGTTTTGACAGGAGAACGTGTTTTCAAAAATTTGCTGTATCCGTCTCAAAAATTCAAAGATAAAGGACTTCTTGTTAACGAACCAATAATTGCATTTTCGGAAAGTGACCTATGGAATCCATTTGACAACAAAGACAATTGGATTTTAACTGCTGGAAAAATTGAGAACTTAAGAATTTCAGCAAAAAAGATACACGGACTTGAAATTAAAGCAAACGAAGTTTTCAGCTTTTGGAAACATATTGGCAATCCGAACTTTGGACAAGGTTACGTAATTGGAAGAGAAATTAGAGAAGGTTGTGTCGTGCCGACAATTGCGGGTGGACTTTGCCAACTATCAAATGCTATTTATGACGCAGCTCTTAAAGCAAATTTTGACATAGTAGAAAGACACAAGCACACCAAAGTAATCAAAGGTTCACTTGCCGAACAGGACAGGGATGCAACAGTAAAATGGAATTACATTGATTTACGTTTCAAATCTTCCTTTGACTTCAGAATAGAAATAGAGTTTACTACTGATAAATTAGTTGTGTGTTTTAGAAGTAATCAGAAAAATTTTAAAGCAACTGACGAAAAATTTGACTTGAGACATTCTAGCAAACTTAATGACTGCTACTCTTGCGGAAATTTTGTTTGTTTTAAGCACCCAGACAGAACTTCTCTAAAAGAGGAAATTGCTACGACCACTTTTATTCTCGATGAAAAATGGCCTGAGTATGACAAGCATATAAAAGAAAGCGCAACATCTTCCGACAATTTCATTTTACCGCTCAAGAAAAACAGATTTATAAAAACAGACCGATATTCTTGGGCTGCTGCAAATCCTCATAAAACCAAAACGACAGATTTACAAGGAATTTACAGAGCAATAAAACTAAGATTTGCTCCTAAAAATAAAAATAATGTTTTTGAACTTGCATTACAACTCGACAAGAAAATAGCATTTGCAGCAGCACGTCAAATTCCAATAAACTCAACCCATTTAGTGATTTCACAAAATTTATTACCATTCATTTTTGAAACAGGGGCTTTGGGCGGTAGGACTTATGATGTTTTAATGACAAGACTTCCATTTGAGAAACTTCATGAAAGACTTGATTCCGCATTTTCAAATCACACAGAAAGTCCAACACTAAAAGATTTTAGAGCAAGCAAAGAATTGGTTGAACTTGAAAACAAAGCATTAAATAAAGCACGACAAATAATTACACCTCATTCTGAAATTGCAGAAATCTTCAAAAATAAAGTAGTTAAATTGAATTGGCTAATTCCTAAATCAGCAAATGGACAAACAAAAGGAACCAAAGTACTTTTTCCAGCTTCTGCTGTTGGAAGAAAAGGTGCTTATGAAATAAAAAGACTAGCAAAAGAACTTCAACTTAACCTTACAATTTTAGGAAGGACAATTGAGAATGAAAATTTTTGGGAAGACTTGAAAATTGAAAAGTTTAATGGAGACCTTGACCAAATCGGACTTGTAGTTTACCCAACATTTATTGAACACCAACCAAGACAAATTTTAAAAGCGATTTCAAAAGGAATACCAATAATTACTACAACAGCTTGCGGAATTGACA
This sequence comes from Flavobacterium sp., assembly GCF_044368995.1. Classification (GTDB taxonomy): domain Bacteria; phylum Bacteroidota; class Bacteroidia; order Flavobacteriales; family Flavobacteriaceae; genus Flavobacterium. The sequence goes on along the minus strand of NZ_JBIPMS010000027.1, from coordinate 4,746 downwards.
ATTCAGACCAAGTTGAAGTTATAGAAATAAGTAACTTTGAACAATTAAAAAATGAAGTTAACAAGCATACAGAAAAGAACCACTAGGCTTAGCATGGGTATAGAAAAAGTAGCGGTAAAGTACTAGTCACATTACCTCACAAATCCTTTTCTTTGCCACAATTAATAAAACGAAACCGTTTTTTAGTAGTACCAACCTCTAAAAGACACCTTCAAAGGTGTAAATTATATCGCCGTTGCGGTTATACTTAACTGCGGTGGATTTAAAACAGCATCCAAGAATAATACAAAGAAAAAGCGACATATCACTGTCGCTTTTTTTATTTATACTCTTACTATATTCGCGCCAAGCGCTCTCAATCGTTCGTCTATGCGTTCGTAACCTCTATCAATTTGTTCGATATTTTGAATGGTGCTTGTGCCTTTTGCAGAAAGTGCGGCAATTAGTAACGAAATACCGGCTCTAATATCTGGTGAACTCATCACAGTAGCTTTCAATTGCGATTCGAAATTATGTCCCATAACCACTGCTCTGTGCGGGTCGCATAACATAATTTTTGCACCCATATCTATTAGTTTATCTACAAAGAACAAGCGGCTTTCAAACATTTTTTGATGAATTAAAACATCTCCTTTTGCTTGGGTAGCAACTACTAAAACTATACTCAATAAATCAGGCGTAAATCCTGGCCAAGGCGCATCAGAAACCGTTAATATAGACCCGTCAATATCGGTTTTAATTTCATACCCATCTTTGTGAGCAGGAATGTAAATATCGTCTCCTTTTTGTTCTAAAGTAATACCAAGTTTTCTAAATACGTTCGGAATTTGTCCTAAATTGTCCCAGCTTACGTTTTTGATAGTAATTTCGCTTTTTGTCATAGCCGCTAAACCAATCCAGGAGCCAATTTCAATCATATCTGGTAAAATTCTGTGTTCACAACCACCTAAAGTTTCCACACCTTCAATGGTTAATAAATTAGAACCAATACCGGTAATCTTCGCCCCCATTGAATTTAGCATTTTGCATAACTGTTGCAAATAGGGTTCACATGCGGCGTTGTAAATTGTAGTAGTGCCTTCGGCTAAAACAGCTGCCATTACAATATTAGCCGTTCCTGTAACAGAAGCTTCGTCTAATAACATGTAAGCACCTTTTAATCGGCCCTCGTTTTCTACACCATAAAAATGGTCTTCTTTGTTGTATCTAAATTTTGCACCTAAATTAATAAATCCTTCAAAATGAGTATCTAAACGGCGTCTTCCAATTTTGTCTCCACCTGGTTTTGGTATAAATCCTTTTCCAAAACGGGCCAATAAAGGTCCAACAATCATAATAGAGCCACGTAAACTGCCACCTTCTTTTTTGAAAGCTTCTGTTTCTAAATAGCCAACATTTACTTCATCAGCCTGAAAAGTGTAATCACCTGGTCCGTTTTTCTGAATTTTAACGCCCAAATTACCTAATAAAGTAATTAGTTTATTTACATCAATAATATCAGGAATATTAGTAACTCTAACTTTTTCTGAAGTTAACAAAACAGGACATAAAACCTGTAATGCTTCGTTTTTTGCACCTTGTGGTTGCACATTTCCTTTTAAGGGCGTTCCGCCTTCAATTTTGAATGTTCCCATTTATAATGTATTATTAGGATTATTTTTTGGTTTAAAATTTTTTGCGCCTTTATAATTTGGATTATTTAAATTGGCTTTTGTATTATCTGGCGCATTCGGTTTTGCATTTGTAGGTGTATTTGTATTTCTATTGGCATTTTGTTGCGGTCTATTCTGATTTCTAGACGTATTATTCGTTTCATTCTTAGTAAAAAACTGGGTTTTGTTCGACTGTTTTTTATTTACTTTTAATAAGTTTTGCGAAGTAGAAAGTTCTTCTTTCATTGACGTTAGGTTTAATTCGCCATTAGATAATTCTAATAAGTGATTAAAAATAACTTCATCTGTAACGGTATCTTTGTTCCAACTCAAAAAGCTTTTTTTCATGTGATTGGCAATCACAATGGTTAAGGCATTTTTTAGTTCACCTTCCTCCCATTTTCGGGCCACATCAATCATGTACTTGATATTATTACCATAAAACCTGTATTTTGGAAAGTTTTGAGGATAAGCCAAGTGATCTGGTTTCAATTGCACTACTTCTCTTGTAGGAATTGGATAAGGCGAATCGATATCTAATTTAAAATCAGACATGATAAACAATTGATCCCAAAGTTTGTGTTGAAAATCGATCACATCGCGTAAATGTGGATTCAAATTTCCCAATACCGAAATTACATAACGTGCGCCTTTGTTGCGTTTTTCTCTATCTTCGATAGCTGTAATTTGGTTAATTAAATTTTGTACATATCTTCCGTATTCAGGAATAATTAAATGTTCCCGTTGCGAATTGTATTCTAAATAATTAATTGATTCTTCGTTGTTGTATGACATATTTATAATGAAATAATTCCTTCTATAGTTCCTAATTCTTGGTATTTTTCAATTACCTTATCTGCGTTTTGCATGGTAACGTTAATTGAAATACTTGTATATTTTCCTGTTTTAGAAGCCTGCGTTTTTATAACGGCACCCATATTATTAAAGGTATTTTCAACTAAATTAATGTTTGTAGCATTAGTTGGAACAATAAATTTATACAAATACACAGCAGGCCAGGTTGTTGATTCTTCTAGTTCAGATTTAAGTCTAATGTAAAAATCTTCTGTTTTTTTATCCATGTAAAATTAATATAATAAAACAACAAATATACATTTATAATGTTTGATTTGAAAATATAAATAATTAAGATTTTTAAAATAAAAAAAATGATAGTACATTTGATTTTTAAAGCCATAAAATGAATAAGAAAATTATACTACTAATTGGTGGTCCTAGTTCTGGAAAAACAACCTTAATGAATCACTTAGAATCTGAAGGTCATATTTGTTATCCTGAAATTTCTAGAGAAGTTATTTTGAAAGCCCGAGAAGAAGGAGTTGATTATTTATTTTTAGAAAATCCGATATTGTTTAGCGAACGACTTTTAGAAGGAAGAATTAAACAATATGAAAAAGCTACTTCTGAAGGAAAACATGTTTTTATAGACCGAGGCATTCCTGATGTGGTTGCCTACATGGATTATATCGGTGATACGTATCCTCAAGAATTTACTGCCGCTTGCGAAAACTATAAATATGACATGGTTTTTTTATTACCACCTTGGGAAGAAATTTACACCAGTGATGCAGAACGATATGAAAGTTATGAAGAAGCATCAAAAATTCATCATTTTTTAGTTGATACTTATACAAAATATGGATATGATTTACATGAAGTACCTAAAACTTCTGTTGCAGCACGATTTCAATTTATTATCAATCATTTAAAATCCTAATTCGATCTAATGAATCAACCGTTAGATATTTTAAAAGCGCATTGGAAACATACTGCTTTTAGACCTACTCAGGAAGAAATTATTAATACTGTTTTGCTCGGTAAAGATACTTTTGTCTTGTTACCAACCGGAGGCGGAAAATCAATATGCTTTCAAATTCCTGCCTTACTAAAACCAGGCATTTGTTTGGTCATTTCTCCGCTTGTTGCTTTAATGAAAGATCAGGTTGAAAATTTAAAAACAAAAAACATAAAAGCCATTGCTTTAATGGGTGGTATTTCTTTTGAAGAAACCAATAATTTACTAGATAATTGTGCATTTGGCGATTATAAATTTCTATATCTTTCTCCAGAGCGTTTGCAACAAGATTGGGTTTTAGAACGAATTAAAAATTTAAATATAAATTTAATTGCCATAGACGAAGCGCATTGTGTGAGCCAATGGGGACATGATTTCAGACCCGCTTATTTAAAAATTTCAACATTAAAAGACTACTTTTCTGTGCCTTTTGTTGCATTAACTGCTACAGCTACACCAAGAGTTCAAAAGGATATTTGTACCCTATTACAATTAAAAAACCCAGTTGTTTTTAAAAATTCCTTTTCGCGAGAGAATTTAGGATATCATATTATTAAAACCGAAGACCAATTGGGGAAACTCAAACAAATTCTCTTAAAATATCCTGAACCATCAATCGTGTATGTAAAAAATAGAAAATCATGTATTGAACTCAGCAAAGTACTTATAGATTTTGGCTTTACAGCAACGTATTATCACGGTGGATTATCGGCTAAAGAAAAAGATAAAAACATGCAACTTTGGTTAGATGAGAAAGCCAAAATAATAGTAGCTACCAATGCATTTGGTATGGGAATTGACAAACCAAATGTAAAAACGGTAATACATTTACAAATTCCTGATAATATTGAAAATTACTATCAAGAAGCTGGTAGAGCTGGTAGAAATGGGGAAACAGCATTTGCTTTATTGTTAACTCCAAAAGTAAAATCAGAAAATTTATTGCAGATGTTTGCCGGTAATTTACCAAATAAAGAAATGCTTCAATTGGTATATAAAAACCTAAACAATCATTTCCAAATCGCCTATGGAGAAGGGTTTCAAGAGGTTTTTTATTTAAATTTAAACCAATTTTGCTCAAAATTCAATACATCTTCAAGTAAAACTTTTGCTTGTTTACAATTTTTAGACCGTCAAGGCATCATAACGCTAGATTATTTAAAAAGCAACAAAGCCAGTTTACAATTTAGTATTGAAAGCCGAGAAGTCATTAGATATTGTAGTTTAAATTCTAAAGAGGCGCTAATAATAGAAACTATTTTACGAAATTATACGGGT
>NZ_JBIPMS010000177.1:0-5920 GCF_044368995.1 Flavobacterium sp. | reverse complement strand
TATGCGCAATAATTTACACTCTCATTTAGAATATCTAGAAAAAGAAAAAAAGTATTCACCACTCACTGTGAACGCATATCAAAAAGATATTTTATCATTTCAACTGTTTCTAAATAAAAATCATGATGGATGTTTACTAGAAGAAGTAAATTATTCGTTAATTCGAAGCTGGATTATTGAATTGTCTGATGCAAAAATCGCAGCTACTTCAATTAATAGAAAAATGGCTTCGTTAAAATCGTTTTACAAATTTCTTTTAAAAACAAAGCAAATTGATACCAATCCTTTTGTAAAACACAAATCGTTAAAAACACCTAAGCAAGTTCAGATTCCGTTTTCTGAAAAAGAAATTAAAACCTTATTTGAATTACATTTTTTAGAAACCGATTTTGACAGCATACGAAATAGGTTGGTGGTAGAATTATTATATGCAACTGGAATGCGAAGAGCAGAGCTAATTAATTTAGAGATAAACGCGCTTGATTTTTATAATAGCACCATAAAAGTGTTAGGAAAACGTAATAAAGAAAGAATTATACCTTTATTAACATCCACTTCAGAGGTAATAAAATTATATTTAACAAAACGTAAAGAACTAGAAACTATTAATGCACCCGAAAAGTTAATTTTATCTAAAAAAGGAAATAAAATAAGCGAAACATTTGTGTATCGATTAATAAATGATTACTTTAGTACTATATCGGAAAAGGTAAAAAGAAGCCCCCACGTTCTTAGGCATTCGTTTGCAACACATTTGTTAAATAACGGTGCAGATTTAAATTCAGTTAAAGAGTTGCTTGGTCATGCAAGTTTGTCGTCTACTCAAATTTACACACATAGTAGTTTGTCAGAGTTAAAAAAAGTATATAGCAATGCACATCCAAGAAACAAGTAAAGTTTAATTAAATACCTATAATTATTATGAAAGTGAATGTCCATGCAGTTAATTTTAATATCGACAGAAAATTAGTTGATTTTATTGATGAAAGAATGACTAAATTAGAAAAATATTACGACAAGGTAATTTCTTCGGATGCTTTTTTAAAAGTTGAGAACATAAGCGAAAAGGAAAACAAAACAATTGAATTAAAGGTGTTAGTGCCTGGTGATGATTTCATTGTAAAAAAACACAGTAAAAGTTTTGAAGCAGCAGCAGATTTAGCAGTTGAATCTTTAGAACGTTTACTAGTAAAGAGAAAAGAAAAATTAAGAGCGCATAGTTAATTGAAAAAAAGATTTAAAAAAGTTTTGATTAATAAATAAATTACATACATTTGCAGTCCGTTAGAAATAGCGGACTTTTTTTATGTATAAAACGCCGGTGTAGCTCAGCTGGCTAGAGCAGCTGATTTGTAATCAGCAGGTCGTGGGTTCGAGTCCCTCCACTGGCTCTTTGAAATGATGTTAATTAAAATAAATAAATGCATTTTTCTAACATATATTTAGAAATTATTATTTGTTTTTTTGATTTTTAAGTAAGGTTAGGGGAGATACTCAAGCGGCCAACGAGGGCAGACTGTAAATCTGCTGTGAAAACTTCGCAGGTTCGAATCCTGCTCTCCCCACAAACTTTTTAAATGAATTTATTTAAAACTATTTTTAAGTAAAATCTTTAATATATAATAATAGAATAAAAGAATTAAAAATAAATTTAGGTTTGTTTTTAACTTCTGAACTCACAAAAGCCGGTGTAGCTCAGGGGTAGAGTGCTTCCTTGGTAAGGAAGAGGTCTCGGGTTCAATTCCCGACATTGGCTCAAAATAGAAATAATTTTTGAACACTAATAAATAAATAACTAAGATTAAATTTTAAAATCATGGCAAAGGAAACATTCGACCGTTCGAAGCCCCATTTGAATATTGGTACTATCGGTCACGTAGATCACGGTAAAACTACATTAACTGCAGCAATTACAAAAGTATTGTCAGATGCTGGTTTATGTGAGGGTAAGTCATTTGATCAAATTGATAATGCACCTGAAGAAAAAGAAAGAGGTATTACAATTAACACATCGCACGTTGAGTATTCAACTGCTAAACGTCACTACGCTCACGTTGACTGTCCAGGTCACGCGGATTACGTTAAGAACATGGTTACAGGTGCCGCACAAATGGACGGAGCTATCTTAGTAGTTGCTGCTACAGATGGTCCAATGCCACAAACTCGTGAACACATCCTTTTAGGTCGCCAAGTAGGTGTGCCAAGAATGGTAGTATTCATGAACAAAGTGGATATGGTTGATGATGAAGAATTATTAGAGTTAGTTGAGATGGAAATCAGAGACTTATTATCTTTCTATCAATATGATGGAGACAATGGTCCAGTAATTCAAGGTTCTGCTTTAGGAGGTTTGAATGGAGATCCAAAATGGGTAGCTACTATTATGGAATTAATGGATGCGGTTGATACATGGATTGAATTACCAGTTCGTGATATTGAAAAACCATTCTTAATGCCAGTTGAAGATTCATTTACAATTACTGGTCGTGGAACTGTTGCTACAGGTCGTATCGAAACTGGTATTGCTAATACAGGAGACGCAGTTGAAATTATCGGTATGGGTGCTGAAAAATTAACTTCTACTATTACTGGAGTTGAAATGTTCCGTAAAATATTAGATAGAGGTGAAGCTGGAGATAACGTAGGTTTACTTTTAAGAGGTATCGATAAAGCTGATATCAAAAGAGGTATGGTTATTGTTAAACCAGGTTCAGTAAAACCACACGCTAAATTTAAAGCAGAGGTTTATATCTTGAAAAAAGAAGAAGGTGGACGTCATACTCCATTTCATAATAACTACCGTCCTCAGTTTTATGTACGTACAACTGACGTAACAGGTACTATTATGTTACCACAAGGAAGAGAAATGGTTATGCCAGGCGATAACTTAACTATTGATGTTGAATTATTATCTCCAATTGCATTGTCTATAGGTTTACGTTTTGCAATCCGTGAAGGTGGTAGAACAGTAGGTGCTGGACAGGTAACTGAAATTTTAGACTAATTAAAAGTCAAATATTAAATTTTTAAATCAGTATCGAGCAATCGGTACTGATTTTAACATACGAGCGTAGTTCAAGGGCAGAATAGTGGTCTCCAAAACCATTGATGGGGGTTCGAATCCCTCCGCTCGTGCAAAATAATGTAAATATCATGTTAAAATATTTCTCTGAAGCATTCGAAGAATTAAAATCAAATGTAACTTGGCCAGAATGGGCAGAAGTTCAAAAATACACTATCGTTGTAGCCTTATTTTCAGTAATATTTGCTTTGGCAACTTGGGGTATTGATTTGACTTTTACAAAAGTATTAAACGGTTTCTTTAATTTGTTAAAAGGTTAATACAAAATGGCTGATAATAACGTAAAGAAGTGGTATGTCGTTAGAGCGGTAAGCGGACAAGAAAACAAGATTAAAGCTTATATTGAGCAAGAAGTTAATCGTGTTGGAATGGCTGATTATGTCTCTCAAGTTCTTGTGCCTACAGAAAAGGTAGTACAAGTAAAAGACGGTAAAAAAATATCAAAAGAAAGAGTGTATTTCCCAGGTTATGTTATGATAGAAGCTAACTTAACAGGTGAAATTCCACATATTATTAAATCTATTACCGGTGTCATCGGTTTTTTAGGTGAAACTAAAGGTGGTGAAGCAGTTCCATTAAGACAAGCTGAAGTAAACAGAATGTTAGGTAAGGTTGATGAATTATCTGTAACAACAGAAAATATCATCATTCCTTTTACAATTGATGAAACAGTTAAAGTTATCGATGGTCCTTTCAACGGTTTCAATGGAACTATTGAAAAAATAAATGAAGAAAAGCGTAAACTTGAAGTGATGGTGAAAATTTTCGGAAGAAAAACACCTTTAGAGTTAAGTTTTATGCAAGTTGAAAAAGTATAATTTTTGTTACATATATATAAACCCGCATTAATCGCTTCCACTGATTAATGTAAAATTTTAAAAAATGGCTAAAGAAGTTAGTAAAGTAGTTAAACTACAAGTTAAGGGAGGTGCTGCGAACCCGTCGCCACCGGTTGGACCTGCTTTGGGAGCTGCTGGAGTTAACATCATGGAGTTCTGTAAGCAATTTAATGCTAGAACACAAGATAAACCCGGCAAAATATGTCCAGTACAAATTACTGTATATAAAGACAAGTCTTTTGACTTTGTTGTAAAAACTCCACCAGCTGCAGTTCAATTAATGGATGCTGCAAAATTAAAGTCAGGTTCAGGAGAGCCTAATCGTAAAAAAGTAGCTAATGTTACTTGGGATCAGATTAAGGTTATCGCTGAAGATAAAATGGCAGATTTAAATGCATTCACAATGGAAGCTGCAATGAGCATGATTGCTGGAACAGCCAGATCTATGGGGATAACTGTAACTGGAGATTCTCCTATAAAATAAGAGATATGGCAAAATTGACAAAAAAACAAAAAGAAGCTGCTGCAAAAATTGAAAAGAATAAATTATATTCTTTAAAAGATGCATCAGTATTAATCAAACAAATTGCTTCAGCAAAGTTTGATGAATCAGTTGATATCTCTGTTAGATTGGGTGTAGATCCAAGAAAAGCAAATCAAATGGTAAGAGGTGTGGTAGCATTACCACACGGTACAGGTAAAGATGTAAGAGTTTTAGCCTTAGTTACTCCAGATAAAGAAGCGGAAGCTAAAGCAGCAGGTGCAGACCACGTTGGATTAGATGACTACCTTCAAAAAATCAAAGACGGTTGGACAGATATTGATGTCATCATCACTATGCCAGCTGTTATGGGTAAACTAGGTCCATTAGGACGTGTTTTAGGACCAAGAGGCTTAATGCCAAACCCTAAAACAGGTACAGTAACAATGGATGTTGCTAAAGCAATTCAAGAAGTAAAAGCTGGTAAAATTGACTTTAAAGTTGATAAAACCGGTATCGTTCATGCAGGAATAGGTAGAGTGTCTTTTGATGCTGATAAAATCTATGACAATGCACACGAAATTGTTCAAACATTAATCAAATTAAAACCAACTGCAGCGAAAGGTACTTACATTAAGTCAATTTACTTAACAAGTACTATGAGTCCTGCTATCGCTTTAGATCCTAAAGCAGTATAATTGGTAGTTAAATATATTTAGTATGACTAGAGAAGAAAAATCAATTGCTATTGAAGATTTAACTGCACAGTTAGCAGATGTGAATGTTGTGTATTTAGCAGACATTTCTGGACTTGATGCAGGGACCACTTCAGACCTAAGAAGAGCTTGTTTTAAAGCAGGAATCAAATTAGAAGTTATAAAAAATACTTTATTAGCGAAAGCTATGGAGGTTTCTGCAAACGACTATGGAGATTTATCATCAACTTTAAAAGGAAATACTTCTATAATGATTGCAGATACCGCTAATGGTCCTGCAAAAATTATTAAAGAATTCCGTAAAAAAGGAACAAAACCAGTTTTAAAAGGAGCATACATTAATCAAGAAGTATACATTGGTGACGAACTTTTAGATAGCTTAGTAGCTATTAAATCTAGAGAAGAAGTTATCGGTGAAATCATCGGATTATTACAATCTCCAGCTAAACGTTTACTTTCAGCTTTATTAAACCATGCTGAAACTAAAGGCCAAGCCGCAGAATAACAAAAAATAACGCACTTAATAAATTACATATTTTAAACACATTAAAGATAGAAAAAATGGCAGATTTAAAACAATTCGCAGAGCAATTAGTTAATTTAACAGTAAAAGAAGTTAACGAATTAGCAACAATATTAAAAAATGAGTATGGTATCGAACCTGCTGCTTCAGCCGTCGTAGTTGCTGCTGGTGGAGGTGGTGATGCTGGTGCTGCTGCTGAGCAATCAGAATTTACAGTAGTATTAAAAGAAGCTGGTGCTTCTAAATTAGGAGTAGTTAAAGCAGTTAAAGAATTAACTG
>NZ_JBIPMS010000026.1:0-19297 GCF_044368995.1 Flavobacterium sp. | reverse complement strand
GAAAGCAGTTGCTGGAGAAGCTAACGTGCCTTTTTTCTCTTTATCGGGTTCAGATTTTGTAGAAATGTTTGTAGGTGTTGGTGCCTCTCGAGTTAGAGATTTATTCAAACAAGCCAAAGAAAAAGCACCAGCAATTATTTTTATTGACGAAATTGATGCGGTAGGAAGAGCCCGTGGCAAAAACAATATGTCAGGCGGTAACGACGAAAGAGAAAATACGTTAAATCAATTGTTAACAGAAATGGATGGTTTCGGTACCAATTCGAATGTAATTGTATTAGCTGCAACCAACAGAGCAGACGTTTTAGACAAAGCATTAATGCGTGCAGGACGTTTTGACAGACAAATTTATGTTGACTTACCAGATATTAGAGAGCGTAAGGAAATTTTTGAAGTACATTTAAAACCAATTACAAAAGCTGAAACATTAGATACTGAATTTTTAGCCAAACAAACTCCCGGATTTTCTGGAGCAGATATTGCTAATGTTTGTAATGAAGCTGCTTTAGTCGCAGCAAGAAAAAACAAAAAGGCAGTAGATAAACAAGACTTTTTAGATGCTGTTGATAGAATTGTAGGCGGTTTAGAAAAGAAAAATAAAATTATTACTAAAGAAGAAAAACATGCCATTGCCATTCACGAAGCAGGTCATGCAACAGTAAGTTGGATGTTACAACACGCCGCTCCATTAGTAAAAGTTACTATCGTTCCTCGTGGACAAAGTTTAGGTGCTGCTTGGTATTTGCCTGAAGAAAGACAAATCGTTCGAACTGAACAAATGTTAGACGAAATGTGTGCCACTATGGGTGGAAGAGCTGCTGAAAAAGTAGTTTTCGATAAAATTTCTACAGGTGCACTTTCAGATTTAGAAAAAGTTACCAAACAAGCTCGTGCTATGGTTACCGTTTATGGTCTGAATGATAAAATTGGAAATATTACTTATTACGATTCATCAGGACAATCGGATTATAATTTTTCTAAACCTTATTCAGATGATACAGCAAAAATAATTGACAATGAAATTTCAGGATTAATTGAAGAACAATACCAAAGAGCCATTACTATTTTGACTGAAAACAGAATAAAACTTGAAGCTTTGGCTGCTATTTTAATTGAAAAGGAAGTTATTTTTAAAGACGATTTAGAAACTATTTTTGGTAAAAGACCCTATGACATTGTTGAAGAAGAACCTGAAACTATTACGGAAAAAAATTCAGAAATTATAACAGAATAAATTGTTAACAAAATATTTTATAAAAAATCTTAATTTGAAAGTGATTTTAAGTTAAGATTTTTTTATATTTGGTGCATAAGAATTGTTAGAAAAACAAAATGAATATTTTCAAGAAGATATTTGGCAATCAAGACGAAGCTGTTAATCAGGAAAAAAACGTCGAAATAAGCCAATATGCAGCCGATATAGATACGCCAGTAGATGAATTATTTACCATTAATTTTAAAAATAATGGCGGAAAATTTATTTATTGTTCTAATATGGAAGAAGCTCATGAGAACTTTGAAAATATTTTAGAAGAAAACGATTGGTTTGAAAATGAGGTACAATGCTTTGATTCAAGGCTTTTTAATTTTCTTGATGAAAACAGACTAGAGTATAAAAATGCCACAAATCCATCTTTCTTTTTTACAGCTTGCGAAAACTTAATTGCCGATGAAGGTTCGATATTATTTTCATCCAAACAATTAAAACAATTCAAAATTGACGAATTACCTACCAATATTATTGTTTATGCTTCTACTAGTCAGCTTTTAATGACGAAAGGCGATGGCTTAAGAAACATCAAAACAAAATACGACAAAGAATACCCTACAAACATTACTGCTATTAAGTATTTTGAAAAAACAAAAGAAGAAGATTTTCTTCATTATGGAAGTTGCCATAAAAACTTATACTTAATTCTACTAGAAGATTTATAAAATGACTGAAAATGTAACAAGAGCTATTAGTGGTGCTGTTTATATTGCACTGCTTGTTTTTTGTACGTTATTTTCACCAATAACATTTCATATTCTATTCACCGTTTTTATGTGTTTAAGTATTTATGAATTTTCTAAAATAACAAACTATAAATTGTATTATCTATTCGCAATTGGTGGAGTTTTAATTTCTGTACTTTTCTTTATAAATCAGTCAGCACCAGTTAAATTATTTTACATATCAATTGGTTGTGTAGGATTTAATATTTTGCTTTTGATAAATTTATTTAAAAACATATCTTTTCATAAATACCACAAAACATACAGTCATTTTTTTCTTTACATTACACTTCCTTTTATATTACTAATTTCTCTTCCTAATTTTATAAATCCTGCAAAATATGAAATTGTTATAGCCCTATTTATAATGATTTGGTGCAATGATACTTTTGCATATTTAATAGGAAAATCAATTGGAAAACATAAGTTACTAGAAAGTGTTTCACCTAAAAAAACAATTGAAGGATTTATAGGTGGAGTCGTTTTTACTCTGCTCGCTTCGATAATAATTAGTCGATTTTATACTTTTTTTAATGTAACTTTGTGGATTATTAGTGCATTAATTATTTCAATATTTGGTACTCTTGGCGATTTAGTAGAATCTAAATTCAAAAGAGAAGCAGGTGTAAAAGACAGCGGAAATATTATGCCGGGTCATGGTGGAGTTTTAGACCGCTTAGATAGTGTTATTTTTGTTATTCCTTTTTTATATATATTATATTTAATTTATTTCTATTATGCTTAAGTTTCATCCAGAAGGCTCAAAAATTATATTAATTGCTACTTTAATTACCGTTTTAGGTATTTTCGGTGTAGACCATTTATTTCACGAAAGCAATATAATAATTTGCAAAATTTTACAAGTTGTCCTTTTGGGATTTTTAGTACTAATCCTTCAGTTTTTCAGAAACCCAACAAGAATTGCTATAATTAGTGATAACTACGTATTAGCACCTGTTGATGGAAAAGTTGTAGTAATTGAAGAAGTATACGAATCCGAATATTTCAAAGACAAAAGATTGATGGTTTCTATTTTCATGTCACCAATTAATGTTCATGTTACTCGATATGCTATAAATGGAATTGTAAAATACAGCAAATATCACCCTGGAAAATTTTTAGTAGCATGGCATCCAAAAGCTAGCGAAAAAAACGAACGAACCACAATAGTAATTGAAAATAATGTATATGGCGATATTATGTACCGTCAAATTGCTGGCGCTTTAGCCAAAAGAATTGTAAACTATGCAGAAGTAGGCATGACTGTTATTCAAGGTGAAGATGCAGGTTTTATTAAATTTGGATCTAGAGTAGATTTATATTTTCCGATTGGAACACCTATAAATGTAAAATTAGGTGACAAAGCGATTGGAAACAAAACAGTAATATCAAAAAAATAAATGAGCCAATTATCTTTAGATGAAAGATTTAAGGAAGCAATTCAAAATGCCAATGAAAAAATTCCTAAAACTTCTGTGCCACAAGACGTGCAGTTAGTGCTTTATGCCTATTACAAACAAGCACTTTCCGGAAACATAAGCTATAGTCATCATGGCTATGAATCTGACGAAGTAATTACAGCCTTTAAACAAAATGCTTGGATGCAAGTTAGACATTTAACTGCCAACGAAGCCAAAGAAAAATATATTGAAATAATAAATCAAATGCTAAAAGATAGACAGTAATGTGTGTCTTTTTTTATTTTTGTAAAAACCTAAAAATTTTAAAAATGAAAAATAAAATCCTTGTATTACTGCTAATTTCCGTTTTAAGTACTAGTTGTAAAAAAGAAAAAGAACTAATTGAAGTTACCATTCCTGAACCAGAAAAAATTGAAAAAAATACTTTAGGCAACCCATCTGATGTGCAAGCTGAAGATGAAGATGGTGCTTTTCAAATGAATGGCTTGCCTTATTCTTATAAAAGTTTAGAACCTTTTATAGATGCTGAAACTATGGAATTACATTATTCAAAACATCATTTAGCCTATTGCAATAAACTTAATGCCGCTTTAAAAGACACAGATTTGGCTTCCAAATCTATAGAAGAAATTCTAAAAAAATTAGATACAAGTAAATCAGACATTAGAAATAATGCTGGTGGCTATTATAACCATAATTTATTTTTTGACATATTAAGTGCAAATGGCGGAGACGCTACAGATGAAGTTTTAGAAGCCTTAAATAAAGATTTTGGTTCTTTTGAAGCCTTCAAAAATGAATTTTCTGAAAGCGCAACTAAATTATTTGGTTCAGGTTGGGTTTGGCTAATTAAAGACAATTCGGGAAAATTAGTAATAACAACTACTTTTAATCAAGATAATCCACTAATGCCAAATGCAGAAAAAAAGGGCACACCTATTTTAGCACTAGACGTATGGGAACATGCCTATTACATTAAGTACCAAAATAAACGAAAAGATTATATTAATGCTTTCTTTAATGTAATTAATTGGAAAAAAGTAAACGAAAAATTTAAAGAATCAACCAATATTAAGGAATAAAAAAAAAAGAGAAACGCTAAAAAATTGCAGCGTTTCTCTTTTTAAAAATAGTAAAAAATTATCTCAATTGAAAACTACTTTTTGAAACCAACACTCCTTTTTTATCAAATACATTAACAAAATAAGTTCCTTCAGAAATACTTTTCACAGATAAATCTTCTTGAACTTGCACTGTTTTGTTTTCGTATTTAATGGTTTTCTCAAAACTGTATGGTAAATATGTTGCTCCGAAAGATTCCGTTTTCTTTTCTCCTAAAACATTATTTTTACTGTCTATCACTTGAATGTAATAGGTTCTGTCCCCTGTTTTTGCAACTTGATTTTCTGCAATCGTAAAACCAATTTTTAAGACATCGGCTCTACTTGCCTTATCTGTATTAATTTGCTTTCCTGAACCTTTTTGCTTTACTGCAAAAGTGGTTATATTAAGAACAGATAATTTTTGTGCTTTTTCAACTGTTTTAGACAGATTGTCATTTTTAACTACTAATGTGTCATTTGCTGTTTTTGCATTAGTTAAAACCACATTTGTACTATCTAAGTTTTTAGTTAGGGTAGAATTATTTTCTTTCAACACATTGTTTTCGGTAATTAAATTGTCCATTTCCCGTTTAAGTTTTACATACTGCGTTTTATATTTAGACAGTTCAGCTATACTACCGTCAGATTTTTTAATTTTCTCTAACAATTCCATTATCTTAGCTTGTTCTTCTTCTAATTCTCCTTTCAAAGCTGTATTATCTGCAATGGCGACATCATATTCTGCGATTTTAGATTCCAATTCAGATTGGAATTTTTCTTTTTCAGTTAGTGTTTTGGACAAAGTTGAATCTACTGCATCTTTATCTTGTTGCAACTTATAAACATAAGCCAAACTTCCCATTAATAATAATGCCAAGATAATCATAATTACTTTTAATCCTGAATTTCTAGAATTTGATTGATTTAACTCCATTTTGATTTTATTTAAATTTAATGCAAAAATAAAATTTTATTTATTTCTATTACTATATAACGTAATGTATCTTTAAAATATTATATTTGAAAACACTTTTTAAACATAAAAATGGATAAATTAAACGTATTCAGTTCAAGAGATATAGCAAAAATTACGCAACATAGAAGTGGCGAAATAAAGTTTGGCGAAAAAATACTTACAGTTCCAAGTGATGTTAATTGGATAGAATTTATAACGCTTTCCGAAGCAAAATTTGTTTTGATTGGTTTACCTGAAGACATAGGAATAAAAGCCAATTTAGGCAGAACTGGTGCTGCTTCCGCTTTTGAAAGTGCTTTAAAAAGTTTAGTAAACTTTCAACATAATAAATTTTGCAAGGGCGACGAATTACTTGTCTTAGGTGAAATAAATTTTTCTGTAGAAATGGAAATTTCCAAAACTTTAGATACTCAAAATAAAGAAGATCGAAAAAAACTATTTCAATTAGTAGAAAAAATTGATAAAGATGTTTCATTTGTAATTAGCACCATCATAAAAGCTAATAAAATTCCAATTATTATTGGAGGAGGACACAACAATGCTTATGGAAATATAAAAGGATTGGCATTAGCAAAAGGAATGCCAGTAAATGCGATAAATTTTGATGCACATACTGATTTCAGAATTATGGAAGGTCGTCATAGTGGAAATGGCTTTACTTATGCATTTGAAGAAGGATTCTTAAAAAAATATTTTATATTCGGCTTACATGAGAATTTTGTATCAAAAAGTGTATTCAATACACTAAAATCTATTGAAGAAAGAGTGAAATATGTAACATATGAAGAAATAGCAGTACGAAAAACCAAAAGTTTTACTACAGAAATTACACAAGCCATAAAATTTATTTCGAACACCCCATTTGGAGTAGAACTTGATTTGGATGCCCTTCCGAACATACATAGCAGTGCCATGACATTAAGTGGTTTTAGTGTTGAAAAAGCCAGACATTTTATTCATTTAGCTGGAAAAGAAGTACATGCCAGTTATTTTCACATATGTGAAGGAGCTCCTGACTTAGATTCATCGAACAATAATCATTTAACCGGGAAATTAATTGCAACACTAATTTTAGATTTTATTAAGAGTAAAAAAACAGAAGAAAACTAAAAAAAGTTTACAAAATAAAAAAACTTTATTTTTTTTTGAAAAAAAGTATTGAATTTCGATATTGAAGTTTTAAATTTGTAGAATCACGAAAAGAATTATGTTATAATGAGTGAATTGTCGAAAATTATAGATTCCTTAGAAGTAAAATTCTTTAAATTATCTAAAAGAATAGAAAATTTAGAGCAATTAAACGAAAATTTATCTAATGAATTGAAAAATTTAAAACAAACCACTCAACTAGAAAATGAGCATATCATTTCGTTAAATAACGAATTGGAAAGTTTAAAAATAACAAATTCTCTTCTGGGCAGTGAAGAATACAAGAAAGAAACAAAACTGAAAATAAATTCGTTGATTAGAGAAATCGACTATTGTATAGCACAACTTTCTGAATAATTATGACAGAAAAGTTAAAAATAAAAATTTCAATTGCAGACCGAGTATACCCATTAACAGTGGAAACTACTCAGGAGGAAGGTCTACGGACAGCATCAAAAAAAATAGATGTTACAATTAAAAAATTTGAAGCTAACTATGCAGTAAGAGATAAACAAGATGTATTGGCTATGTGTGCCTTACAATTTGCTTCTCAGATAGAACAAACTCAAATAGATACTTCTACTGATGCAGTAGAAGCATTTGAGAGACTTAAAAAACTCGACGAAAAAATTGAAAGTTTACTTTCAAAATAATAGAAAAACGTTCATACAAAAACACTAAAGTACTGCCCACATTAGTAAATATTTGATAAACTCAACACTAACTATTAAATGAGTGAATTTGCGATACTAAAGCACGTTCCGATTCATCGGAAATCCTTGAACATCGTTTTAGCTCAAATCCTGTCTGAATCGAGTTTATTCAAACACCTAATGTGGGCTTTTTTATTAAACAAAACCTAATTATGGAATTATCAAGTATAATAATTGGAATCGTCGGATTGGCTATAGGATTTGCAATTGCTAAAATTTTTGAAAAAAGCAATGTCTCAAATCTTATTAAAAACGCTCAAAAAGAAGCCGGTTCAATTTTAAGAGATGCGAAAGCAGAAGCCGAAACTGAAAAAAGAAATAAGCTACTACAAGCTAAAGAAAGATTTTTAGAATTAAAATCGGAACACGAAAATGAGATTTTGTCCAAAGACAAAAAAATGGCTGAAGCCGAAAAAAGAACACGAGATAAAGAATCTCAAGTTTCAAGTGAATTAGCAAAAGCTAAGAAAATCAATGACGACGCTGAAGCTAAAATTATAGAATACCAAAACAAAATTGAAAATTTAGATAAAAAATCTCAAGAAGTTGACAAATTACACAAGAGTCAGATTGAACAATTAGAAGTTATTTCTGGTTTATCTGCAGATGATGCAAGAAATCAATTGGTTGAAAGTTTAAAAGCAGAAGCCAAAACCAATGCTATGGCGCACATTCAAGAAACTATTGAAGAAGCCAAAATGCAAGCCCAACAAGAAGCTAAAAAAATCATTATCAGCACCATTCAGCGTGTAGGTACAGAAGAAGCTGTTGAAAATTGTGTATCTGTTTTCAATATTGAATCGGATGATGTAAAAGGTAGAATTATTGGTAGAGAAGGAAGAAACATTAGAGCCATTGAAGCTGCAACAGGTGTTGAAATCATTGTAGATGATACTCCAGAAGCTATTATATTATCATGTTTTGATCCTGTTAGAAGAGAAATTGCTCGTTTAGCACTTCATAAATTAGTAACTGATGGTCGAATTCACCCTGCTAGAATCGAAGAAGTTGTTGAAAAAACGAAAAAACAAATTGAAGAAGAAATTATTGAAGTTGGAAAACGTAC
Organism: Flavobacterium sp.; assembly: GCF_044368995.1. Classification (GTDB taxonomy): domain Bacteria; phylum Bacteroidota; class Bacteroidia; order Flavobacteriales; family Flavobacteriaceae; genus Flavobacterium. The sequence goes on along the minus strand of NZ_JBIPMS010000026.1, from coordinate 10,874 downwards.
CGTTATCGATTTAGGAATTCACGGATTGCACCCAGAATTGATTAAAATTGTAGGTAGAATGAAATACCGTTCTTCATACGGACAAAACTTACTACAACACTCAAGAGAAGTTTCTAAATTATGTGGTTTAATGGCTGCAGAATTAGGTTTAAACGTAAAATTAGCCAAAAGAGCTGGTTTGTTACACGATATCGGAAAAGTACCCGATACAGAAACCGAATTGCCACACGCTATTTTAGGAATGCAATGGGCTGAGAAATATGGTGAAAAAGAAGAAGTTTGTAACGCAATTGGTGCTCACCACGATGAAATTGAAATGAAATATTTAATTTCTCCAATTATTCAAGTGTGTGATGCTATTTCTGGAGCCAGACCAGGCGCACGTCGTCAAGTATTGGATTCTTACATTCAACGTTTAAAAGACCTTGAAGAAGTAGCATACAGCTTTCCAGGAGTTAAAAACGCTTACGCCATTCAGGCAGGTAGAGAATTACGTGTTTTAGTAGAAAGTGAGAAAGTTTCAGACGATTTAGCCGCTACATTATCATTTGAAATTTCACATAAAATTCAAACAGAAATGACGTATCCAGGTCAAGTTAAAGTAACTGTTATTAGAGAAACCAGAGCGGTAAATATTGCGAAGTAACCGCGCTAAATTATATCAATTAAAAAAGCCCAATTTCAATTGAAATTGGGCTTTTTTAATTGATATGTTTTTACAAAATTTAATTAAAATAATAAAGTATCAAAAATTGACATCCTCACTAAATTCTAAATAAATATTATTTCTTTCCAGCGGGTTTTTTGGTCTTACCATTAATTACTTTAATGACAACGTACATAAACAAAATAAAAGAAAGCAGTCGTAATGACATAAAAATACTTTCACTTTGCATAAATCCTAAAAATTTTAAATCGAAAGGAAAGGCTAAAACAGCTGAAATTAAAGCAATAAATAACAACTTTGAATTGGTCATATTTTTAAAAAAATGCATCATACATTAAAAAATTAATTAAAGAAAGAATCCACAAATTCTATTTTATTAAATACTTGTAAATCTTCAATGCCTTCTCCCACGCCTATATATTTAACTGGGATTTGAAATTGATCTGAAATACCTATTACAACGCCACCTTTTGCAGTTCCGTCTAATTTGGTAACTGCCAAACAAGAAACTTCTGTAGCAGCAGTAAATTGTTTAGCTTGTTCGAATGCGTTTTGTCCCGTAGAGCCATCAAGTACCAACATGACATCATTTGGCGTGTTTGGAACTACTTTTTGCATTACATTTTTTACTTTGGTCAATTCATTCATCAAACCTACTTTGTTGTGCAAACGACCGGCAGTATCTATTATCACAACATCTGCATTTTGCGCTACTGCTGACTGCAAAGTATCAAAAGCAACAGAAGCTGGGTCCGAACCCATTTGTTGTCTTACCATCGGTACGCCTACTCTATCTGCCCAAATTTGTAATTGGTCAATGGCAGCAGCTCTAAATGTATCGGCAGCACCTAAAACAACTTTAAATCCCGCTTTATTAAACTGATATGCTAATTTTCCAATGGTAGTTGTTTTTCCCACTCCATTTACACCAACAACCATAATTACATAAGGTTTAGTATTTATTGGAATAGTGAATTCAGAATCGTTACCAGAATTGGTTTCAGATAATAACGATCCAATTTCTTCTCTTAATATGATATTAAGCTCGTCTGTTCCTAAATATTTATCTTGAGATACTCTTTTTTCAATTCGCTGTATGATTTTTAAAGTGGTATTTACTCCCACATCTGAAGAAATGAGTACTTCTTCCAAATTGTCTAAAACCTCATCATCTACTTTAGATTTTCCAGCAACGGCTTTAGTCAATTTAGAAAAGAAAGAAGTTTTGGTTTTCTCTAATCCTTTAGCTAATTGCTGCTTTTCCTGTTCAGTAATTACAGGTTCACTTTTATTAGATGAAAATATTTTTTTAAAAAAACTCATTGAATTTGGTGTATAATGATATGATTTTCATTAATATTAAAACAAAAATAAAATAAAAAAAGCTACTTTCAAATGAAAATAGCTTTTTTAATATCTTTAATACTAGATTATTTCTTTTTTAAGAACGCATCTACTTCTTCAGGAGTCATTACTGATTCCACAAATGTATAAGCACCAGATTTAGGTGACTTCACCATTTTGATTGCTTTAGTCAATCTTTTAGAAGATGTTTGTAAAGTTGCTACGGTTTTCTTTGCCATGACTTAGTATGTTTTATCTGAAACTTAAATTAAGCTTCTAATTATTTAATTTCTTTATGAACAGTTACTCTTTTCAAGATAGGATTGAATTTTTTGATTTCCATTCTATCTGGTGTGTTTTTTTTGTTTTTAGTTGTAATGTAACGAGAAGTTCCTGGTTGACCAGATTCTTTGTGCTCAGTACACTCTAAAATTACTTGGATTCTATTTCCTTTCTTTGCCATTTTTGTATATTTTTAAATGATTAAATAGATTTTGCAAATCCATCTGCTTTAGCTTTTTTCAAAACTGCGGCAATACCATTTTTGTTAATTGTTTTTAATGCTGCTGTAGATATTTTTAGGCTCACCCATCTATCTTCTTCTGCAATGTAAAAACGTTTTTTCACTAAGTTAACTGAAAATTTTCTCTTAGTTTTATTCATCGCGTGAGAAACGTTGTTTCCAACCATTGCTCTTTTTCCTGTTAGTTCACAAACTCTTGACATTATTCTAAACTTTTAAATCGTTATTCTAAATAAGGGTGCAAAGAAAAGAATTTTTACTTTACTATGCAACTATTTTTAGTTAGTTTTTTCAAATTTCTTTATACAGCCATTCCAATGCTTTATAAACTGCCCTATCTGTAACCTTTTCGCGCGGTTGACCAAAATTAAATTCTTCAACAAAAACTTCATTTGGTGTAGCTATTGCTATACAAACAACGCCTATTTCGGCTTCACTATTTCCTTTAGCTGGTCCTGCATTTCCTGTTGTAGCTATGGCATAATCTGTATTAAAAATAGTTTTGCAATTAATTGCCATCTCTTTTGCCACTTCTTTACTAACCACAGAAAACTGTTTAATTGTATCAGGATTTACTTTTAAAACATCTATTTTTATTTGATTAGAATACGCCACAATTCCACCTTTAAAACAAGCTGAAGCACCAGGAACAGATGAAATTAGTTGTGCGATTTTTCCTCCCGTGCAACTTTCAGCAGTTGCCAAACTAAGGTTTTTTTCGGCTAATGATCTGGTTAAAACTACTTCGATGGTTTCCTCTTCGTCGAAACCAACAATGATATCACCAATTAAAAGTTTTAATTTTTCAATTTCCGATATAATAGCATCTTTCAAAATGGCTTCATCTAAGCCCCTAGCAGTCAATCGTAATCTAACTTTTCCAGGACTCGGCAAATAGGCTAATTTAATAAAACTTGGCAAATTAGTTTCCCAATCATCAATTTGTTCCGCAATTAAACTTTCGCCTCTGCCATAAGTTATAAGTGTTTTGTGAACAATGTAAGGCCGCTCGAACTTATCTACCAAAAACGGAATTACTTCATTATCAACCAAATACTTCATTTCATAAGGTACACCAGGCAAAGAAACAAACACCGTGTTTTGATATTCCATAAGCATTCCTGGAGCGGTTCCCATTTTATTAAAAAGCACTTTTGATTTTGAAGGAACAAATGCTTGGTCTATATTTAATTGCGTAATGGGTTTTTTATGTATGCCTTCAATAATACTTTTTACTTGTTCAAAAACAGCATCGTTTTTAACCAAAACATCATCAAAATACTCGCAAAATGTTTTTTTGGTAATGTCGTCTTTTGTTGGACCTAATCCGCCGGTAATTAAAACAACATCAAAATTATTTTGAACTTCACTTAACGTTTTTAAAATATGATTTTTATCATCTGAAATGGATAACATTTCATAAGTAGCAATTCCAATTTTGTCTAATGCTTTTGCAATGTATGAAGAATTTGTGTCAATAATTTGACCTATCAATATTTCATCTCCAATTGTGATAACTGCTGCTTTCATTTTTATAATTTTCGTAAAAATAAGAAAACCACGCTTAAGGCGTGGCTAAACATATAATAAAGTATCTTTTTATAATTTAAAATCTTTTTTAATTTCATCTGCTGCGTCACCAATTCTTACTTTTAGCGTTTTAAACACATCTTTAATTTCTTTTCGCTTGCCTTTTTCTTTGGTCCATTCGATAATTAATAATACGTCTTCATAAGCCATATCAATACCTAATAAATCCAGGGTTGGTTTAATTTTGTGAGCAGATGCATAGGTTTTGGAATAATCTTTTTCTTCAATTGCATTTTTCATGGCTTGAATTTCGAAAGGCACTTCTTCTAAAAACAAAGAAGCAATTTGAAGTGCAAATTCGTTATCATTTTCAGAAATTTCATAAACTTTTGATAAATTATACTGTAAAGCCATTATTTTACTTGTATTTTAAACATTTGCTTGCCTTCTAAATAACCTTCTAACACATCATTTTCTTTCACTGCTGCTACTCCTTTAGGGGTTCCTGTAAAAATAATATCTCCTTTTTTTAAGGTGAAAAATTGCGAAACATAAGAAACAATTTCATCAATATTCCATAACAACATTGAAGTAGCACCTTGCTGAACAATTTCATTATTTTTCCTTAATTCAAAGTTAATATTTTCTAAAGAAGGAAAATTTATTTTCGGTAAAAAGTCACCAATAATCGCTGAATGGTCAAAAGCCTTCGCTTTTTCCCAAGGCAATCCTTTTTCTTTTAACGCATTTTGTACATCACGAGCTGTAAAATCTATTCCTAAACCAATTTCATCGTAATATTTATGTGCGAATTTCGGATTGATGTATTTTCCTACTTTACAAATTTTTACCAAAACCTCCACTTCATGGTGCACATCATTACTAAATTCTGGAATGACAAATGGTGTTTTTTTAGGTAAAATAGCCGTATCGGGTTTCATAAAGATAACCGGCTCATCTGGACGTTCGTTTTGTAATTCTGAAATATGGTCGGCGTAATTTCTGCCAATGCAAATGATTTTCATTTTTTTAGGGTGTTGGGTGATGGGTATTGGGCTAAACCTTTAACCCATTACCTTTAACATTTTACCTATTTTGTATTTAACCTTCTCAACTTCAAACCTGTTAACACTTTTTTTGTATATAGCGGAAAATCAGCGTTTTGAATCCAACCAAAATAACCTGGATCTTTATCAAACACCTCATCCACTAAAACATTTTTATATTTTCCAAAGCTGAACATTTCCTGGCCTTTATCATTCATCACAATCATACCAGCAAAATCGACAGATTTTTTACGAGTAGTAAATTCTGATAATGCTTTCATATCATTTTGCAAATCAGGATATCTTTCCAATTGCCCTAACAAAATTTCGTAAGTTGCCATGGTATCTGCAGCTGCTGAATGGGCGTTTTCTAATGTTTTATCACAATAAAATTTTAATGCCGCAGTAAGTGTTCTTTCTTCTTTTTTATGAAAAATAGTTTGTACATCAACTGAAACGCGGTTTTTCATATCAAAATCAACACCTGCACGAAGCATTTCTTCTGCTAATAATGGAATATCAAATCTATCAGAATTATATCCTGCTAAATCTGAATCTTTTATCATATTATAAATTTGGGATGACAATTCTGCAAAAGTAGGCTCGTTGGCTACGTTCTCGTTTGTAATGCCATGAACCGCGGTAGTTTGAGGCGGAATTGGAATTGTCGGATTCACCAACCAAGTCTTACTTTCTTTATTTCCGTTTGGAAACACCTTAAAAATTGATATTTCAACGATTCTATCTTTTCCAACATCTATTCCGGTGGTTTCTAAATCAAAGAAACAGATTGGTCTTGTCAGTTTAAGTTCCATGTTTATATTTTGAAGTGCAAAGTTAAAAAAACCCAATAGTAAATGAACTATTGGGTGAATTATTATTTATTTTTACTTAAAAATCTCTATTTACATCAAAGGCTTCTAAATATTCTGCTACACGTTTCACAAAACTACCACCTAAAGCGCCATCTACAACTCTGTGATCATAAGAGTGTGATAAGAACATTTTCTGACGAATTCCTATGAAATCTCCTTCTGGTGTTTCAATAACTGCTGGTACTTTTCTAATCGCTCCTAAAGCCAAAATACCTACTTGTGGTTGGTTAATAATTGGTGTTCCAAAAACAGAACCAAATGTTCCTACGTTAGTTACTGTATAAGTTCCGCCTTGTGTATCGTCTGGTTTTAATTTTCCTGCTTTTGCACGACCACCTAAATCGTTAACCGCTTTTGCCATACCAACTAAATTCAATTGGTCTGCATTTTTAATTACAGGAACAATTAAGTTTCCGTTTGGTAAAGCTGCTGCCATTCCTAAATTGATATTTTTACGTTTAATTATGTAATCGCCATCAACAGAAATATTCATTCCTGGAAAATCTTTTAAGGCTTTTGCTACCGCTTCCATCATAATTGGCGTAAACGTTAGTTTTTCTCCTTCGCGTTTTTCAAATGCTGTTTTTACTTTTTCTCTCCATTTTACGATATTTGTCACATCAACTTCAATAAATGACTGCACATGTGCTGAAGTTTGAACTGATGCCACCATGTAACCCGAAATCAACTTACGCATTCTGTCCATTTCAACAATTTCGTCGCCTCCGTTTACTGAAACTGGTGTAGGGTTTTGGGTTTTAAGTTGTTGAGTTGAAGTTGCAGGCGCAACAACATTTGAACTTGTAACTTGCAACTTGCGAGTTTCAATATATTTTAAAATATCTTCTTTATTTACACGACCATCTTTGCCTGAACCTGAAATAGATTCTAATTCAGTTAAGGAAATGCCTTCTGTTTTTGCCATATTTTTTACTAATGGCGAAAAGAATTTATCTGAACCTGAAAAATCTGCTGGAGCACTTGCTTCAATAGCAACCTCAACCGTTTTAGCAACTTCTGAAACTGCTACTGGTGCCTCCGATTTTACTTCAGGAATTGTGGCAATTGGTTCGCCCTCTGTTTCTATTATGGCAATGGTTTGCCCTACTTGAACTACATCATCAACTTGAAACAAAATTTCAATCAAAGTTCCAGAAACTTCAGAAGGCACTTCACTATCTACTTTGTCTGTAGCAATTTCTAAAACCGCTTCATCCATATCAATATGTTCACCCACTTTTTTTAACCAATTTGTAATGGTTGCTTCTGCTACACTCTCTCCCATTTTTGGAAGTTTCAATTCAAATCTTGCCATATTATTATTGTAATGTTGAGTTCTTTAATTATTACTGCAAAATTAATAAATATTTTCATGTTTTGTCACGAAAAAATCAAAAAATCAAAAAAGTAATACTTCGCCTCTATCAGTTGAATTATTGCTACCAATTACGTAATTTGATTGCGAAATATAGTTCTTAAAAGTTATATTTTTCGATTTATGTTTTTCCATAAAATGAATTATTTCTGCAAAAGAAAACGAATTGGTATCAAAAACAACCTCAATATTGATATTTTTACAAGCAGTAAATTGTTCAAAATCAGTTAAATATTCAATTTGTTTATTTAAATTCAAGTGAATATTATTTTTTGAAAACACAATGTATTTATCAATTTTACTTACTAATTTTTGTGGTTGTTTTTGTTTTATAATCGCAAATAACAAACTTCCTATTTGAAGAAATTTATCAAAAAACCACGATTTTTTGAAATGCTTTTTATAAAAAAACTGCATGGCTTCTCGGAAATGATTCAAATAGTTGGCATCTCTAACCGTGCTTTCTCCTTTATAATGTATTACGGATGTTTCATGAAAATAGAAATTCTCTTTTCCTAATTTCTGAATCATATAACTCAAATCGATATCATCCGAATACATGAAGCAATTCTCATCAAATCCACCTACTTTAATATATAAATCACGTTTCATAAACATAAAAGCGCCAACTAAAATAGCAACTTTTCCAGATTGATTTTCAGACAAATGCTGTGCATAATATTTTCCGAAAATTTTTGATATTTTATATAAACCAAAAATTTTAGTAAAAGCAACCCAAGGCGTTGGAACACCCCGTTTGCTCTCAGGTAGAAAATTTCCAGTGCCGTCTATCAACTTACATCCAATTATTCCAGCTGACAGCTGATAGCTTTTAGTTAATAGCTTTTTAAACGTATCTTCTGCAACAACAGTATCTGGGTTTAGGATACAAATATATTCGCCTTTAGATTCTTGTACAGCGATATTATTCCCTTTTGGAAACCCTACATTTTCTTTATTTTCAATAAGTTTGATATTTGGAAAAAGTTGTTTCATCATTAAACAACTATCGTCAGAAGAATTATTATCTACAACAATAATTTCAGCATCCATGTTTTCAAGCGCTTTCTGAACACTACGCACACATTGCTCTAAAAAATAGCGCACATTATAATTAAGGATGATAACGGATAATTGCATTTAGTTTTAATGTGTCAATTTAATTAGTCAATTTGCCAATTGGTTGATATGTCAAAGTTGCAATTTTTATTTATGAAATGCAAAAATCTAAATTTTAAATCTCAAATAATAAGTCTACTTTTGCAAAACAATTGGCGTTTTGCCAAATTGTATAATTTACAAATTGGCAAATGAATTACCTTTCAGTAGAAAATATATCAAAATCTTACGGAGAACGTGTCCTTTTTAAAGACATTTCTTTTGGAATAAATAAAGACCAAAAAATTGCATTTATCGCCAAAAATGGTTCTGGAAAAACCACAATTATGAATATGATTAATGGTTTAGATGAGCCTGACACCGGGCAAGTGGTTATAAGAAAAGGGATTAAAATGGCATTTTTAAGTCAAAATTTTAATTTACAAGAAGAATTAACCATTGAAGAAAGTATTTTCGCATCGGATAATGAAATTTTACTAGTAATTAGAAACTACGAAAAGGCATTAGAAAATCCAGAAGACGAAGAAAAGTATCAGAAAGCGTTTGATGATATGGATCGATTTAATGCGTGGGATTTTGAAACACAATACAAACAAATTTTATCAAAATTAAAACTTGACGATTTAAAATTAAAAGTAAAAAAATTATCTGGAGGGCAAAAAAAGCGTTTATCGTTAGCCATAATCTTAATTAATCGACCTGATTTATTAATCTTAGACGAACCAACCAATCACTTGGATTTAGAGATGATTGAATGGCTAGAAGATTATTTTGCCAAAGAAAATATCACTTTATTTATGGTAACGCACGACCGATTCTTTTTAGAACGTGTTTGTAACGAAATTATTGAATTAGATAACGGAAAACTGTATCAATACAAAGGAAATTACTCGTACTATTTAGAGAAAAAAGAAGAACGACAAATTTCTGAAAACTCCAGTATCGACAAAGCACAAAACCTTTTCATTAAGGAATTGGCTTGGATGCGTCGTCAACCAAAAGCAAGAACTACCAAATCCAAATCGCGTCAAGATGATTTTTACGTGATTAAGGAAAAAGCGGAAAGTCGACGTAAAGAAAATGTGGTAGAGCTCGAAATTAATATGGAGCGCATGGGAAGCAAGATTATCGAAATGGTAAAATTGAACAAAAATTTCCCTGACAGAACCATTTTAAAAGACTTTACCTACGCGTTTCAACGTGGTGAACGTATTGGAATTATTGGTAAAAACGGTACAGGTAAATCAACTTTCTTAAATATTTTAACTAAAACTATGGAACCAGATTCTGGGAAAGTAATTATTGGTGATACGATTAAAATTGGGTATTATACGCAAAGTGGCATCAACCCAAAACCAGGTCAGAAAGTAATTGATATTATAAAAGAATACGGAGAATACATTCCGCTTACGAAAGGAAAAATTATTTCCGCTTCGCAATTATTAGAACGTTTTTTGTTTGATGCAAAAAAACAATACGATTTTGTAGAAAAATTAAGTGGTGGCGAACTAAAACGTTTGTATTTATGTACGGTTTTAATTCAGAATCCGAATTTCTTAATTTTAGATGAACCTACTAACGATTTAGATATTGTAACGCTAAATGTGTTAGAAAGTTTTTTATTAGATTTTCCTGGATGTTTGTTAGTGGTGAGTCACGACAGGTACTTTATGGATAAAATTGTAGATCACTTATTTGTTTTCAGAGGCGGTGGTGAAATTGAAGATTTTCCTGGAAATTACTCAGATTTTAGAAGTTATGAAGATTCTGTGGAACCAAAAGTTTTAAATAATGTGAGTACCGATAAAGGAAGTTGGAAACAAAACCAACCAGCAAAAGCGGGTTTAAATTTCAACGAACAAAAGGAATTTAATAAAATTGAAAAAGAAATTAAAGATTTAGAATATCAAAAGAAACAAATTGAACAAGAATTTTCGGACGGTAAAGTAGCTGATGATAAAATTGAAACCAAAGCAAACGAATTACAAAAAATAATTCAATCATTAGAAGAAAAAGAAGCACGCTGGTTTGAATTGAGCTCAAAAATAGAATAATAAAAGTTGGCCACGGATTTCACAGATTAACACAGATTTTTTGTTTTAATTATTATAATCCGTGAAAATCATTTAATCTGTGGCAAAATATATGAATCATTTAATAATATCATATTTAAAATTCCTTTGGAACTCAAAAAACGAACACGGTGTGCATTCGCCTTTTGTGTTTGATTTGGTTACGAAATGTTTTTATGATAAAACAAAATTTCCAGAATATTCACTTTTAAAAAATACTTCAAAAAAAAATAAGTTACTTTTTAGAGTCGTGCGGTATTTTCAACCTAAAACCATTTTAGAAATCGGAAATTCAACTGAAATAGATACCAATATATTTTCTT
>NZ_JBIPMS010000105.1:0-5953 GCF_044368995.1 Flavobacterium sp. | reverse complement strand
CATCTATAGTATTTTCATCAACATTTTCTAATTTCAGTAATTCTAACCATCCAATTAATGACGATAATGGTGTTCCGATTTGGTGCGCTGTTTCCTTTGCCATTCCAGCCCACAGCTTGTTTTGAGTTGCCATTTTTGTGGCACGGTAAAAGTTATACACCACTCCACCAAATAAAAATGCTACTAACAATAAGGCAATTGGATAATACTTTAATTTGTTTAAAATTGGAGAATCGCCGTAAAACACCAGATGATAATCGTTCGTTGCGAATTGGACTTTAATTGGTTTATTCTGGTTTTTAATTTTATTTAAAAATTCTTTTACTTTAACACTATCATTTTCTATTTCTCCCAGGTTTAAATTACTTAAAATTTTTCCTTTTTTATCTGTAAGTATTAATGGAATGTTTTTATTGTTTTCAATAATAAAAGTTGGTAATTCAATATCGGCATCTACATCGGCATTTCTTAGGTTCTTCAATGCTGTTGCCCAAAGTTCCATTTTATTGCGTTCTTCTTCTTTAAACGTTTGGAAAAAAACATAGGTGTTCCATAAAATTAAGGAAGCTATTAAAAACGATGAAAAAATAATGATCCAACGTGTAAGATTTCTTTTTTCAGAAAACTGCATATAAAGTATTTTGAGTAAAAATAAGAAAAAGTGAATAGTAATTAGTAATTAGTGATTAGTTTTTTAATCATCTCACGAATTATCGAGTCGAAATTATAAATTAGTTTCGAAAATTCGTGACAAAAAAATGGCTAACATTTGTTAAAAAAAATATCATTTCAATTGATTGATTTGCTTTATATTTGTAAAAAATACCATTTATGTTAAGCATCAATCCGAAAGAAATATCGCCAGTAAAACTACAAAGCTATTTGCAAACTGCTGTGTCGCCCAGACCAATAGCGTTTGCAAGTACAATGGACGTTGATGGAAATCCGAATTTATCGCCTTTTAGTTTTTTTAATGTGTTTAGTAGTAACCCACCCATTTTAATTTTTTCGCCTGCCAGACGTGTACGAAATAATACTATAAAACATACTTTGATAAACGCTCAAGACACCAACGAAGTTGTAATTAATATTGTAAATTTCGACATGGTGCAACAAATGAGTTTGTCAAGCACCGAATATCCAGAGGGTGTTAATGAATTTAAAAAAGCAGGATTTACTATGCTGCCATCAGATATTGTAGCGCCATACAGAGTGGCCGAAAGTCCAGTGCAGTTTGAATGTATAGTAAACGATATTATTGCATTAGGGACTGAAGGTGGTGCTGGAAATTTAGTGATTTGCGAAGTGGTAAAAATTCACATTCATGAAAGTGTTTTAGACGAAAACCAAATGATTGACCAACACAAAATTGATGTAGTTTCACGTTTAGGTGGCAATTGGTACAGTCGCGCAAATGAGGGATTATTTGAAGTGGAAAAACCATTAAATACCTTAGGTATTGGTGTAGATATGATTCCAAATTTCATTAAAGAAAGTGGTTATTTTGATGGAAATGATTTAGGAAAATTAGGAAATATAGAAATTATTCCAAATGAAGAAGAAATTACTATATTTGTAAAAGAAAATTTTGAGGTAAAAGCCGTTTTAAGTTCAGACGATTTTGATACGAAATTTAAAAAAGCAAAAGAATATTTAGACAACAATCAAGTTTTAAACGCTTGGAAATTGTTATTAGCACAAAAATAAATTAAGAGAATTATGGAAGTTATTGGAAGAATTAAAATGATTGGAGCAACACAAGACGTAAGTGCTTCATTTAAAAAAAGAGAAATAGTAGTTACTACTGAAGAGCAGTACCCACAACATATTTCGGTTGAATTTCAACAAGCAAAAGTGGATGATTTAAATTCCTACCATGTTGGTGAACAAGTAAAAGTATCTATCAATTTAAGAGGTAGAGAATGGACGTCACCTCAAGGGGAAGTAAAACATTTTAATACCATTACAGGTTGGAGAATTGAAAGATTAGCAAATGCAGCTCCTTCCAATTCGCCAGAAATGCCTCCGGTTCCTGCTGCTGAAGCATTTGCTCCTGCAACCGACTTTAAAGAAGAAGAACACGACGATTTACCTTTTTAATCTTCGATTAAAAAGTAAATTCCAAAAATTAAATTCCAAATTCCAAAATTCTTTTATAAGATAAATTAGGAGTTTGGAATTTTTTTGAAATTAAATTTTGAAATTGTCATAGAAATTAAAAGAATGTATTTTTTAACAACTGAACTTTATTTTCCTCCTTCTTCAGAAACATCCACTGAAGGCATTATTGCTGTCGGCGGAGATTTATCTTCAGAGCGTTTACTTTTAGCGTATCAAAATGGCATTTTTCCTTGGTATGATGCTGATGAACCAAAACTTTGGTGGTGTCCAAAAAAAAGGATGGTATTATTTTTTGAGCGTTTACGAATTACGAAAACTATGAAAAAAGTGATTATTCGAAATGAATTTCAAGTTACTTTTAATACAAATTTTAGAACAGTGATTTCCAATTGTCAGAAGGCGCCAAGAAAAGACCAAAATGGCACTTGGATTTCTAATGAAATTGTAGAGGCATATTGTAAACTAAATGAATTAGGTTATGCCAAAAGCGTAGAAGTTTGGCAAAATAACGAGTTAGTCGGTGGTTTATATGGAATTGATTTAGGTAATGTTTTTTGCGGAGAAAGCATGTTCTCAAAAGTACCAAATGCTAGTAAAGTCGCTTTTATTTATTTGGCAAAACAACTAGAAATGGCAAACTACAAACTTTTAGATTGCCAAGTACACAACAATCATTTAGAAAGTTTGGGATGCATTGAAATTGAAAGAGCGGAATTTTTAGCGATTTTGAAAAGCTAAAAGTTACACAGAGATGCACAAAACAACACTGAGAATCACGGAGTTTTGTTAAAACTCAGATTTTCACAAATTATCACCAATTTATTTCGCATCAAATTTCTTCAAACTTCTCAGATATAATTCTTCCACTTTTTTTCGAGCCCATTCGGTTTTTCGTAAAAATGTTAAACTAGAATTAATGGTTGGATTTTCATTAAAACATTTTATTTTTATCAATTCGCCAAGCGTATCAAAACCATAATAATCGACTAATTTTTCGAGTATGGTTTTTAAGGTTATGCCGTGAAGTGGATCCATTTGATTTGAGATTTACGATTTGGGATTTACAAATTATGGTAAAGATAAAAATAATTTTTAACGAAAAACGGAGGCCGAGACTAAAATCTAACTTCTCAACCAACAAGTTGCAACATGATCGTTTACCATTCCTGTGGCTTGCATATGCGCATAAACTACTGTGGAACCGACGAATTTGAATCCGCGTTTTTTTAAGTCTTTGCTTAACTTATCCGAAATTTCTGATGTTGCTGGTACTTCACTTAATGTTTTTGGTTTGTTATCAATTGGTTTGTTGTCTACAAAAGCCCAAATATATTTTGAAAAACTGCCAAATTCTTCTTGCACTTTTATAAAAGCTTGTGCATTGGTTACCGCCGCTTTAATTTTTAATTTGTTTCTTATTAATCCAACATCTTCAGCTAAAACTTGCAATTTGTAATCGGTAAAATTGGCAACTTTTTGCACATCAAAACCTGCAAAAGCTTTTCTGAAATTATCTCGTTTTACCAAAACCGTATACCAACTTAAACCAGCTTGAAACGTTTCTAAGATTAAAAATTCAAACAAAGTAGCATCATCATAAACAGGTTTTCCCCATTCGTTATCATGATAGTCTTTGTATAAATCCGTTTTTTCGCACCAAGCACAACGTTTCTTAATCATTTACTACTGGCTTTTCGTTATTATGTATATATTTATTTATTAAAAAATGACCTAAATAAATTAATGGCGTTAAGCAAATTGCAATGATTAATTTGAATGAATACCCCGTTAAAGAATATTCTACATATTGTTTGGTATTCCAAATTCCTGGTAAATAAAAGGCAATTCCTCCCACAATAAAAGAATCTATTAATTGTGAAATTACTGTAGATCCTGTACTTCGGAGCCATATCATTTTTTCTCCTGTTTTCTTTTTAAAATAGCTAAAAAGAGTAACATCTAAAAATTGTGCCACTAAAAAAGCAAAAATAGAACCAACAATAATTAAATTACTTTGACCAAAAACAGCAGTAAATTGCTCATTAGAAACCGGGCTGATGCCTTTTGCTTCAGGAATTTTCATCGAAAAAAACAAAATTACAAAACAGTACGCAATTAAACCTGCTGTGATATAACTGAGTCTTTTCACGCCTTGTTTTCCGAAATATTCATTAATTAAATCGGTAGTAATAAACACAATTGGCCAAGGTAAAATACCCATACTTAGTACAAAAGGACCAATTTGAATTAATTTACCTCCAATAAGCTCGGCAGTAATGGCATTTGTAATAAAAATACCTGCCAATACAACATATACTATTTCTTTTTTGGTTCTTAACATTTATTCGTCGTAATATACCTCTTCCTCGTAATTTTCTTCCGCTGGATTACTTGAAAAATTTACTCGTAGATGATTGTCATTTAGCGATTCATTAATCATGTTTTTTATTTTTTGATCAATTTCTTTATCATCAATAATTTTTTCATCATCAAACCTTCTAAAAGCTTTTAGATTTAATTGATTATTTTCATCATGAACAAAAGCAATTGCGGTCAACTTTTCAGAATTTTTTCCATAAGAATCGGCTTCAATATTAATTTTCTTATAAAAGAAATAAGATATTTTTTTATCGTTATGCGTGACAATTTTTTCATTCATTAACACAATAGAATCCTTTTTTTTATCAAAATCTTCATAATAATGAATGGCATTCTTTACAATACTATCTTTACTAAATGCAGTTAATTCTTCTGTTTGCTTATTGTGATATAGCATTTGGAAAGCTGTATATTTTGTTTTTGGCTGACTTATTAATTTTTCTAATATACGCTTATCCAGTTTTTTATTTCTGGCCAATTCACGGTTAGCAATAACTACATTTAAATCGTCGATATTTAATTTTTCTGCTTTTTCATACAATTGTCGTATGTCTTTTTCGTTTTTGTAGGAATATAAAATAGACAAATAACTATTGAAAGCTTCCACAGGTGCACCATTTTCTTCATCATAATTATTATCATCTTCAGTGTTACTAGCCTCCTTATCAGACTTCCAACTTACCAAACGTTTGTATTCTAGTTTCGCATTGGTAAGCAACATTTTTTTATAAGATTTCAGTTTTTTGGCAGTTACTTTTTCTGAATTTAATAACACCTGAACAAACTTAACTATTGGTTCATGAAATTCGTTTATACTATAATATTCTAAAATATTTGGATATAAAACTTGTGAATTTTCAAGGTCTGACATAAATATATTAAACAAACCAGAAATTACATAATTTTCTGAAATTGGCAAATCGTAGTCTAATAATTCGGCGATTTTTTTATATGCCACTTTACTTTTTTGTAAAGCCAAAGCACGTAAAATTGAAAATTGTGTTTGAGTTGAAACATCTTGTTTTTTATAAGCTTGCTCTAAAAAAGGAAGTACTTCTGGAGATTTTAAAGACCCAATACTCTCAAATAAATCGCCCTTAAAATCCGTTTCTTCTTTACGAAACTCAAAATTTTCTAAAAGGTTTTTAATTTTGGAAAAATCCGATTCTTCAATAGTTAAATTGTTAAATGATTTTATTGCTGAATAGCGAATACTATCATGTTCGCTATTTAAATCTTCTTCAAAAATGCTGAATTTATTTTCAAAAAAAGTTCTTGAAGTAATTGAAGCATCGTCCACTTTAAAAGAATTAAAAACTTTTTCTATAAACGGATTATCATTTTTATAATTTTTATCTACCAAAGTAGTTAATGTGTAATATTCGCCTTTTTTAAGTACAATTTTATACTTAATAGCTTGCGTACTTTTAGGTTTTGTAGCCAAAACTTCGTA
>NZ_JBIPMS010000025.1:0-19341 GCF_044368995.1 Flavobacterium sp. | reverse complement strand
CCCAAAGAAAACATTTTTGAATTTTAGAAATTCATTGTTGATGTTGACCAAAAATCTTCCTAAAGATAAATTAGTTTCTGTTCTTTTTATACGATTATTTTTAGATGGACTTGCCGGTATTCAGTTACTTTTTCAAGGAAAAATTACACATGTTTTTGCTATTTTAAAAGCCCATTTCCATTTTTATCATCTATTGGGAAAGAATCTTAAAAAAAGAAACCAAACTCAAAAAACAGATTATTTTTATACAAAATCAATAGTTTGGAGTTACTTTGTTCAGAAAAAGAAAACTTTTAACAGAATATAGACTTATCTCTTTTTCCGTATTTACTAAAAAAAACATAAATTTTATCATGCAACCTACTTTGGTATGATTTTTTCTATATAACTTTGTAAAAAATATATTTAAATGAAAAAAATTCTAATTTTGGCAGCAATTCTTCCTTTTGCGCTTTCGTCATGTGTATCTAAAAAGAAATTTTCTATGCTTGAAGCTAAAGAGAAAGCTACGCAAGATTTACTTAATTCAGCAACTGTAAAATTAAATATGTGTTTGTCTGAAAAAGAAAAATTAAATGCAGACTATAGCAATTTAGCTTCTCAACTAGAGTATTTAAAGAAAACCAATTCTGATTTACTATCGTTTTCAAAAGAAATGACTGTTTTATCTGCAAAAGGGGCTGAAAATTTAGAAAAATCTCTAGAAAGTTTAAAAGAAAAAGATTTAAAAATTACCCGTTTACAAGATGCTCTAACTAAAAAAGACAGTGTAACGTTAGCGTTAGTAACTAGTTTAAAACGTGAAGTAGGCATGGACGATCCGGACATTAATATTAATGTAGAAAAAGGCGTTGTTATGATTTCTATTGCCGACAACTTATTATTTAAGTCTGGAAGTTATGAAGTAAATACTAAAGCCAAAAACGTGTTGGCTAAAGTAGCAAAAGTAATCAATAGCAAACCTGATTTTGAATGTATGGTAGAAGGACATACCGATAATGTGCCGTTTAAAAGCGAAGTATTACTTGACAATTGGGATTTATCTGTAAAACGATCTACAGCTATTGTTCGTGTGTTACAGAACGATTTGGGTGTAAATCCAAAACAATTAATACCCGCAGGAAGAAGTTCTTATGTGCCGTTAGTAGATAACAGCACGCCTGCTAACAAAGCTAAAAATCGTAGAACTCGCATTATTATTATGCCGAAAATTGACCAGTTTTATGACATGTTAGAAAAAGAAATGAAAAACTTAGGAAAATAATTTTCCTCAACATACAAATTAAAAGCGACTATTTAGTCGCTTTTTTTTGCTTTAATCTTCCCAAAAAAACCATAATTATTATAAAATGTATTCATTTATAAAGTTGAAAATCATAAGCAAAAATCTACACTTTATGTCTATCCTAAATAGGTGTTTAGTTAATAAATACTGATTTTTAGTTGTAAAAATATTAAAAACTAAAACAAAAATAAAAACCCTAGATTTTTGTTTTGTCAAAAAATTAAAATTTTTATCAAAAATTGAAAAAACAACACATACAATTTTATCAATCTGAATTGAATATATAATTTTAAATGTATAAATGAAATCTTGTGAAAAATTTCTTCTAGTTACAGCTTTATTTTGAGAATTACTTTATTCACAAATTGGTCCGCAAAAAATCCTTTTAAATAATAATATTTTTTTAAAAGTTTTTTTTAGTGGGCGTTTAACAAGGAAAAACGCAAATACTATAACAAAATAAATACTCCGAAAGCCGAAAATGGGAATTAGAGTAGGCATAAATAAATTATAGAAATTATGAGAGTACGTTTAGAATTAAACCAATTGAATATTGATCGTCCGAAAAAAAGATGGAATATTTATTTTGTTGTTGTGACAGAACACCCAACAGAAGTGGAGAAAATGGTGTTAGCCACTATACCAACTGAAGCAATCAAGATGGTACCTAGTCAAAATAACGAAGTTACTTTTGATGATGGATCTCCAAACAGTGAAGGTCTGCTATTACTTAGAAGAATATTGCCTGCAACAAAAGAGTTGAATGTTCATTTCTATGTACGTCATTCCAGATCAAGTGACAGAACTGTTGGCGAAGTTTTGAAAGACATTCAAACAGAAATTGGTGACAACGCCATGGGAACAATTTCGGATATTCATGGCACAAACAATCCTTGGCTCATAATTGCAAAAACAGCATTGCCGGTAATAAGTAAAATTTTAACCAAATTACCAGACCGAGACATGGGCTTTATTTCAATGTTTGAAAGATTTGGTAAAGAGTTTGAAAACGAGGGAAACATTGATAGACAAAAAACGGGCGCATTTTCAACTGTTGTTTATACTTGGGCAATTGATGAAGACTAAAACTATAACACCCGCTCCCGCGCGAATCCTTCGCGTGGGAACGGGAAAACATAACAGGGCAGCCGAAAACTAGAAAGAGTAGGCGGGATAATCAAACCACGCGAAGGATTCGCGCGGCAGCGGGGGGGGGTTGGCAGTAAACTTACATCGAAAACAACAAAAATAGATTATGACAGAAATTGCAGAAGTAAGAGACATTCGACTTGTAATTAAAATTGACAACAAAAATCCTGTTGAATTGGTTGATTTGACAAAGTCTTTATTTTCTTTGGCTTCACAATTCAGTAGTTATGTTGAAAAAAATGGAAATCATAAAGAAGAGAGGGAAGCTAAACTTTATGTAAAAGAAATTAAATCTGGAAGTGTAATTGTTGAACTGGTTGAGTTAGCAACTGTTGGAATGATTCCGTTTGTAGAAAATGTGAATACTGTTGTTGGTTTTGCTGAATATTGCAAAAAAGCTTATAAATTTTTACTTAAAGGCGAAGGAAAAAAACCCGAATTAAGTCAAACAGATTACAAAGAACTGTCAGCGATTGTAAATCCAATTGCTAAAGACAAAGCATCTCAAATTAATTTCAGCACAACAATTAATGGAAATGTAAATTTCAATTTTAATTTGAGCTCAACTGAATCAAATGCAGTCCAAAATATTGTAAAAAGAGAACTTGATTTTCTAAAAATTCCTGAGCAACAAGATGACAAATTTGAAAAAGTAGTAATGACTTGGTTTCAAGCTAGAGGAAATATTAAAAGTAAATCAGGTAATAAAGGAGTAATCGAAGAACTCGGTAAAAAAGAATTAAATATAATATTTGAGGAAGATAACGTAAAAGAAACAATGTTGCATAGCGACATAAATCCATTTACAACAGCTTTTGTAGTAGATGTAAAAATTATAAACATAAACGGAAAACCGTCGATATATAAAATTATTGATTTACACGAATATTTTGACCTAACTGAAGAATAACCCCCCCCCGCTACCGCGCGAATCCCTTCGCGTGGTAATGGAGGTCGCTAACTACCTCGCAATGAAGTTTAAAAAATTAAATAACCATTAAAAACACATAATTATGAAAGTAGTAGGAATTATCGCCTTGTTTGTTGGGAAATTTGACATAATACTCAGTGCTGCCATGTGGTTGGACTCAAAATATTTTGACGAATTTTTTCTAAAAATCGCTCTTGGATTAGGGTGTTTAATCTTTGGTAATTATCTATTAAATCAAGCCTTTAGGAATAAAGAAACAGAAAATAAATAAGAAAATGAAAAAGAAGTCGCACAAAAATTAATTAAAACCAATTAAAAAAAATGGGTTACCATGCAACTATTAAACCTGTAAAGCATTAAACAAAAAGTAAAATCAGACTATTTATTAAAATACTTTTTTCGCAACCAAAAAGCTACTTGTACCAAAATAATTAAGGCGGGCACTTCCACTAACGGGCCAATAACACCCGCAAAAGCTTGGCCACTATTGATACCAAAAACTCCAATAGAAACCGCAATGGCCAACTCAAAATTATTACCAGATGCCGTAAATGACAACGCCACCGCATCACGGTAATTGGCGCCAATTTTTTTAGACACAAAAAACATCAAGAAAAACATTATTGCAAAGAATATCACTAATGGAATGGCTATTCTTAAAACGTCTAAAGGTAAATCTACAATCATTTCCCCTTTTAAACTGAACATAATTACGATGGTAAAAAGCAAAGAAATTAGCGTTATTGGCGATACAAAAGGAATAAACTTTTGATTGAAGAAAGTTTCGCCAATATATTTTTTTATAGCAAAACGACTAACC
Source organism: Flavobacterium sp. (assembly GCF_044368995.1). Classification (GTDB taxonomy): domain Bacteria; phylum Bacteroidota; class Bacteroidia; order Flavobacteriales; family Flavobacteriaceae; genus Flavobacterium. The sequence continues at coordinate 15,156 of NZ_JBIPMS010000025.1, read as the reverse complement.
ATTGCCAAAGCAAAAGGAATACCCAAATAGATACCAACAGTTTTTGCAATTTCAAGGATGGTAATATTAAGTTGTAACCCTTTGATGCCAAATAAAGGCAACATAATTTCTAGATAAAAATAAGCGTATAAACTAAAAAAGAAAACTTGCAACAAACTATTAATACCAATTAAACCAGCGGTTAATTCACGATTGCCTTCTGCCAATTCATTCCAAACAATTACCATGGCAATGCAGGGTGCTAAACCAATGATAATTAAACCTGTCATGTATTGTGGATAATCTTGAAGGAAAAAAGTGGCTAATAAAAACATTAAAAAGGGGCCAACTATCCAAGTAATAAAAAACGAAGCAGTTAGCAATTTTGGTTTTTGGAACATTTTAGGCACTTGCGAAAAATCGATTTTGGTTAGTGGCGGATACATCATTAAAATCAGACCAATTGCCAAAGGAATATTAGTTGTTCCAGAAGAAAACGAATTGATAAAAGTAGCTGCATTTGGAATTAAATAACCAATGGAAACACCAATTAGCATCGCTAAAAAAATCCATAACGTTAAAAATCGGTCTAAAAATCCTAATCTTTTTTTCATAATCATTTATTTTATTTGATTGAAAACATAATACATTTCCGAAGCAATTTGTAAACTTCTTTCGGTATATTTTTCGTTCATTTCTGGTGTTCCATCAAAGGCTTTTGGGTCGTCATATTTTATTGGAAATCGCGCTTCCGCACCAAAAACCATTGGGCAACCTTCATCTGCATTATTGCAAGTCATGATGGCTCCAAAATTGTTTTTCGGATTAAAATCATCGAAATATGTTTTTGAAAAACAAACAATAGCAAGTTGATTTTCATCAAATTTAACTTCATAAACGGGATTTTCTGTATCTGAAATTTTTTGAATTTCAAATCCTTGATTCGTTAAAGTTTCTCCCACTTTTGGAAACATGGCCGTAGCTTCCGTTCCGCCAGAATAGCAAAATACATTATGAATTTGGAAATGAAACGCCATAGTTTGTGCCCAAATTTGCGACAAATGACTGCGGCGAGAGTTGTGCGTACAAATAAAATTCAACTGAATTTCTTGTTGCTGCTTGACTTTGTTTTGAATGTAAGTAACTAGCGGTTGTAATACTGCTTGTCTTTCAATTGAAACCGGAATTTCTTTGACAATTGCAATGGTTTTTGATAGATTATTGAACATGTTTTCAGCAATTTAAAATTAACAACATTTGGCATCTAACTTAATGTACATGCCCATAAAATAACGCCCAATGGATTCAAATACGTCTTTGTTTAAACAATAACAAATAGATTTTCCTTCAATGGTTCCTTGTATGATGTTGGCGTTTTTTAATTCTTTTAAATGTTGAGAAATGGTAGGTTGTGCCAATGGTAATTCATTTACTATATCGCCACAAATACAAGAATCGACCTTTAATAAATATTGAATTATGGCTACTCGTGCCGGATTTGCCATGGCTTTAAACAAGTTGGCCATATCGTTTTGTTCGTTTGTAAAAGATTCAGATTTAGTAATTCCCATTTTATCATATTTATATATTGCAATATTACAATATAAATGAATAACAAAAAAATGTTTCGTAATAAAAGAAAAACATTTTATATAATTAATTTAAAACCAATTTCGCTTTTTGAAATATACAATCATGGAAACGAACAAAAAAAACATTACCCCCACAATATAAAAATAGCCGTATTTCCAATGTAACTCGGGCATGTTATCGAAGTTCATTCCATACACGCCTACAATAAAAGTTAACGGCATAAAAAACACAGAAACCACAGTTAAGGTTTTCATCACTTCATTCATTTTATGACTTTGCAAAGAAAAATAAAACGATGAAGCACTTTCCAATGAACTTAAATCGGCATCCACTTGGTCTAATAATTCTAAACATTTTTGATGCAAACGAGAGAAAAAGGTATAATTTTCAGAAGTAATCACATTAAAAACATCATCATCTTTCATGCTTTTTATCGAATATAAAGAATCACGAAGTGGCACTATAGAACGACGTAAAAAGTTTAAATTATCTCTATGGCGTTCTATTTCTTCTAATATTTTTGGATTGGGTTTAGTTTTGATTAAATCAATAACGGCGTCAATTTTTTGCTCTTCACTTTCTATAGTAATATAAAAGTTTTCCATAACAGCGTCTAAAAGCAAATAGAGTAAATAATCTACTTTTCTATCTCTAACAATTCCGGCATGTTGGCGCATTCTTTCACGGATATGTAAAAAGAAATCGCTCTTTTTCTCTTGAAATGAAAATAGCAATCCATCTCGTAAAATAAAACTAATCTGCTCAACATCAATACCATTAGATTCAGGTAATAACGATTTTATATTAAAAAAAAGAGTATGGTTATGCTCCTCAACTTTTGAACGTTTAAGTATATTTAAAATGTCACCTAAAATAAAGTCATCAATTTTAAATTTTATGCCAATTTCTTTTATCAAGGAAACATCAGACAATCCGTGTAAATTAATCCAATTGTTTTTTGTGTAATCTAAATGTTTATCCAATTGATATAATTTTATATCTTCAAATTCAGATAATTCCTCAGAATTGTATACAAATAATTGCATTTCAGGTGCAATATTTTCATGTTTACCCGTATACTCTACTAGAGTAGGTATAACTTTTCGACCTTTTTTGTATAATAGTTTTCGCACTTTGTATTAAATAAGTATTTTTACCTTTTACAAATATAACTAATTCTTATGCAAACCATAATTATAAATATAAAACAATTACTACAAGTTAGACCAACTTCAATTAAAAAAGTTTCAGGTTCAGAAATGGCGCATTTACCCATTTTAGAAAATGCCTATTTACTTTTGGAAAATGATTTTATCTCAGATTTTGGTTTGATGGAAAACTGTCCAATTGTAAAAAACGCAACCATTGTTGATGCAACTGGAAAAATTGTAATGCCAAGTTTTTGCGACAGTCACACGCACATAGTTTATGCCGGAAATAGAAGTAGCGAATTTGTAGATAGAATAAATGGGTTGTCCTACGAAGAAATTGCCAATCGTGGTGGTGGAATATTAAATTCGGCTAAGAAATTAAATGAAACTTCCGAAGAAGAGATTTACAACCAATCGAAAAAACGTTTAGAGGAAGTTATTTCTCAAGGCACAGGAGCCGTTGAAATTAAATCGGGTTACGGATTAACCGTAGATGGCGAATTGAAAATGCTTCGTGTCATCAAAAAATTAAAAGAAAATTATCCAATTGCTATAAAATCGACTTTCTTAGGTGCGCATGCTTTTCCATCAGAATACAAAGAAAATCATCAAGCGTATATTGATTTGATTATCAATGAAATGTTACCTAAAATCGCAGCAGAAAATTTAGCTGATTATATTGATGCCTTTTTAGAAACTGGTTATTTTAGTGTTTCAGAAACCATTCAGATTATGGAAGCAGGTAAAAAATATAGCCTAAAATCAAAAATTCACGTAAATCAATTTACAGCCATAGGCGGCATAAAAGCTTGTGTTGAAAACGGTGCTTTAAGTGTTGACCATTTAGAAATTGTCACGGATGAAGATATTGCGGCATTAAAAAATTCTGATTGTATGCCAGTGGCTTTACCAAGTTGTTCGTATTTTATTTCGATTCCTTACACACCAGCAAGACAAATGATAAATGCAGGTTTACCTTTAGCATTAGCTTCCGATTTTAATCCAGGCACTTCGCCTTCAGGAAATATGCATTTTGTGGTTGCTACGGCTTGTATCAAAATGAAAATGACTCCAGAAGAAGCCATAAACGCAGCCACAATTAATGGTGCTTATGCGATGGATCTAAGCGATTCGCACGGAAGTATTACGAAAGGCAAAAAAGCCAATTTGATTATTACAAAACCCTTACATAGTTTTTATGAAATTCCGTATTGTTTTGCTACGAATTTGATTGATAGTGTTTGGTTGGATGGAGAAATATTTAACCGCTAAGTTCGCAAAGATTGCGCAAGGCTCGCAAAATTCTTTGCTGTAAAAAAATAATCAAGAAAATTAACCACAAGGTTTGTCACTCTGAAAGAGTCTCACGCCAAAAAAATCACATTATTCATTAAAAAAAAAACAATAAGAGATGCTTTCAGCATGACAAACTGGGTGTAAATAATAGAACTTAGCGAACCTTGCGCAATCTTTGTGTCTTTGCGGTAAAACCTAAAACTCCGCTTCCACCAAAATCTCCATAATTTCCTTTGAAATCGGATGTTCAAACTGAATATATTCGGCATGAAGATGCAGCCTATTTGCTTTAGTCCCATATAAATCATCGCCAACAATAGGCGTATGCAATCCTAAACTATGAGAAGCATGAACGCGTAATTGGTGGGTTCTTCCAGTAATGGGGTGAAAATGCACTTTCGTTTTTCCGTTTTTAACTTCAATGGTTTTCCATTTTGTTTGTGCTGGTTTTCCATGTTCGTAACATACTAATTGTCTTGGTCTGTCCTCTAAATCAACTCGCAAAGGCAAATCAATATAACCGTGAGATTTTTCCAACAAACCATCTAATAGTGCCACATAACGTTTCTTAATAGTTCTATTAATAAACTGACTTTGCAATTGTACGGCAGTAATTTCATTTTTGGCGATAAGCATAATTCCAGAAGTGGACATGTCTAATCGATGTACAATTAACGGACCCGTGGCTTCAGGATATTTTTCTTTAATTCGAGCATAAACCGAATCTGAAATGGTTTTTCCAGGAACCGATAAAAACTCGGTAGGTTTATTGATTACTAACATTACTTCATCTTCGTAGACAATTTCTATATCTTTTCCTTCTGCGTGATTTATAATAAAAGGATTTTCTTCCATTTCTAAATCTTTTAGCATGTGTCCCATTAAAATGGGTTCGCATTTACTTTTGCAAGATGGATAAAATTGCTTGTGTTGGCGCACTTCAGAATTTGGCGATTGTCCCCACCAAAATTCAGCCATACAAATGGGTTTTAAATGATGTTGAAAAGCATAATGTAATAATTTCGGCGCAGCACATTCTCCAGCTCCAGCAGGCGGATTATTGTTAAAAATTTCGGCTAAACTTTTCTTTTCTTGGTATTGATTGAAAAAGGAATAATTTGAAAATAATTTTTGTTGTAATTCAGCCGATTTTGCTTTTCTTTCTTCTTTTAATTGATTGATTTCATTGGTAAACACGGCTACTTTTTCTTCCAAAGCTTGTAAAGTCAATTTCCAATATTTTGTCATTTTTTTAAACAAAATACTTTCTTGTTTACTTTCTTCAGCTAGTTGTTTGTTAAATTCAAATAATTCTTCTTCGTTTAAAGTAGTTTCTATTTGAATTCTTCTTTTATCACGTATTATTTTTTGCGCTTTAATTCTGATTTTCTGATTTTGTAATTCGGTTGCAGCTTGAATATTGGTGTTCTTGAAATTCTCCAATTCCTTTAAATAATTATCAGAATTTTCTAAAATTTCAATTTTACGATTGTAAGCATTTAGCAATGTTTCTTCTTTACGAAAAAAACTATTTTCCGTTAACATATCAAAAACAGTTGGCACAAAGTATTTATGGTGATTTTCATTAGCTAATTTTCCTGAAAATGCCCATAAATAACCTAATTTACCATTTTCATTTTGACAAACCAAAACGCCAAACATTTTACCAATTACCAAACCTTTCTGAGTAGTATCTAATCCAAAATTATGATCAAAATTAGATTGCGTTTCTAAGTAATTTTGCAATTCTAACGCTGCCATTTCACTCAATTTATGTGGTTGATAATAAAACGGAAACGTAAATTTTTCAGGTAATGGAATTCCTGAAATATCGGTTGGAAAAGGTTGAAAAAATTGGTTTCGCATTCACCAAAGATAAAGTAATAGAGTTGTAATACCAATTAGACTCCAAACTTCAATATTAATTTTGGTTGTTTGCCACGAATTTTCGAATCAAATGTTGAATATAAAATTTTTTCATCTTGGATGAAATTCGAATTAAATCAAATGCTTATGGGTTAAATTTGTGAATTCGTGGCAAATCTTAAATTGCTAAAGCATTTAAAATCTTAAAACTTAAAAAAAACGTTCAAACATTTTTTTTTACTACTTGCTTATTTTATTTTTGCAATTATATATAAAAACCAAAACGAGAAATGGGAAGAGCGTTTGAATTCAGAAAAGGAAGAAAAATGAAGCGTTGGTCGGCAATGGCTAAAGCATTTACCAGAATTGGTAAAGATATTGTAATGGCTGTAAAAGAAGGAGGTCCAAATCCGGAAGCTAACTCGCGTTTAAGAGCTGTTATACAAAACTCAAAGGCCGTAAATATGCCTAAAGAGAACGTAGAACGCGCTATAAAAAAAGCAACAGATAAAGACACCGCAAACTATAAAGAAATATTATTTGAAGGATATGCGCCACACGGCATTGCCATTTTAATAGAAACTGCTTCGGATAATAACAACAGAACGGTTGCAAATATTAGAAGTTATTTCAACAAATGCAACGGAACAATGGGCACGCAAGGATCGGTAGAATTTATGTTTGACCATACTTGTAACTTCAGAATTCCAGCTGCCGGACAAGATATTGACGAATTAGAATTAGAAATGATTGATTTTGGTGTAGAAGAAATTTTCGCAGATGATGAAGACGGAATTTTAATGTACGCGCCTTTTGAAAGTTTCGGAGCCATTCAGAAAGAATTAGAATCTAGAGGCTTGGAAATTTTATCTTCAGGATTTGATAGAATTCCTCAGGTAACTAAAGAATTAACTACAGAACAAGTCGCTGATGTAGAAAAATTATTAGAGAAAATCGAAGAAGACGATGACGTAATGAACGTGTTTCATACTATGTTGGAAAATTAGAGAATTAGACAATTAGATAATGAGATAATTGGCACATTAACTAATTGGCACATTAATTATTGATGATGATACGGTTCGTTGTTCAAAATGGTAAAACCTCTATAAATTTGTTCAATTACAAATAAACGCACCATTTGATGCGAAAAAGTCATTTGTGATAAAGCGACTTTTCCTTGAGCTTTTTGATAGACTTCCTCTGAAAATCCGTAAGGTCCACCAATTACAAATACTAACGTTTTAATACCAGAGTTCATTTTCTTTTGTAAAAAATCAGAAAATCCAACACTATTAAATTCCTTTCCGTTTTCGTCCAATAAAATTAATTGATCGGTTGGTGTTAATTTTTCTAAAATGAGTTGACCTTCTTTTGTTTTTTGTTCCGATTCCGATAAATTTTTTACGTTTTTTATATCAGGAATCACTTCCAAATCGAACTTAATATAAAATCTCAATCGCTTGGTATATTCTTCAATTAAAGCGTTTAGATTTTTATTATCTGTTTTCCCTATGACGATAAGTTTGATGTTCATTTTGAGATTTTAAAACACAAAGAAAATAGTTACAATGTGTTAGTTTTTATAAAATATATATACTGTTTTATAATACAATCAATTATCTAATTGTCTAACTATCTAATAATCTAAATAAAGAAACACATTCCACCGCTTCTTTTACATCGTGTACTCTTAAAATATTCGCGCCTTTTTGTAAACAAAATGCATGTAAAAAAGTTGTTCCGTTTAAGGCATATTCTGGAGAAGTTTCTAATGCTTTGTAAATCATGGATTTTCTTGAAATACCAGCTAAAATAGGTAATTCGTGAAATTGAAGTAGTTCTAAATTTTGAAGTAATTCGTAATTCTGTTCTAAGGTTTTCGCAAATCCAAATCCAGGATCGATAACAATATCATTTAAACCAAAACTTCTGGCTTTCGCAATTCGTTCTGAAAAATAAAAATTCATTTCTTTTAGTAAATCGTCGTAGTTGGCTAAGCTTTGCATGGTTTTTGGCGTGCCTTTCATATGCATCATAATGTAAGGGACTTGCAATTTTGCAACGGTCTCCAACATATTTTCATCTAACAAACCTGCTGAAATATCATTAATCAATGCCGCACCATTTTCAACAGCTTGTTTGGCTACTTCACTTCTAAAGGTATCAATAGAAAGTAAAATATCTGGGAATCTCTCTACTAATACTTTTACAATTGGTACTACTCTATTTAGTTCTTCAGCTTCAGAAACAAAATCAGCGCCAGGTTTACTAGAATAGCCACCCAAATCAATAAACGTAGCACCATCACGCAACATTTTTTCTACTTGAAGTACAATTTCATTGGAATTGGTAAGTTTTCCACCGTCAAAAAATGAATCTGGCGTCACGTTTACAATTCCCATTACTTTTGGTGTTGATAAGTTGATGAGTGTTCCTTTGCAGTTTATTGTTGACATAGTATTTTTTACTTATATTTGAACTTTGATACAAAATTACTAATTAAAAAACAGAAAAATCTGTGTAAATCAGTGAAATCTGTGGCTTACTAAAGTACAAATATAAAATAATAATGAGCAATACCTCACAAGAATACGACAAAGTTATAGCAGTTTGCAGAGAATTATTTACAAAAAAAGCGCACGATTATGGAACAGCTTGGCGTGTTTTGCGTTTGCCTTCATTAACCGATCAAATATTTATTAAAGCACAACGCATAAGAAGTTTACAAGAAAACGTCGTAAGAAAAGTAGATGAAGACGAAACGTCAGAATTTATTGGAATTATCAATTATTGTATAATGGCATTAATTCAAATGGATAAAGGAATTGCCGCTCAGCCAGATTTATCAGCAGATGAAGCCATAAAATTATACAATCATAAAATTGAAATCACGAAGGAATTAATGGAAGATAAAAATCATGATTATGGAGAAGCTTGGCGCGATATGCGTGTAAATTCTCTCACAGATTTGATTATTCAGAAGTTATTGCGTGTGAAACAAATTGAAGACAACGAAGGAAAAACTTTGGTTTCTGAAGGTATTGATGCCAATTATCAAGACATGATAAACTATTCGGTTTTTGCTTTGATTTTGATGGGAAAATTTTAATAACATCTCATTAACACAAACTATGAAAAAGCCTGTTTATATTTGTTAAAACACATTAAAATGAACAAAAAAAATATTTCTTGGATTATTAGAATTGTAGTTGCGTTACTTTTTATAGTTTCAGCTATAGCTAAATTATATCCGTCGCCTTATTTTGCGATTTCCACTTTTGAAGTCAAACAATTATATACTTTAGGATTTTCAGAATCACTTGCATCCTATTTTTCAAGAATTTTAATTGGAATCGAATTTGCGCTTGGCTTTTTATTGCTTAACAATCATTTCTTAAAACGCATTACCATTCCTGCAACAGTTGGTTTGTTAAGTGTTTTTATCATTCATTTGAGTTATGTTACTTTTTTAAGTGGCGGTAATTCAGGGAATTGTGGTTGTTTTGGCGAATTAATTCCGATGACACCAATTGAAGCCATTATTAAAAATATCATCGCTGTTGGATTATTAATTTGGCTTTGGAAACTTTTGGAAAATGATAAAAAATCGAATTTTTGGATAGTAACTTCTGTAACTTTAGTTTGTATTTTGGGATTATTTATGTTAGCACCAATGAAAGCGAGTTCAGTGTCAATTTCAAATAGCAATGGCAATAGCAATATCAATGACAATAATAATGTCAATAGCAATATTTCAGTTGATACGATTTCTAAATTGAGTGATTCTATTAAAACAGAAAAAATAAAAACAGAGAAAGTGGTTGAAGCAATTAAAAAAGAAGTAGGTCCAAAACAAGCTATTTCTGGTTATTCCGACTTATATATAGATATTGATAAAGGTCAAAAAATATTGTGTTTTTTCGTTCCAGGTTGCGAACATTGCCGTGATGCTGCAAAAGATTTAAACGCTTTACAAAAAAAACACAAAGATTTTCCACAAGTACAAATTGTTTTTATGGATGAAGAAGCGGAAAAAATTCCAGATTTCTTTAAATATGCTGGAAAACAATTCCCACATAAAGTGATTGACATCATTCCTTTTTGGACAAAATTAGGTACTGGAAAAGACACGCCTGGCGTAGTATATTTACACAACGGAAACGTCATTAAATTTTATGATGGAATTACCGAAAAAGCATTTAACAGTAAAGCGTTAGAAAAAGTAATTTACAAAAAATAAAATAACAAATTCCAAATTTCAATTTTAATAAATTATGAAAAAAATAATAGCTACATTAGCATTAGGACTTGGGTTAACATCTTGCCAAGCACAAACTGAATTTTCAAAAGAAAGTTTAACTGCAAAATTAATCAACATCGAAAATCAAGGCATTTCTTTTGAAGAAATTTTAAAGCAAAACGAAGGCAAAACCGTTGTAATTGAAGTTTGGGCATCTTGGTGTTCGGACTGCATAAAAAGTATGCCTCAGGTTAAGGATTTAAAAGAAAAATATAAAGAAGTTGCTTTTATAAATTTATCTTGTGATAAAACTTTTGATGCTTGGAAAAGCGGAATTGAAAAATTCGAGGTTTCTGGTGATAATTTTTTAATTCCAGACGGAATGAAAGGCGAATTTGGAACTTCAATTAAATTAGATTGGATTCCTCGTTTTATAGTAATCAATAAAGACGGAAAAATTGTTTTATTCCGCGCCATCGAAAAAGACTTTGATAAAATCATTGAAAGTATAGAAACATCTAAATAAAATATCATAACCATAATAAGCATTTTTATTCTTTAAACACAGATTGAAGAAATTTTAATAATTTTAATAATTTCTCCAATCTGTGTTTAAAAAAATGTTGAAACTAAATTAAAAAATGAGAAAAAACATCGTAGCCGGTAACTGGAAAATGAATAAAACCTTGCCGCAAGCCATTGAATTAATCAATGAAATTAAAAACAATAAGCCAAACAATGCTGCTGAAGTTATTTTAGCAACTCCTTTCCCGTATTTAGCAAAAGCTATTGAATTAGTAGCGGGTTCAGACATTAAAATCGCAGCGCAAAATATGCATCAGGCAGAAGGTGGTGCCTTTACAGGTGAAATTTCTGCAGCTATGCTAACCAGTATTGGCGTATCTACTGTTATTTTAGGTCACAGTGAAAGAAGGGCTTATTTTCATGAAAATGATGCCTTATTAGCTAACAAAGTGGATACTGCATTAGCACATGATATGACTGTGATTTTTTGCTTTGGCGAAGAATTAAAAGACAGACAAAGCGACAATCATTTTAACGTTGTAGAATACCAACTACGTGATGGTTTATTTCATATTTCAAAAGAAAATTGGAAGAACATTGTATTGGCTTACGAACCAGTTTGGGCAATTGGAACTGGCGAAACCGCCTCTCCAGAACAAGCACAAGAAATGCATTTATTTATTAGAAATTTAGTCGATAAAGTATTTGGAAGTGTAATTGCAGAAAATGTTTCCATTCTATACGGTGGAAGTGTAAAACCAGACAACGCCAAAGAAATTTTTTCTAAACCAGATGTAGACGGCGGATTAATTGGAGGCGCTGCTTTAAATGCCAACGATTTTTTCGGAATTATTTCTGGTTTTTGATTTGTTTAATAATAGGTACGCAGATTTAACGGATTAAACAGATTAACAAAGATTTTTTAATTCAGTTGTCACTCTGAACTAGTTTCAGAGTCTGCTGTCTATATTCTATTTTCTATCTCCCCTTTTCACATAACTATGCAAAAAATCGCCTTTTGGTTTTCCTAAATCGAAAGAACTAAATTTGGTTAGAAAACGAGTTTCTTTTCTCGCTTCATCTCTGTCCCAATTTTCATATTCTATGCGATAAATGGCGGAATACATTTCTGCACGACCAACACCATGAAAACAGTGAATTAACACTGGATAATTAGCCTTATTGTCCATTACTTTAAAAAAAGCTTCTAAATTTTCTGGTTTTGGCACTTGGTCTGATCCTAAATTGAAATAATTCAATCCTTTAATTTTAGCAGCGGCTTCTTTTTCTGCAATAAGTTCTACTGGAATTTCTGGATTATTAACGTCATCACCCGTTCCAGGAAAACGTAAATCGATGATGCTTTTAATTTGGTGTTCTTTTACAAAATAGGCAATATCTTCTGGTGGAATGACGCCACTTTTATATACTTTTCCTTCGGAAATTACTTTAAAATTATGATTTATTTTATAATCATAAAAATAACTCTTTGCCCAAAAAAGTGCAACAATTACTATTACCGAAAGTATAATTTTTAATAAATTCTTTTTAAACATAGTAAGTAAACTATTTACAAATTACTTTTGACTTTTGACTTTTGACTTTTGATTTTTGACTTTTGACTTTTGACTTTCCTTTTATAAATAATTAAATTAAAGTGAAATTGATGCAAAATTAATACTATTCAAAGTTTTTCAGTTATTTTTTTTATAAAGTTACAATTTTTTTATAAATTGCAGTTTAAAAACTATTTCTTATGCAAAATATAACACGACTTTTTGATTTTCCTTACTATCAGTTAGAAAAATACAACTTACCAGATGCTTTGGTAACCAAATACGGTAATGACTGGATTAAAACTTCTACTCAAGAATATTTAAATAAAGCCAATGCTTTATCAAGAGCTTTATTAAATATTGGTGTAGAAAAAAACGATAAAATTGCTATCATTTCCTCAAATAACAGAACGGAATGGCATATTTCAGATATTGGAATTTTGCAAACTGGAGCACAAAACGTTCCTATGTACCCAACTATCTCAGCTGAAGATTATGAATATATTTTAAATCATTCTGAAGCAAAATATTGTTTTGTTTCTGACCAAGAAGTATATGATAAATTAAAAGCAGTTCAGGCCAATATTCCTTTATTAAAAGATATTTATTCGTTTAACGAAATTTCTGGTTGTAAAAAATGGAGCGATTTATTAGAAACGGGTAAAGATACCGCAAACCAAAATGACGTAGAAGTTCGTAAAAGTGAAGTTTTACCTTCCGATTTAGCAACTATAATTTATACATCTGGAACTACAGGCCGACCAAAAGGCGTTATGCTTTCTCATGACAATATTGTTTCTGATGTTTTAAACTCAGACAAAAGAATGCCTTTACGAAAAGGAAGTACGCGTGCTTTGAGTTTCTTGCCTATTTGCCATATTTTTGAAAGAATGTTAACGTATTTGTACCAATATGGTGGAATTTCGATTTATTTTGCTGAAAGTATTGAAAAAATTTCCGATAATTTAAAAGAAGTACATCCACACGTCATGTCAGTTGTACCAAGACTTTTAGAAAAAGTATACGATAAAATATATGCAAAAGGCGCCGATTTAACAGGAATTAAAAAAAGATTATTCTTTTGGGCACTAGATTTAGGTATGGATTACAAACCATATAATGCAAATGGTGCCTTTTATAACTTCAAATTAGGAATTGCCAGAAAATTAATTTTCTCTAAATGGCAAGAAGGTTTGGGTGGCGAATTGGAAATGTTAGTTTCTGGTAGTGCTGCATTACAAACGCGTTTGACAAAAGTATTTACAGCCGCTGGAATTCCAGTAATGGAAGGATACGGATTAACGGAAACGTCTCCAGTAATTTCAGTAAACGATATGCGAAATGGCGGATTCAGAATTGGAACTGTTGGTAGAGTTATTGAAAACGTAGAAGTTAAAATTGCAGCAGACGGTGAAATCCTTTGTAAAGGTCCAAACGTAATGATGGGTTATTATAAAGATGAAGCACAAACAGCAGAAGTAATCAAAAATGGCTATTTCCATACGGGCGATATTGGTGAAATTGATGCTGACGGCTTTTTGAAAATTACAGATCGTAAAAAAGAAATGTTCAAAACGTCTGGAGGAAAATATGTAGCACCGCAAGTATTAGAAAATTCATTCAAACAATCTCGTTTTATCGAGCAAATTATGGTGATTGGTGATGGCGAAAAAATGCCAGCTGCCTTTATTCAACCGGCGTTTGATTTTGTAAAAGAATGGGCAATAAGACACCAAGTTGACTTAGGAAATTCTAATGAAGACCTTTGCAACAATCCAAAAGTAATATCTAGAATCCAAGAAGATATTGACGAAGCCAACAAAAAATTCGGTAATTGGGAACAAGTAAAACGTTTTGAATTAACACCCGATTTATGGTCAATTGATGCAGGGCATTTAACACCAACTATGAAATTGAAACGTAAAATTATCAAAGAGAAATACCAATCGCTTTACGATAAGATTTATCAATCATAAAATGAAAAAATATATTTTCATATCGTTAGTCTTCGCTTTTTTTTCTTGTAAAAAGAGCGAAGATTTTTCGTTACAGACCTACCACACCTTTGACTCAAAAGAAGACCAATACTCTGGTGGCATTAAAATGATTCCCATAAAAACTCCAAAAGGCACTTTTAAAGTTTGGACAAAACGATTTGGCAACAACCCGAAAATAAAAGTATTGCTTTTACACGGCGGACCTGGTTTAACGCATGAATTATACGAATCTTTTGAAGGCTATTTTCCAAAAGAAGGCATTGAATTTATTTATTACGACCAGTTGGGTTCGTATTATTCAGACCAGCCAAAAGACAAATCGCTATGGACGAATGAACGCTTTGTAGAAGAAGTGGAACAAGTACGCATAGCACTTGGTTTAAACAAAGATAATTTTTACATTTTGGGACAATCTTGGGGTGGCATTTTAGCGATGGATTACGCTTTGAAATATCAGAAGAATTTAAAAGGATTAATTATTTCCAATATGGTTTCAAGCATTCCGTTGTATAACAAATATGCTAAGGAAGTATTGGGTCCGCAATTGAACAAAGACGTGTATAACGAAATTATGCAATTGGAAAAAAATAATGATTTTGCCAATCCACGTTATACCGAATTACTTTTTGAGCATTATTACACCCAACACATTTTAAGAAAACCACAAAACGAATGGCCTGAATCGATAACCAGATGCTTTAAACACATTAATTCTGAGGTGTATATTTCTATGCAAGGGTATAGCGAATTTGGCATTACAGGTGACGCCTACATTAAAAACTGGGATGTTTCCAAAAGATTAAAAGAGTTGACCGTTCCTACCTTAACCATAGGTGCAAAATACGACACTATGGATCCTGAACATATGAAATGGATGGCGACACAAGTACAAAACGGACGCTTCTTATTTTGTAAAAACGGCAGCCATTTATCGCAATACGACGACCAAG
>NZ_JBIPMS010000104.1:0-5973 GCF_044368995.1 Flavobacterium sp. | reverse complement strand
TTTAGCTGCTTCTTCCGATTTAGTGTTACTTGCTCATGTAGATGACGAAAGTTGTCCACTTGGTTTAGCACCTACAAATAGTACAACTGCTCAATTGGTTTTAGGTGATGCCATTGCCGTTTGTTTAATGAAATTAAGAAATTTTCAGGCAGAAGATTTTGCCAAATATCATCCAGGTGGCGCTTTGGGGAAAAAACTATTATTACGTGTAAAAGATATGTTAGTTAATACACCCGCTCCACAAGTAGCTCCAAATGCTTCCATTAAAAAAGTAATTATGGAAATTTCGGAAAAACGTTTAGGTGTTACAGCTGTTGTTGAAAATGAGGTTGTCATAGGAATTATAACGGATGGTGATATTAGAAGAATGTTAACTGATAGAGAATCTTTTTCAGATTTAACAGCACAAGATATTATGTCAAAAAACCCGAAATCAATTGTTTCAACTGTTTTGGTTGCTGAAGCTTTAGATGTTTTGGAAGATTATAAAATTACACAATTGATGGTGATTGATAATGGTACCTACAAAGGCGTGTTACATTTACACGATATTTTAAAAGAAGGAATCGTATAAATAGCTTAAGGATAATAACTTATCGACAAAAAAAATTGCTATATTTTAGAAACAACATCAATTAATAACAATAAAAACTTAATGGCAAAAAAGAATAAAAAAAACATTAACGAAATGACTTTCTTAGATCATCTTGAGGAATTAAGATGGTTGTTAGTAAGAAGTTCGGCTGCTATTTTAACAGGGGGCGCCATTGCTTGGTTTTTTAACGATTTTATTTTTAATACTATCATTTTCGGTCCCATGAAAGGTAATTTTATTACCTATAAGTTTTTTTGTGATTTAGCTAATAAATATGATTTAGACAAAAGTTTTTGCGATGCCACATTAAACTTCAGTATTCAAAATACAGAAATTGAAGGACAAGTCTCCTTGATGGTTTGGACATGTATTACTGCAGGATTTATAATTAGTTTTCCGTATATTTTATTACAATTTTGGAATTTCATTAGACCGGCTTTGTATAAAAAAGAAAAAAGAAATGCGGTAAAATTTATTGTTATTTCATCTCTGTTATTCTTTTTAGGTGTGTTATTTGGCTATTTTGTATTAACTCCATTATCATTGAATTTTTTATCAACATTTACTGTATCTGATGTAATTAAAAACGATATTAATGTAAATTCTTATATCGGAACCGTCAAAACTACCACTTTAGCCACAGGTTTGGTTTTCGAATTACCAATAATTATTTATTTCCTATCTACTTTAGGTTTGGTAACACCTTCTTTTTTAAGAGAATACAGAAAATGGGCGTATGTAATTATCCTAATTATAGCCGCAATAGTAACACCGCCAGATGTAATTAGCCAAGTTATAGTAACTATACCATTGATAATACTTTACGAAATTAGCATTTTTATAAGTGCCTTCATTTTTAAGAAAAACAATAAATCAATAACCACAACATAATGAGTGATTTAATTACCGAGTTTAACGACTATCGCGCTAAAATGAATGAAAAATTATTGGCCGATGATAATAAAGTAATCAAAAGAATTTTTAATTTAGATACCAACGCATATAGTGAAGGTGCTTTAGATGTAAAAACTAAAGAGTTATTAGGCTTAGTAGCTTCAGCCGTTTTACGTTGTGATGATTGCATTAAATATCATTTAGAAACGGCCTATAAAAACGGAGTCAACAGAACAGAAATGATGGAAGCCATGAGTATTGCAACTTTAGTTGGTGGTACAATTGTAATTCCGCACTTAAGAAGAGCTTATGAATTTTGGGAAGCTTTGGAAAATGAGATAATTAAATAATTAGCTAATGTGCCAATTATTCTAAAAGTTAAACAAATAATAATAAAGTTTCAACTTCAATTATATTTAATATTTTTACAAAATATTGAAACATTGGCACATTGCCATATTGTCTAATTGACAAATTAAAAAAAATGAAATTAAGAGCCGAAAATTTAGTTAAGACATACAAAAAAAGAAGTGTTGTAAAAGGCATTTCCGTTGAAGTAAATCAAGGAGAAATTGTAGGATTATTGGGTCCAAATGGTGCTGGAAAAACAACTTCTTTTTACATGATTGTGGGTTTAGTAAAACCAAATTCTGGAAATATTTATTTGGACGACATGAATATTACCGATTTTCCTATGTACAAACGTGCCCAAAACGGAATTGGTTATTTGGCACAAGAAGCTTCTGTTTTTAGAAAATTGAGCATAGAAGACAATATTTTGTCGGTTTTACAATTGACCAATTTGACCAAAGCAGCACAAGAAGCGAAAATGGAAAGCTTAATTGAAGAATTTTCATTGGGCCATATTCGAACGAATAGAGGTGATTTATTATCGGGTGGAGAACGAAGAAGAACAGAAATTGCAAGATGCTTAGCTACGGATCCGAAATTTATTTTATTAGACGAACCTTTTGCTGGAGTTGACCCAGTTGCGGTTGAAGATATTCAAAAAATTGTTGCACAATTAAAAAATAAAAATATAGGAATTTTAATTACCGACCATAATGTGCAAGAGACTTTAGCAATCACAGACAAAACCTATTTAATGTTTGAAGGCGGTATTCTAAAAGCTGGAAAACCAGAAGAATTAGTAGAAGACGAAATGGTAAGACGGGTATATTTAGGTCAGAATTTCGAATTAAGAAAAACAAAAATCGACTTCAATGCACCGAAAGAAGTTGAGTTAGATAAGTAATTTTAACATCCGCGTACCTATCCTATGAAAAATCCATCAAAAGAACAATCAGAAACTTGGCGGAAAGACTCAAATAATTGGAAATGTGGCGTATTTTATTACAATCCAGAAGATAAAAGATTGTTACCACCAAAAAGACTGGGTTGGACAGGTTGGACAACGAACTTTGCTAATTCAAAATCTGTGGGACTATTAGTTGCTATTATTTTTTTAATCGTATTTCTAATGGCGTTTTTACCTAAAAAATGGATTATTTAATACACACTTTCTTTAAATCTTCTACATTTCCGTTGAAAACATTCACATCTACTAATTCATTAACACCAATAAGTTTGGCTTTTTCTGAAAATTGCCACATCAAATAATCATCTTCAATTTTTTCTTTCCAAGGATTATAATTGGCTATCCAAAATTTATAATTTGGAAAATCTTCATGTAAAAAATCTTCGTAATATTTTTCACCTGTATAAATTATCGGTTTCACTCCGTACTGGTTTTCTACAATAGTTAACCAATTTTGTAATCCTTCTTTTAATTTCTTCATCGATTGCCCTTTTGGCATTTTTTCGATATCTAAAATTGGAGGTAAATGTCCTTTTCGTAGTTTAACATTCTTAATAAAATTATTGGCTTGATCGGTTGAATTTTCATCAGGGCGATAATAATGATAGGCACCTTGAATATAGATGGAAGACGTTAATTTTTTCCAATTTTTCTTGAATTTTAAATCGACTTTATTGCTTCCGGCTGTGGCACGAAGCACTACAAACTTAATTTCAAATTGCTCCTCAATTGCTTCAAGATTTTCCCAATCAATTGTTCCTTGGTATTGAGAAATATCAATACCGAAAATTTTATCTTCATGATTGGCTACAATATCATTTATGCGTTTGTCTTCTATTTTTCTCTGATTTACAGTTAATTCGATGTTTTTGGTTTTAAATCCTAAATAAAATAAAATCGCATCTTTTTTTTGAAATACGAAAATTATTGTAATCAATAAGAAAAAAAGTCCAAGAATCCATTGGAGAGATTTCGGACTAATTAAAGTTTGTTTTTTTCTTTTAGAAGTATATTTTCTTCTGGTTGCCATTAAACTTTCTTAAAAATCGTATTATTCACCACAGATAAAATCACATAAAACAAAATGATAATTGGAATCGCAATGAATTCTAAAATCGCAATTAAAATAACCGAAATAATTATAAACACGACTTGCATTTTATATTTTTCCCAGCTGAAACTTTTTACTTTTAATGAAAACAAAGGAATTTCTGCGTTTAATAAATACGAACTTAAAACCGTAACTCCAACTAAAACGAATGGGTTACTTAAAAAATCAACCAACCATTCAAATTCTGAATGAAACTGAATCATTGGAATACTCATAATTAATAATGCATTCGCTGGTGTTGGTAAACCGATAAACGAATCCGTTTGACGGGTATCAACATTAAATTTAGCCAATCTATAACAAGACGCTAAAGTGATTAAAAAACCTAAATAGGGCACAATACCCATATAATAGGTGTCTTCCGTTAAATTATATTGCGATTGATTTTCCTGAATATCTGCTAACATTTTATACATTACGAATCCTGGCACCACGCCACTTGTAACCATATCAGCTAAAGAATCCAATTGCAAGCCAATTGGACTTTGAACTTTCCAAATTCTGGCGAAAAAACCATCCCAATAATCGAAGAAAATTCCCAAACAAACTAACGAAAAAGCTTCATTATAATTGCCGTTAAACACATGAATTAAAGCCAATAATCCAGCGAGTAAATTCAATAAAGTAATTGCGTTTGGAATATGTTTTTTTATGCTCATTGAGTTAAAATTTTCTATTATATCATTAATCTAAAGCAAATGTAAACAATAAAACAAAAGAATTTGAGTTTATTAGGTAAGAAATTTAGATATTTGTAGCTAGATTAAATTTGATTTGAAAAAAATAATAGTATTTATCCTGCTAATGACTTCAACGTCATTTTTTGCGCAAACTATTCGTAAATATTCCAATGAATTTTTAAATATTGGAGTAGATGCGGCAGCGTTAGGAATGAGTAATGCGGTTACAGCACAAACTTCAGATGTAAATTCAGGATATTGGAATCCTGCTGGGATTTTACAATTGGAAGACAAGCAAATTGCGCTTATGCATGCCAATTATTTTGCAAATATTGCACAATATGACTACGCCGGTTTTGCCATGCCTATTGACGACCGAAGCGCTTGGGGAATTTCATTAATACGTTTTGGGGTAGACGATATTTTAAATACCACGCAATTGATTGACAGTCAAGGAAATATTGATTATAACAGAATTTCTCTTTTTTCTACCGCCGATTATGGTGTGACATTTTCTTATGCACGAAAATTACCAGTTGAAGGATTTAATTATGGCGTAAATGCAAAAGTAATTAGAAGAATTATTGGAGATTTTGCTTCATCTTGGGGATTTGGTTTTGATATTGGATTACAATTTCAAAACAAAAACGATTGGAAATTTGGTTTAATGTTAAGAGACATAACCACAACATACAACACTTGGACCATCAACGAAGAGGAATACAAAAAAATAAAAAATGCGGTTCCAGGTGAAAATCAGGAATTGCCTGAAACTAGTGAAATCACTTTGCCAAAAGCGCAATTTGGATTGTCAAAAAAATTCGAATTTCATTACGATTACACTTTAACAACCGCAGCCAATTTAAATATGGAATTTACCCAAACAAACGATATTATTTCTACAAGTGCGATGAGTTTTAGCCCCGCAATTGGTTTAGAATTTGGCTATATTGATTTGGCTTTTTTACGTGCAGGTGTTGGGAATTTTCAACAAATTACACAAATTGACAATACAAATAAAGTAAGTTTTCAACCTAATATTGGTTTAGGGTTTAAATACAAAGGCATTCAAGTAGATTATGCTTTAACTGATATAGGAAATCAAAGTGCGGCACTTTATTCTAATGTGTTTTCAGTAAAAGTGGATTTAGGAATTTTTAGAAGGTAATTTTTGAGAATATAGAGAATAAAATATAGATATTAAACTTTTATTAGTCGTCAAAAAACACATATAATATGCTAAAAAAAATACTTTTCTTATTACTTCCTATTATTGGTTTTTCTCAAAACGTAATTTTATCGGACAATGCGAAAGTTAGTATTTTAACTTGTGGAACAGCACCTGTTTCCTATGCGATGTATGGACACACTGGAA
>NZ_JBIPMS010000024.1:0-19409 GCF_044368995.1 Flavobacterium sp. | reverse complement strand
TACCAACGGATGGCAAATTAAAAGTTATATCACGTTACAAAAATCAAACTTTTGATGCTGCTGCTGGAATTTATTCTTCTGTAAACGATATGAGTAAATGGATGATTATGCAATTACAACAAGGAAAATACGGTTTAGAAAAACAATATAAACTATTCTCGGAAGCACAACATAACGAAATGTGGCAATTACAAACCATCATTCCTGTAAAAACTAAAGAGCCTTATTTTACTCATTTTTCTGGTTATGGATTAGGTTGGTTTTTAAGCGATGTAAAAGGTTACAAACAAATTACACATACCGGCGGATTAGAAGGAATTGTTACGCAAGTTACACTTATTCCAGAATTAAATTTAGGAATTGTTGTACTAACCAATCAACAATCGGGAGCAGCTTTTAATGCTATAACAAACACTATAAAAGATGCTTATTTAAAAATTGAGTACAAAGATTATGTGAAGATTTTTAGTGACCGAGAAAAAAACAATATTGCAGAAGCGGATAAAGTAACCACAGAAGTTTGGGTAAAAATAGTAGAAAATCAAAAAAATAAAGTCAAAGTTGATACGAAAAACTTCACGGGAACTTTCAAAGACAATTGGTTTGGTAGCATTACCATTTCTGAGAAAAAAGGAAAAATGTATTTCAATTCAGAGCGTTCACCACAATTAGCTGGTGAAATTTTCTTTTACAAAGACAATACATTTGTCGTAAAATGGTTCAACAGAAGCTTTAATGCAGACGCTTTTATCACTTATTCAGCAAACAATACCAATATTAAAATGACTGCTATCTCTGAATTAACAGATTTTAGTTACGACTTTCAAGATTTAGATTTTAATAAGAAGTGATATAAGTAGAACAGATTTTAGTAAACCTACCTAAAAAAAATTAAATTCTTTTTTGGAATCTAGATTTTAAACACTATTTTTATGTTCTACAAAAATTGAATATGACCGAGATTGATTTAGAAGCTGAAAACAAAGCCATTGCCCAAGAATATAAAGAGTTACTTCGTATTAGTTATCAAAGTTTAACAGCTGATGATAAAAAAATAATTCGTAAGGCTTTTGATGTGTCAGTGGATGCGCATAAAGAACAAAGAAGAAAATCTGGCGAAGCATATATTTTTCATCCAATTGCTGTAGCAAAAATTGTAGCTTCACAAATTGGTTTAGGTTCTACTGGTATTGCCTCTGCCCTACTTCATGATGTAGTGGAAGATACCGACATTACTATTTCTGACATTGAAAAAATGTTTAATCCTAAAATAGCCAAAATTGTTGAAGGATTAACCAAAATTCCAAAAGTAAAAAACGACCAAGAAATTTCGCTTCAAGCAGAAAATTTCAGAAAAATGCTCCTTACGCTTAATGATGATGTTAGAGTAATTTTAATAAAACTTGCCGATAGATTGCACAATATGCAAACCATGGACGGCATGTCTGACTTCAAACAAGCAAAAATTGCATCAGAAACTTTATATATTTACGCACCTCTTGCTCATCGTTTAGGACTTTATAATATTAAAACCCAATTAGAAGATTTAGGATTAAAATACACCGAGCCCGAAGTTTATGCAGATATTGTTGGCAAAATTAAAGAAACCAAAGAAGAGCAAGACATCTATATAAAATCTATTTCGGATATTTTAAGTCAATCTATGACTACGGAAGGTATAGATTTTATTATTAAAGGTAGACCAAAATCTATTTATTCAATCCGAAGAAAAATGAAAGTTCAAGGGGTAACTTTTGATGAAGTATACGATAAATTTGCCCTTAGAATTATTTACAAATCCAATCTTCATGATGAAAAATTCTTAGCTTGGAAAATTTATTCTGTGGTTACTGACCATTACAGACCTAGTCCAAGTCGTTTACGTGATTGGATTTCTTCTCCAAAATCAACAGGCTATGAAGCGCTACACATTACTGTAATGGGACCATTAGGTCGTTGGGTGGAAATTCAGGTTCGAAGTGAACGAATGGATGAAATTGCAGAAAAGGGTTACGCAGCACATTATAAATATAAAACTGGAGCAACTGAAGAAAATAGTTTAGAAATATGGCTAAATCAACTTAAAGAGGCGCTTGAAAATTCGAATAATAATGCAGTAGATTTTGTTGAAGATTTTAAGTTAAATTTATATGCAAAAGAAATATATATTTTCACGCCAAAGGGAGAAATAAAATCATTGCCAAAAGGTGCTACTACACTCGATTTTGCATTTAGTATTCACTCGGAAATTGGTGTAAAAACTAGAGGCACTAAAGTTAATGGAAAATTAGTTCCTCTAAATTATATTTTAAATAGTGGCGATCAAGTAGAAATTATTACTTCGCAAAATCAAAAACCAACTATTCATTGGCTGGATTATGTTTCTACATCTAGAGCCAAAACTAAAATCAAGAATGTTTTAAACGAAGATATTAAAAAAATTGGCGAAGAAGGACGAGAAATATTAACCAGAAAACTTCGTCATTTAAAAATAACATTAAACGAGGATTCTATTAACGAGCTGGTAAATTTTTTGAAGTTAAAAACTAGTTTAGATTTGTTTTATCGTGTTGGGATTGGAGCAATTGAAAATCAACAATTACGAGATTATGCCGCACAGAAAGGCAATACTTTGGTTAACTTTTTTAAGAAAACAATCAAAAGAAGTACTAGTGTTACTAACGATAAAAATCAAAAAAATAAAACCAAAGAGCAACTTGATTTACTGGTTTTTGGTGCCGAACAAAGCAAATTAGAGTATAAATTTTCTCCATGTTGTAGCCCAATTCCTGGCGATCTTGTTTTTGGCTTTGTTACCATAAATGAAGGCATAAAAGTGCATAAAATGGATTGTCCAAACGCGATTAGTTTACAATCTAACTTTGCTTATAGAATTGTTCAAGCCAAATGGATAGACTCTACTCAGGAAGAATTTAATGCTATTTTAAAAATTACAGGAATGGATGTTATGGGTTTAACCAACCAACTAACCAAAGTCATTTCAAATCAAATGCACGTAAACATTCAAAGCATCAGTCTAAATTCTGAGGCAGGAATTTTCAAAGGTCAAATTACCGTTATGGTACAAAATAATGTCATTCTTAAAAAGTTAATTGAAAACATTAAAAAAGTAGAAGGCATTGATAAAGTTACTAGGGTTTATAACAACTAAAATATAAATTATGTGTTTTGTAAATCATATCAATGAGTTAATGTTTTTTTTTGCTTTTCACTAATCACTTTTTACTATCTTTGCCTATCTTTCATTTAAACTTAAAATGGATAACAATAAAAACCAAGAAACGGTAAAAAACGTTTTTATAAAATACCTTGAAGAAAAAGGACATCGCAAAACGCCTGAACGTTACGCGATACTTCAAGAAGTATACGAAAATCAAGAACATTTTGATATAGAATCCTTATATATCAAAATGAAAAACAAAAATTATCGTGTTTCTCGTGCCACTTTATACAATACAATAGAATTATTATTGGATTGTAAATTAGTGCGTCGTCATCAATTTGGGCAAAACCAAGCACATTATGAAAAGTCCTATTTTGACAAGCAACACGACCATATTATTTTAACCGATACTGGAGAAGTAATTGAATTTTGCGACCCACGTATTCAGCAAATAAAACAAACTATGGAAGAAATGTTTGGAATTGATATAGAAACACATTCCTTATATTTCTACGGAACAAAAAAAATTAATAAATAGGGACAATTGTCCATTCAAAGCAAAAAACACAATGAATGTAGATTTACTACTTGGATTACAATGGGGTGACGAAGGAAAAGGAAAAATCGTCGATGTATTAACTTCAAAATACGATATTATTGCGCGTTTTCAAGGCGGTCCGAATGCAGGACACACCCTTGAATTTGATGGTATCAAACATGTTTTAAGAACGATTCCTTCAGGCATTTTTCATAAAAATAATGTAAATATCATAGGAAATGGCGTAGTAATGGATCCGGTAGTTTTTCAAAAAGAAATTGAAAGTTTAGAAAAATTTAATTTAAATATTAAGTCTAAATTATTCTTGTCAAGAAAAGCGCATTTAATTTTACCAACACATCGTTTACTTGATGCGGCTTCTGAAGCTTCAAAAGGAAAAGCTAAAATTGGTTCTACTTTAAAAGGAATTGGCCCTACTTATATGGATAAAACCGGTAGAAATGGCTTACGAATTGGAGATTTAGAAATGGCTGATTTTAATGAAAGATACCGTGCTTTAGCAGATAAACACGAAGCCATAATTGCTTTTTATGATGTAGATTTACAATATAATTTAGCAGAAATGGAAACTGAATTTTTTGCGGCGGTTGAAGAATTAAAAACCTTAACTTTCATTGATTCAGAAGAGTATCTAAACAAAGCATTAAAAGCAGGAAAAACCATTTTAGCCGAAGGCGCTCAAGGTTCTTTATTAGATGTTGATTTTGGTACCTATCCATTTGTAACATCTTCTAACACAACTGCAGCTGGAGCTTGTACAGGATTAGGAATTGCACCAAACAGAGTAAAAGAAGTTTTTGGAATTTTTAAAGCATACACCACTCGTGTAGGAAGTGGTCCTTTTCCAACCGAATTGTTTGATGAAGTGGGTGCAAATATGGCAAAAATTGGTAACGAATTTGGTTCAGTTACTGGTCGTGCCCGTCGTTGTGGCTGGTTAGATTTAGTGGCTTTAAAATATGCTGTTGAAGTAAATGGTGTTACCGAATTATATATGATGAAAGGTGACGTATTATCTGGATTTGAAACGTTAAAAGTTTGTACCGAATACAAGTACAAAGGAGAAATTTTAAAACACTTCCCATTTAACATTGAGCCTGAAAATGTGCAACCTATTTATAAAGAAATGAAAGGTTGGCAAGCTGATTTAACAGGTATGACAACTTACGAGGAATTGCCTTCAGAATTAAAAGAATATATTGAATTCATTGAAAAAGAATTAGAAGTGCCCATAAAAGTAGTTTCTGTAGGGCCAGACAGAACACAAACAATTACAAGATAAGTTACACATTTTTGTCATACTGAATTCGTTTCAGTATATCACATAAACAAAACCGCAGCTTCACAGATGAATTATATTCAAATCTGAAATTTGCGGTTATTTTTTTATCGTTTAAAATCCTTTATATCCGGGTTCCTATCAATAAAACCATAAAATATTCTTAATACGCATTCATTATTATACATTTTACTTAAATTTGACAAAAATTGAGAAATTGAGAAAATATTTGTATGCTGTCGTTTTGGTATTTTCCATATGGTTTGGAAATGCTCAAATTACTAATCAACCTATTGCACCTTCAAATCCTAATGGGATAAAAATTTTACATTCTGATTTTATAGATAAAAATCAAAATGAAATTCCTGGTGCCATTATTTTTACGGGAAATGTTCAAGTGCAACATAATGGCGTACTAATTAATTGTAATAAAGCCTATCATTATACCGATGAAGATTATGTAAAAGCATTTGGAAACGTAATATTAAACCAAGGCGATACCATTGTAATGAATAGCCGATATGCAGAATACAACGGAAAAACGCTTCAAGCATTTGCAACTGGAAATGTTAATTTGCGTTCGCCCGATTCTAATTTAACAACGGATACGATTAACTTTGACAGAAATAAACAAGAGGCGTATTTTAAAAGTTGGGGAACTATTATAAATAAAGAAAATACTTTAAAAAGTAAATTCGGAAAATATATTATAACATCAAAAAAATACGTTTTCAAAACGGCTGTAACGGTTGTAAATCCGCAAGTTACTATTAAAACCAATAATTTAGATTTTTACGACAATTCAGGACACGCCTACGTTTACGGTCCAAGTACGATTACAAGTAAAGATAATGTAATTAACACTACAAATGCTTTTTATGACACCAAAAATGATGTTGGAAGGCTTTTAGATAAATCCAATATCGTGTACAACAATCGGAAAGTTGAAGGCGATATTATCAATTACGACCGAAAGAAAAATTTTGCAAAAGCTACCAATAATGTAAAAATAACGGATACAATTAACAATATGATTGCTACCGGACATTACGCAGAAGTATACCGAAATATTGGCAGCACCAAAAAAGATTCCATGTTTATTACCAAAAAAGCATTAGTAAAAACATTAGTAGAAAAAGATACTATGTATTTACACGGTAAAAAAATATTAGTTACAGGTCCGCAAGAAGATAGAACCATTAGAGCTTTTAATAATGTGCGATTTTTTAAAACCGATATGAGTGGAAAATGCGATTCCATTCATTCTAACAATAAATCACAACTCACAAAACTTATAGGAAGACCAGTAGTTTGGAATGCCGACAATCAAATGACGGGTGACGTAATTCATCTAATAGGCAATAATAAAACCGAAAAATTAGATTCGTTAAAAATACTTAATAATGCCTTTTTGGTTCAAAAAGACACTATTGGAGAAGACAATTTCAATCAAGTGAAAGGACAATTTTTATACGGAAAGTTTAGGGATAATAAATTATACGAAGTAGATTTGATAAAAAATACCGAGAAAATTTATTTTATGTATAACGATGAAAATGAAATGGTTGGCATTGATAAAGGCGTTTCAAGTAGTATCAATATGCAATTAGAAAATAATAAAATTTTAGAACTTACTTCTTTTAAACAAATTTTAAGCGATACCTATCCAGATAAAGAATTTCCAAAAAACGCAAGACGACTTCGAGGTTTTATTTGGCGAATAGAAGAAAAAATAAATACTCTTGAAGATATTTTTCCTGCTGAAGAAAAAAGCATCGACGATAAAGTAAAAGTCGAAACCAAAAAGAAAGAAAAAGAAGAGAAAAAACCAATGTCCGTTCTAAAAGAAACTACAGAGTATGGAAAAAAGGAAAAAGTGAAAAGTAAAAAGCTTTAAATTCCAACACCTTTAAACCTTCATCTAAAAACCAAAAAAATGTTACAAGATTTCTTTAAATATCAAGCACAAACCACGCCTCACCCATTAGCTATGGAAATTTCACATGCTAAAGGTTCTTATATTTACGACACTTCTGGAAATAAATATTTAGATTTTGTGGCGGGAGTTTCAGCATGTAGTTTAGGACATCAAAATGAGCGCGTAAAAAATGCCATAAAAGACCAATTAGATAAATATTCACACGTAATGGTTTATGGCGAATATGCCCAAAATCCTGCAACTGAATATTGTAAATTATTAGCCGAACATCTTCCTTATCCCTTAAAAAAAACGTATTTAGTAAGTTCTGGAACCGAAGCTACTGAAGGCGCATTAAAATTAGCTCGAAGAGTTACAGGAAGAAGTCAATTTATATCTTGCCATAATGCGTATCATGGAAATACAATGGGAAGTTTAAGCGTCATGGGTTTTGAAGAACGTAAACAAGTGTTCAGACCATTACTTCCTGATGTCGAGTTCATTACGTTTAACAACGAAGAAGACATACAGAAAATCACAACAAAAACGGCAGGAATTATCCTAGAATCTATCCAAGGTGGCGCGGGTTTTATTCAACCTCAAAACGGTTTTCTAAAAAAAGTTCGTGCACGATGTACAGAAGTTGGTGCAATGTTAATTATAGATGAGATTCAACCCGGATTTGGTCGTACCGGAAAATTATTCGGTTTTGAAAACTACGATTGCATTCCAGATGTTTTAGTCATTGGTAAAGGTATGGGTGGCGGCATGCCAGTTGGCGCGTTTGTTGCCTCCGAAGCACATATGGATTTATTATATGACAATCCGAAATTGGGACATATCACTACTTTTGGTGGGCATCCCGTAATTGCTGCAGCTTGTTTGGCCACTTTGCAAGAAATTACCGAAACGAATTTAATAGCGGAAACCTTAGAAAAAGAAATTCTTTTTAGAAAATTATTGGTGCACCCTCTGATTATTGAGGTTCGTGGAAAAGGATTAATGCTGGCTGCAATGACAAAAAATTCGAATATTACTAACGAAGTTATTTTACGATGTCATAAACGTGGTTTAATTTTATTTTGGTTATTATTTGAAGGAACAGCCATCAGAATTACCCCGCCATTAACCATTTCCAATGAAGAAATTGAGGAAGGTTGTCAATTATTACTAGAAGTTATGGACGAAATATTGACTTTAAACCTTTAATACACACTTTTTATATTTTTATAATTGATTTTT
This sequence comes from Flavobacterium sp., assembly GCF_044368995.1. GTDB lineage: Bacteria > Bacteroidota > Bacteroidia > Flavobacteriales > Flavobacteriaceae > Flavobacterium. Next base: position 11,227 of record NZ_JBIPMS010000024.1, on the reverse strand, counting down.
GATGTTGACATTGATTTTTGATATTGACATTGATTTTTGATATTGAAAAATGTTAATTAAATTGTTCAAAAGATACACTTGGCAAAGAATTTGCAAGCATTAAATTACGTAATTTTATTACTGTAACTTTTAAAAAGTTGTTGCTATGAATATGAGCCATAATGAAGAAGAGGAAGAAAACAAATTATCGCTTTCTAAATTCGAATCGATGCTAAAAACCAACAAGGTTTTTTTCTTTGATTCGGAAGAATTTGAAGACATTGTTTTACACTATATGGATACGGGACGAATCAATTTAGCAAAAAAAGCGCTACGATTGGGTTTAGAACAACATCCAAAATCTAATGGATTGAAGTTAGTTCATGTTGAATTATTAATTTATGAAGACAAAATTGAACAAGCTGAAAAGATTTTAAACGAAATCGCTTTGTTAGAACCTACAAATGAAGAAGTTTTTATTCAACGCGCCAACATTTGTTCTAAAAGAGACCAACACGATAAAGCTATCGAACATTTACAAATTGCGCTACGCTACACAGATGATGAAGCAGATATTTATTCCATGATTGGAATGGAATATCTATTTATGGATAGCTTAGAACTAGCAAAAGAAAACTTCATTTTATGCTTAGAAAATGACGAAGCCGATTTTTCTGCCTTATACAATGTAGTATACTGTTTTGATTTTTTAGACCAAAATCAGGAGGCTATTGAATATTTAGAAAAATTTATTGACAAAAATCCATATAGTGAAGTCGCGTGGCATCAAATTGGACGCCAATTTTATGCTTTAAAAAGTTATGAAAAAGCCGTTTGGGCCTTTGATTATGCTTGCATTATTGATGAAGGTTTTTTAGGTGCTTTCTTAGAAAAAGCAAAATCATTAGAAAGACTCCAGCGATACCAAGAAGCCATTGATTGTTATTTGATTACAATTGAATTAGACGATCCAACATCTTTTGCTTATTTACGCATTGGAAAATGTTATGAAAAACTTGGTAATACAGAACAAGCACTTATTTTTTACTTAAAAACTGTTCACGAAGATCCTTTGTTAGATAAAGCTTGGCTAACTATAACTGATTTTTACATCAAACAAGAAAATTACCAAAAATCATTATACTACATAAATAAAGCTATTGGAATTGATGGTGAAAACACACTATATTGGAGACGTTATGCTACTATAAATCAATACCTTAATTTATTTGAAGAAGCAGAAGAAGGCTACAGAAAAGCATTTGAAAATGGCGATGTAGGATTAGATAATTTTATTTCATGGAGCGATGTTTTGTACGTTTTAGGCGAAGTAAACGCTGCATTTGAAATATTAAATCAAGCTAAAGAATTGTATCCAAATGAAGCAGAGATTTTATATCGTTTAGTAGGCTTGTTTTATAATATTGAAGAAGAATCAAACGCCATTGCTGCTTTACATGTTGCCTTAGCATCAGATTTTAATAAAAATTATATTTTAAAAGATGCTTTTCCGAACGTATGGGAATGCAAATCTGTACAAAATAGCATTAAAAAACACACATCATAAGCCATTTATGGAAATTATTGACTTCTTATTGCATTTTTTAAAAGATCCTTTAACCGTTATTACACAATTAATTGACCAATATAATACATTAATATATTTTATTTTATTTCTAGTTGTTTTTATTGAAACTGGTTTTGTAATCATGCCATTATTACCAGGTGACTCAATGCTTTTTGCAATAGGAGTAATTGCAGCAACAACGGGAAAATTAAGCTTAATTATCGTTATCCCATTATTAATTGTTGCAGCACTTTTAGGTGATAATTTAAATTATTTTGTAGGACATAAATTTGGGGAATTAATAAAACAAAAAAAGAAAATTCTATTCTTAAAAAGAGAATATATTGAAAAAACAGAAGTATTCTTTGAAAAAAATGGCGGAAAAGCGGTCATAATGGCACGTTTTGTGCCTATTGTAAGAACAATTGCACCATTTGTAGCTGGAGCCGGAAGTATGAAATATAAAAATTACATTCTAAATTGTATTTTAGGTGCCGTACTTTGGGTTGCCGGAATTACGCTTTTAGGCTATTTTTTAGGGCAATTTGAGGTGGTGAAAAACAATTTTGAAAAACTAGTTTTAGGAATTATTTTGATTTCTGTATTACCGATTTTTATTAAAATTTTTAAATCCAAATTTAATAAATCGTAACAAAAATGAATTATAAATCACAAAAGAAACAGCGCAAGTTTGGACTTATAGGTAAAAATATAAGTTATTCCTTTTCAAAAAAATACTTCTCGGAGAAATTCATAAATAATCATTTTCACAATTGTGAATATGAAAATTATGATATTGAAAATATAAAAGAATTTACTGAAATTATTGATAAGACAAAAGGGTTAGTTGGTCTAAATGTTACGATACCTTACAAAGAATCTATTCTTCCTTTTTTAGATAAAATTTCAAATAACGCTAAAAAAATTGGCGCAGTAAACTGTATATCTATTTCTAAAAATAATAAATTAAAAGGTTACAATACCGATTTTTATGGGTTTAAAAAATCAATACAACCTATGTTAAAAAAAAAGCATAAAAAAGCATTAATTTTAGGTACAGGAGGCGCTAGCAAAGCTGTTGCTTTCGCCTTAAAAAAACTAAATATTGAATTTGATTTTGTGTCTCGAAATCCTACGGAATATGAAATTGGATATAAGGAAATAAATGCAGCTATTTTTAATGAATATCAAATCATAATTAATACCACACCACTTGGAACATTTCCAAATATTTCTGAATCACCAAAATTAGATTATTCCTTATTTACAGCCAATCATATCGCTTTTGATTTGGTGTATAACCCTGAAGAAAGTACTTTCCTGAAAAAAGCTAAAAAATCAGGTGCTGTTACAAAAAATGGTCTGGAAATGTTAATTAATCAAGCAGAAAAAGCTTGGTTAATCTGGAACAAATAACATTTAATTTGATATTTTAGTACAATTTCTTTGTACTTTCCTCCTCTTTTGGTATCTTCGAGCCCTTAACTTAAGCATAATAACATGTTAGAAGAATTGAATGATAACCTGCAACAAGCAGATGGACAAGAAGAAACAACTCCAATTGAAAACCACGCACCTATTTCAGAAGAAAATGAAATAGAAAGTCAAGTTTTAGAAGTAACTGATACTGAAACGGTTTCACAAATTTTAGATGAAGAAATAACCGGTTCTGCTCAAGATGAAATAGATAATCATTTAGCTGAAGCTAGTGAAGATGGTTCTATTGATTCCGATTTAGAGATTGAAGTTAAGGAATACGAAAGTCTTTCATTAGAAGAATTAGTTGCTGAATTGGCTACATTTGTTGGTCATGAAAAAGCATTAGCTTACAAAAATCAAATTGAAGATGTAAAAAAAGCATTTTTAAATCAATTTAACCAGTTAATTGAAGAAAAAAGGATTGCCTATTATGCTGAAAATGAAACTTCTACAGAATTTGAATATCATTCCCCAATAAAAGTAAAATTTGATCAGTTATTAGATACTTTTCGTAACAAAAAAAATACGAATTTTAAAAATATTGAAAATCAATTAAAAAATAATTTAACAGAGAAAACAACGTTAATAGAAGAATTAAAAGCATTAATTGCTAGTACTGATTCTAATATTTCAGAAATGTTTAAAAAATTCAACGACATTAGAGAACGTTGGAAAAACTCTGGAGCCATACCAAAAGACAAATACAATTTAGTTTGGAATAATTTTCATTTTCATGTTGATAGATTTTACGAAATTGTTCATTTAGATAGAGAAATTAGAGACGCAGATTTTAAGAATAATTTAGAGCAGAAGTTAGAAATTATAGCAAAAGCTAAACTTTTAGTTGAACAACCAGATCTAACCAAATCTTTCAGAGAACTACAGTTATTACACCGTGTTTGGAAAGAAGAAATTGGGCCAGTTGACAAAGAAAATAGAGAAAAAATTTGGCAAGAATTTAGTGAAATAACTAAAATTCTTCACGATAAACGCGAAGCATTATCCTCTCAATTTAAAGAAAAAGAGCAAGAAAACTTAGCTCTAAAAAATGAAATTATTGCTGAAGTAATTGCATTAAGTACTGAAAAAGTGAATAATCACGGTGAATGGCAAAATCAAATTATAAAATTAGAAGCGTTACGTGATGCGTTCTTTAAAGCCGGTCGTGTACCAGCAGAAGTGACTGAACTTACTTGGAGCAACTTTAAAAATGCAGTTCGTACATTTAATGCTACAAAAAATTCATTTTATAAAGATATAAAAAACGAACAACATCGTAATTTAGAGTTAAAATTGGCCTTAATAGAGAAAGCAAAATCTTATATTGACACAGAAGATTTTGATGCTACAACTCCAATTATGAAACAAGTTCAAGAAGAATGGAAAAAAATTGGTCATGTGCCAAGAAAACTTTCTGATGAAATTTGGGAAACGTTCAAAAAAACTTGTAATGCTTATTTTGACCGATTACACGATTCAAGAAAAGAAGAAATAGGCGTAGAAGTTGAAGCATTTGAAAAGAAAAAAGAATATTTGGAAATCATACGTGCATTTGCACTTGTAGGAGATCATAAAACAGATTTAGACGCTATTAAAGCACATATTGCTGCTTGGAAAGAATTTGGTAAAGTGCCTCAAAATCGTCGTCATATTGAAGGAAAATTCAATAAAATTTTAGATGCTTTGTTTGAAAAACTAAGTTTGTCTAAAAAGGACGCTGAAATGATGAAATTTAGCAACCGTTTAGACCAACTTTCGGAAGGAAACGACCAAAGAGCAATTGCTAACGAACAAATTTTTATGAGAAGAAAAATTGATGAGTTGAATCATGAAATCAATCAATTAGAAAACAATATTGGTTTTTTCAGCAATGCAAAAGGAAATAATCCATTTATAAAAGAAGTTCAAAACAATATTGAAAAACATAAAGAAGAATTACAGACTTGGAAAGACAAACTCATAAAGTTGAATAGTATTTAATTCTTACTTCATTATATTTAAAAGACTGCTAATTGCAGTCTTTTTTTATTTAAATAGTATCAAACATACAATTCATCCCTAAAAAATAATAAATGGCAACATATTTTTTTAGTTAACGAGTTGATTAATTTAAAGAATAAATTGGTTAATGAATAACTTTTTTTCTAATACCTATTAATACAAGTATGAATGCCGAATACAAAATAAAAAAAGGTACAATAAATTCAATACAACCAAACGTTAATAATAGAGCAATAATTAGCAATTGAAAACCCAATCCGTAAAAAGAAACTAACGTCATAAACCAATTGGGAAATGTTTTAATTTTGTAGGCATTTGGGTCTAATAAATGAATAACTTTATCAAAAAGACCATAAACTACAGTATAAATTCCAAATAAAATAGTTACCAACTTTTGCGATTCACCTGGTAACGCTTTTGGTGTTTTGTACTCAAATATTTTACTAGTTGTATCGCCTCCAATTGATTTATTTCTTAAAATAACATAATAATAATTGTATAAAGTACCTTGTAGTTGAATACATATAAAAGCAAGAGATGAATACCAAATTGTACTTTTGGACATATAACATATAGTCATGAAAAACATGAAATTTAAGATTATATCGAAAACACTATCTAAATACCTTCCCGAATAGGATGGTGTGTTTTTCAAACGGGCTAATTCACCATCAGCGGCATCAATTCCAGATTTTAAGATGATAAAAAATGCTGCTGCAAAATAATATTGGTTTAACATACAATAAATTGCAATTAAACCAGAAAGCCCAAATAATAAGGTAACATGAATGGGTGTAAAACGTGTTTCTTTTAATTGAAGTGCCAAAAATCTTCCAAAAGATCTTCCGTAATCCGATAAATCTAGAAATTTATCTTGGGCTGCGAGTTTAGACATTAAATGAATCTAAAAGACTTGTGACAATATAGTCGGACTGCAAAAGTAATATTATTTTTCTGTTATTTTTTTATTTTCTAAAAGTAAATAAAATTGCAGACTAAATAAGAATGTCGCCAATACCAAATGTAAGGTTTGACTTCCGAAAGGGAAATCGACGTACACCATAATCACTCCAGAAATAATTTCAAAAATTAAAATTCGAACCACCCAATTTACTTTTTCAAAACCCAATTTAAGATTTCTGTTTCGAAGTAGTAAATATAAATTAGCCAAAAGGACAACTATTGAAAAACTTCGGTGAAAGTAAAATGTAATTTCAGGATGTAACAACCAAAACGTTTTTGGAGCACCCGATTTTTCAATTGTGTCTATAAACTCACGAACATATGTTCCTAAAACCACTTGAATAATTGTAAGAAGCAAAACCAAAACAAGCATGATATTAAACTTTTTGTCGTATTTTCTGATATTATTTTTAGCTGAAACTACATAAATAACATACAATTGCATAGCAACAATTAAAAAGGCAGTTAACATATGAGTGGTAATTTTAACTGGACTTAATACCGAATCCACAACTGTTTTTCCCAACCAAGCTTGAAAGCCCATAAGTAAACAAACCAAAAGCGAATAAACTACTATTTTTTTATTTTCTTTCCAAAATCCAAATGCTAGAATAAAAGTAATAAAACATGCAACTCCAGCCAAAGCACCTAGTAATCTATTAATAAACTCAATCCATGTATGTAGTGGGTTAAAAATAGCATAATCGTGTTTGGTATATGCTTCCCAATTACTTTCTGAAAAGGAAGAAGATGCAGTAAAGTCTAATTTTGCCACAAGTAAACCCTCATTTTTAATAATAACTTGTCCTTCATCGTAAGAATTATTAGGTTTAAATTCAAGTTCTTTCTGCTCAGTTGGTGGAATATAATATCCGAAGCATTTTGGCCAATCTGGACAACCCATTCCTGAACCAGTCATACGAACCAAGGCACCAGCTAGTATTACTAAATAAACTAAAATTAAAGCTGTTTTTGCTGTTGTAAGAAAGTATTTTTTCATTTGTTTTATTAAGTTTCAAAGTTGCAGAGTTTCAAAGTTGAAAAGTTACAGGGTTTGTTTTATTTTGTTCATGAAAGAAGTTAACATTCTCTCTAGTTCTCTACTATCATCGTAAAGTGTATTGAAATTTTCTAAAGTAATATATTTCAAGTTATATGCAATTTCAACTTGTGTTTGAAATTCGAAAAGTGAGCCTAAAGAAATAGTTAAAAATCTATAATAATCTTTATTTGTCCCTCTTCCAAAACCTTCCGAAATATTACTTGGAATTGAAATGGCACATCTTCTTATTTGCGAAGTAAGGCCAAATTGTTCCTCCTTAGGAAAACCAGCTGAAACAGCATAACAGTTTGTAACTAACGTCATTGCTTCTGCCAAATAAGTAAGTCTCTAAATGTCTTCACTGTTATTTAAATATCTAAAATTATCAATTAATCAGTATTTTTTACTCTGTAACTTTGCAACTCTGCTACTTTGCAACTCTAACCAAGCCCATTTTTTCAGCACGCTTTAGAACAAATTCTTTAGCAGCTTCATATTCATTTGGAATTTCGCCTTCTAAAATCGCTTCTTTTACAGTTTCTTTTAAAACACCAATTTCTCGACCTGGTTTTAATCCGAATAGTTCCATAATTTCCTCTCCAGAAATAGGTGGTTGAAAAACGCGAACTCTGTCTTTCTCCTCTACTTCAACTATTTTCTGACGAACAATTTTAAAATTATTATGATATTTCTGGAATTTTTTACTGTTTTTTGTGGTGATGTCCGCTTCGCAAAGTATCATTAAATTTTCTATATCTTCACCAGCATCAAAAACCAAACGACGAACGGCTGAATCTGTTACAATTTCTTCAGCTATTACAATTGGTCGTGAACTCATCATAACCATTTTTTGAACAAACTTCATTTTCTGATTTAAGGGCATATGAAGTCTTTCAAATATTTTTTTCGCCATTTTTCCGCCTAAAAATTCATGTCCATGAAACGTCCAACCTTGCTTTTTATTGAATTTTTTGGTTGGTGCTTTTCCGATATCATGCAATAATGCCGACCATCGCAACCAAACATCTTCCGTATTTAGACAGATATTATCTACTACTTCTAAAGTGTGGTAAAAATTGTTTTTGTGTGTATGTCCCTCCACTTCTTCAACGCTATTCAGAGCGGTCAATTCAGGTAAAATTAGGTCTAATAAACCTGTTTGATACAAATGTAAAAATCCGATAGATGGTTTTTCTGATGACAAAATCTTATTTAATTCATCTACAATTCTTTCACCAGAAATAATAGAAATTCTAGTTGCATTTTTAGTAATAGCTTTTAGCGATTCACTATCAATCTGAAAATGCAATTGCGAAGCAAACCGAATAGCACGCATCATTCGTAATGGATCGTCAGAATAAGTAACATCTGGGTGCAAAGGTGTTTTTAAAATTTTATTTTCTAAATCGGCAACTCCATTAAATGGATCTACTAAATCTCCGAAATTATAAGAATTTAATGAAAAGGCCATCGCGTTAATGGTAAAATCTCGACGTTTTTGGTCATCGTTTAAAGTACCATTTTCTACTAAAGGATTTCTGCTATCATGTGTATAAGATTCTATTCTTGCGCCTACAAACTCAATATCCATTTCCTTATAACGTAACATGGCCGTTCCGTAATTCTTAAAAACCTGTACTTTTGGATGGTTAGGAAGTAATTCGGAAACTTTTATTGCTAATTCAATACCGCTACCGACAGCCACAATATCGATGTCTTTTTTATAATTTCTTTCCAATAAAACATCACGTACAAAACCGCCAATCACATAACTTTCAAGGTTTAGTTCTTGTGCAGCTTGTGAAATGATTTTGAAAATTTTATTTTCTAAATGTTGTTTGTAATTCATTTGTTAATTGGTCAATTTGACAATTAGTCAGTGCGTCAATTTCAAAGCGAATACAATTTTTGGCTAATTGAAAAATCGAAACATTGGCACATTTATTTGCGAATCACCTTTACCTGACTGTCTAAAGTTAATTTGATAATGGCTGATGGTTTTTTGCAAACTTTATCGTGATGCAAATTTACAACATAGTCGACTCCTTTTATAATTTCTTGGGAAATTTCTTTGAAATTCATCGGTGTAGCATTTCCAGAAATATTTGCAGAGGTAGAAACTAATGGTCTTTTCATACGTTCCATTAATTTAAAACAAAATGGTTCTTTTACTATTCTGATTCCTAACGTATTATCTTCTGCAATTATATTTTTAGCTACATTTTTTGGTTGATCTAAAATTAAAGTCGTTGGTCGTTCTGAATGGTCTAAAATTTCCCAAGCTACTTCTGGAATTTTGGCAAAAACTTGGTACATCATTTTTTCACCATTCATTAAACAAATCATACTTTTACTTTCTTCTCGTTGTTTTAAAGCATAAATTTTAGCTACTGCTTCTTCATTAGAAGCATCGCAACCAATACCCCAAACAGTATCCGTTGGGTACAAAATAATTCCACCATTTTTTATGACTTCGTAAGCGTTGTTAATTTCGGTAGAAATAGATATCATTTTAAGGAAGTGTAATGTAGTCTAAATTATAATAAATTAATGTTCCTTCAGTTGTGGTATAAAGAATAAAATTAAATTGATTAATTGTATTCATTACGGTAAATGAACATTTTGGAATCATTCTGTCATGGGTTTCAACCATAATTATTTTAGTTTTTGGCAACCAATTTTCATAATTACTTTCAAATAATTGTTTTTCAGCTCCTTCAATATCAATTTTTAAAACATCAATGGTTTCCCATTTTTTTGTAGTTAAAATTTCATCTAAAGTTACTGAGGTACTATTAGCTTCTTCAGGATTGGTTGTTTCAACTATTTGAAAACTATTTGTAGCGTTATAAGGATCAATAATTTTAAAATATGCTTTTTTATTAAATAAGGCATTGTGTTTAATTTCAAAATTAGTGAAATCTGCGGTATTTTTGCGTATGGCTAAAATATTTTTATCTTCAATTTCAATAGCGACAATACTTGCATTTGGATATTTCATTCTAAAAAATAATGATGCTAGACCGACATTTGCACCAGCATCTACAATTGTTTTAGGAACGATAGGCAAAGCAGTGTCATACAAACTTGATAAAAATATTTCTTCGAATGTTTCTGTATCCTTAGTGTTTTTACGTAAATATATTTTTCTTCCTAAATTAGAAAGATAAATTTCCTCACTATTGTTTTTTAAGCCAAAATATAATGAAAGGGCATCTTTTAAAGAAAAATACTTTTTTAATAATCTTAGTTTTGCTAACTTTTTTAACATAATACTTAATTTTTAATTTTAATTTAATTTAATTGCCTTTTATTTAAAATTTTATCTGAAATTAATAGAAAAAAAGACCGAATTGGGTATTTATTCTTCATTGCCAATTTGTGATTTTGAACTAATAATTTTATCTCATTAATATTTTTATTAAAAAGTGAATTGTTTAAATCAATATTGGCTATATTTTTCATTAAATAATAGGCATTACATAATCGCTTAATTTTTATTTTAAATTGATAAAATTTAATTTCATAATTATTTAAATCTAATAAATTTAACAATTGTTTTTTATCACCTTTATCTAATTTATAAATTATTCCGCCAACTTGCTGCGCATCATGAATTCTATACTTTATATATTTTTTTGTTAAAAAAGCAAATTGATTTTTTGAGCTGGAAACTCTAGCTAACCATTCGTCATGATGAAAATTTGGAATTATAGGAAAAGGCAGACATTCTGCAAGAAATGATTTTTTTAATGCCATTGTTGCACCTGTTGCAATATTAAAAAAATAAGAAATTGAGGTATAATAATCAAATTTAACATTATTATCAATAAATAATTGAGGAACATCCCAAACGGTAAATTTATCTATAATTTCAGAATTATCATCCATACAGTGACCATTGGTTGATACTACATTTATACTAGGATTTAGTTCGAAATAACGAATAATATCTGCAACTTTTTCGGGCAACCAACTATCATCTTGATCGGAAAGAAAAATAATATCACCAGTACATAAAGAAGTCGCCTTTTCAAAATTTTTTACACTTCTTAAATTTACATGGTTTTTAAAAATTTTAAAAAGACCTGTGTTTTTTTGGCTGTAATCTTCTAAAATTGCAATTGTAGTATCTGTAGACTGATCGTCACAAACAATAATTTCATTAACCTTCAAAGTTTGATTTAATATAGAAT